>NZ_JBQLIS010000009.1:0-164440 GCF_052156435.1 Paenarthrobacter sp. NCHU4564
GGCATTTCAGGGCCACTAAGCCCCGGGCTTCCCCAACTGGGTCGCAGTTAAGCGCGTTATGAGCCCTCAAAACGCGCACAACTGCGACCTACTTGGGTGAGGGGTGGGTATCTGTGGGCTGGGGCGGTGTTATTTGCCGAGGCCGGCGCGTCGGAGGGCTTCGGCCATGGCCGTGTCCGCCGGCGCGGGACTGCCTTGGCGGGGGCTACCGGTGCGCGGGTTGCCCTGGCCCTGCCGACGGTCGCCCTGCCTGTTATCACCCTGCTTGCGCTGGCCCTGCCCACGCTGGCCATTCCCGCGCTGGCCGCTGTCACGTTCGCCTGCGCTCCGTCCACCCGCACCACGCCCGGCGGTACCGGGTTCGTCGTCGAGCCTCAACGTCAACGAGATGCGCTTGCGCTCCGGATCGGCTTCGAGCACCTTGACCCTTACCACCTGGCCGGACTTCACGATCTCGCGTGGATCGGAGACGAACTTGTTGGACAGGGCAGAAACGTGGACGAGTCCGTCCTGGTGTACGCCGACATCCACAAAGGCACCGAACGCGGCAACGTTGGTCACCGTACCTTCCAGGATCATGCCGGGCACCAGGTCCGAGATCTTCTCGATCCCCTCGGAGAACGAGGCTGCCTTGAAGGCAGGACGGGGGTCACGGCCGGGCTTTTCGAGCTCGGACATGATGTCCTTGACCGTCGGCAACCCGAAGGTTCCATCAACAAAAGCCTGCGGATCCAGGGACGTGGCTGGACCACCGCCGGCAGCAACCAGGATTTTTCGAGCGACTGAGTAGGCTTCCGGGTGAACGCTGGAGGCATCGAGCGGCTCTGCCCCGCCAGTGATCCGGAGGAATCCCGCGCACTGTTCAAACGCCTTGGCCCCCAGCCGGGGTACCTTCTTCAGGTCGCTGCGCTTGCCGAAGGGACCGTTCTCATTCCGGTAGGCCACGATGTTCTCGCTGAGCAGCGGACCAACACCTGCCACGCGGCTCAGGAGCGCCGGGGAGGCGGTGTTGACGTCCACGCCCACGGCATTCACGCAGTCTTCCACCACGGCATCGAGCGAACGGTCGAGCTTGGCCGCCGTGACATCGTGCTGGTACTGCCCCACGCCGATCGACTTGGGTTCGATCTTGACCAGTTCCGCCAAGGGATCCTGCAGGCGGCGCGCAATGGAAACCGCGCCGCGGAGCGAAACGTCCATGCCCGGAAGCTCGGAGGCAGCCAGTGCCGACGCGGAATACACAGATGCGCCGGCCTCCGAGACCACCAGCTTCTGCACCCCTGGCATGCCTGCGGCATCGAGGGACTTGATGAGCTCCGTTGCCAGCTTGTCCGTTTCCCGCGAAGCTGTGCCGTTGCCGATGGCCACCAGTTCCACGCTGTGCTGCCTGGCCAAGCGTGCCAACGTGGCCAAAGCCTCGTCCCACTTCTTCGCCGGCGCGTGCGGATAGATGGTGTCCGTGGCAACCACTTTGCCCGTGCCGTCCACCACAGCCACCTTGACGCCGGTCCGGAGCCCGGGGTCGAGCCCCAGCGTGGCCCGGTTGCCGGCGGGAGCGGCCAACAGGACGTCCCGGAGGTTGGCAGCGAAGACACGGACGGCCTCATCCTCGGCGTCGGCGAAGAGACGACCGCGAAGGTCGGTGGTGAGCCGGTCCAGAATGCGTCCGCGCCACGCGAGCTGTGCCGTCTGTGTCAGCCACAGGTCAGCGGGGCGGCCCTGGTTGGCGACTCCAAGGCACTTGGCCACAGCGTTCTCGTACCTGGTGCGGGCGGCGGCCAGGGCGTCGTCGTCCGCGGGATCTGCCTCGGCGAGGTCCAACTCCAGGACACCGTCCTTTTCGCCGCGCAAGAGGGCAAGCACGCGGTGCGACGGCATTCCGGACGGGACCTGGGTGAAGTCGAAGTAGTCCTTGAACTTCTGGCCTTCGCTTTCCATCCCCTTCTTGACGCGGGACACCATGCGTCCCTGCTTCCACAGGCGTTCACGCAGGTCCTCAGCGAGGTCGGGATCCTGGGCCACGCGCTCCACCAGGATTGCCCGGGCACCGGCGAGCGCTGCCGCAGAGTCCTCCACCGCGTGCTCTGCGTTGAGGTACTTGGCGGCTTCCGTCACGGGGTCCAGCCGGGGGTTTGCCAGCAGCGCGTCGGCCAGCGGCTCCAGCCCGGCTTCGCGGGCTATCTGCGCTTTGGTGCGTCGCTTGGACTTGAAGGGCAGGTAAATGTCTTCCAGCCGCGCCTTGGTGTCTGCGCCCACGACGGCGGCACGCAGTTCCGGGGTCAGCTTGCCTTGGGCTTCGATCGCTTCGAGGACGCTCTTGCGGCGTTCTTCAAGCTCCCGCAGGTAGCGGAGCCGTTCTTCCAGGTCCCGCAGTTGGGTGTCATCCAGCGTCCCGGTGGCTTCCTTACGGTAGCGGGCGATGAACGGAACGGTGGATCCGGCGTCGAGCAGTTCCACGGCGGCCTTGACCTGCCAGGCTTTGACACCAAGTTCCTTGGCGATCAGTTCATAGATGGCAGCGTCTGTGTGGAGTAGTTCAGTCACCATGACAGTTTGCCTTACCCGGCTGACAGTTTTCAGGTCGGGGCAGCACAGGGCCTATCCGGAACGGGGTCTTGGTGCTGTAGTTGGAGCATGCAGGAACTGCTGATCATCCTCCAGGACGGGTTCGAGTCCGATGACGTGTCGGTGACCGTCAACGGCAAGGAAGCCGTGTCCCAGCGGAACGTTTCCACCAAGATGCTGCTGGGCATGGCCGATGAATTGACAGTGGAGCTGCCGGCCAAGGGCGCCACCGTGGGCGTGGAGGTCAGCAGCAGGAATCTCAGCGCCACCAGGAAGCTGGCGGGAAAACCCAAGAGCCTGATCGTCTCCATCGAGGAGGGCGGGCTGGTGTTGCGTGAAGGAACGGGCCGCGAGGCGTTCCTCTGACGGGGAGCGCTTCGCGGCGGCTGGATTCATGGGTTTGGGCCGGATGGTTGACTGCCCCAGGGCCTCAACGACGGCGGACGCCTCAGTGGTGCATGTGCTCCTTGGCGGAGATGTGCTCCACCATTTCGCCCACGCGCTGTTCCGAGTAGTTCCTGGCGATGTCGCCCTGGCTGATGATGCCTACCAGCTTGTGGTCGCTGATGACAGGAAGCCGGCGCACCTGGTGCTCCTCCATCATGGAGATGGCCTCGTCAACGTTGGCGTCCGCGTCGATCCAGTAGGGCTTGCCGGTAGCGAGTTCGCTGGCACGGACTTCGCGTGCATCCTTGCCCTCGGCCAGGCACTTGACCACGATGTCGCGGTCGGTGATGAAGCCGGTGAGCTTGCCGTCCATGCCGCAGATCGGGAGTGAACCGCAGTCCAGATCCCTCATCATGCGGGCGGCTTCCTGGAGAGTCCTGTCTTCCGGGATACATTGGGCATCCGTTGTCATGAATTCGCGTACGACACTCATGGGTCCTCCTTCATCGATTGGGATTCATCGACGCGGGGTCCTTCGGCTCCTGCGCCGATACATGCCAGCCTACGCTTGGCTGCTACCGCTGACCAGCGGCCGGAACATCCCGGAGGGGAGAAAATTCCGCAACCCCTCTGGATATATTCCATTCGCTGGAGTATCCTCATTTTCGGGTTACGCACGGCTTCTGGGCACTGGCCATCCTTGACTCGTAAGGGCTTCCACATTCGCACCCCCTGCCCGGAACCGGCATGCCGCCTGAGCGAACTCCCAGGCGAACGCACATGTGATTCCAGCGCGAGAAAGAACCCCCATGGACTCCCCCAACGTCCCCGGATCCCAATTCACACCTGTCCCCGACGGCCCCCTTCCCGTACCGCCGCTCCCGCCGGTCCCACCGGGCCCTGGCCCCTTTCCCCTTCCTGATCCTTCGCCCCTGCCGCACGGTCCTGTTCCGTGGCCACCGGAAGACTGGTGGCGGTGCTGGCGGTCCACAGCAATCAGCGGCAGGTACGAAGGCCGCCAGGGAGGTGCTGCCCTGATCGGCAGTTCCCTGGATTTGCGCCTGGATATCGATCCACGAAGGAACCTGGAGGGCCCTGTCCTGAACAAAGTCAGCGGCGACTTCTACAGCACCCGGTTCGTCCGTGTGGGTGGACGGTTCCAGCTGGTGAAGACGTATGTGGAATCGTGGATCGTGGACAGGCCGACGGTCAGCATCACCAGGTGCAACGCCCACATCACCGGAACTGTCCGCTACTGGAAAGGAACCCATCCGGCCACCACTGTGAAGATCGTGGTGTCCTGGTCGCAAGGCGCGATCACCGGGGCTGTGGCAACCTTCACCAGCGGGGGCACAGCGGGCCAGCCATACGCCTGCGAGTACCGCTCGGACTGCTTCCGCGATATCAATCTTGAGTTGGATTACTGCGCCTCGGTGGATTCCGAGCCCAAGGTCCCCGTGTACAACACGCACCTCCACAACAACAGGCCGGCCGACCTTTCCAACCGCACCATCACGATCGAGTCCGCCTACCGCGACGCCGGAGTGGCGGTCACGGTGGATCCCGTCCACACGGTGATTGATGACAGTGCTGCCGGCTTCTCGTCCTGGAGCGTCGGTGAACTGCACGACGCCATGGAAACCTCGTTCGGCAAGTTCACCTCCGGCTGGCCGGCGTGGAACATGTGGGGCATCCAGGCCGGCATCTTTGACAATGCCGGGGTGGGTGGCATCATGTTCGACGCCGCCGCCGGTTTTGGCGGTGCCGGCCGCGGACCGGACAGGCAGGGCTTCGCAGTGTTCCGCAACCATTCGTGGTTCACCAACCTGGTGATCACCCCCACCACCCAGGACCAGGCATGGGCAATGCGCCACTTCCTGTACACCTGGGTCCACGAGGCCGGCCACGCTTTCAACTACCTGCACGCCTGGGACAAGGCGCGGCCCGATTCCCTCTCCTGGATGAACTACGACTGGAAGTACGACCAGCGCAACGGCGCAGATACCTTCTGGGGCAACTTCAGGTTCCGCTTCGACGACGACGAGTTGCTCCACCTGCGCCACGGGGATCGAGCCGCCGTGATCATGGGCGGCGATCCATGGGCGTCCGGCGGCCACCTGGAATCCCCGGCCGGGTCCATGACGGTCTCCGGTCCCGGCAGCGATGTGGAACTGATGCTGTCCTCCAAGCCCCATTTCGACTACATGGAGCCGGTGGCGATCGAATTCCGACTGAGGAACACCAGCGACGCTCCACTGCTGGTGGACGGGCGGCTTGATCCGCGTTTTGGAAATACCACCGTGTACGTGCAGAAGCCCAATGGCACCGTGGTGCTCCACGAATCCGTGGTGTGCTTCTACGGCCTTCCGGAACCGGTGACCCTGGCACCGGCGGGTGGGGACAGCGACGGCAGCGACCGGTACAGCGAATTGGTCCAGCTGGCTTTTGGCGTTGAAGGATTCGCCTTCGACGAGCCGGGCCAGTACCTGGTCCGGGCCGTGTACTCCACTGACGGCATCGTCCAGGCGTCGAACACCTTGCCGCTGCGCGTTGGTTTCCCTGTCACCCGGGAAGAGGACCGCTTCGCTCCTGTATTCTTCACCCGCGAGGTCGGTCTCACCCTCGCTTTCGAAGGGTCCATGTCCCCGTACCTGAGCAAGGGCCTGGATACCCTGACCGAGGCAGCCGAGCGTTTCGGCGGCGAGCCTTTGGGCGTCAAGGCCGCGACCGCCGTCGCGCAGTCCGTGGGAGACGACTTCTACCGCCGGAAGGAAGCAAAGCTTGTCAAGCACCACAGCGCCGACCCGGAACGGGCACTCGCCCTGACCGACCCGGGGCTTGCCAGCTACCGGGAAGGCGGAGGCGCGGCGAACAACATCGCCTACCGGAACCTGGTGGAGCTGCGGACCGGATTGCATGTCATGGCGGACGATGCTGCTGCAGCGAAGTCCGAGGTGGAGAAACTGGCCAAGGACCTGGGCAGCCGGGGTGCCAACCCCACCGTGGTGGCCCAGGTCAAAGAACTGATCCCTTCCACTCCGGCGGCCCGTTCCCGCCGGTCGGCTCCAGGGAAGCCTGCCAAATAGTCGTCGGATGACTCTTTGACATGTGGCTCCCAGCAGCCGGCGACGGCGGCACCCCGCCCTTGGTGCCGCCGTCGCACCTTTACCACTGGTCTTCCACGCGATGGCCGCTACTCGGCGATGTCCTCCGCCCACAGTTCGGGGCGTTCGCGCTGGAAGGTCCGCATCATGTCCACGCACCGGGGGTCGTTGAGGACCAGCACCTCAACGCCTCTGGAGCGCAGGAGGTCGAATTCGCCGGGGAAGGTCTCAGCCTCCCCCACCACGACGCGCGGGATCTTGAACTGGATAATGGTCCCGGTACACATGGCACAGGGAGCCAGCGTGGTGTAAAGGGTGGTGTCCCTGTAGCTCTTTTGACGCCCTGCTGCCCGCAGGGCTGACATCTCGCCGTGGGCGATCGGGTCGCCGTTCTGTACCCGCTCGTTGTGGCCGCTGGCGATAATTTCACCGCCTCGCGCCAAAGCGGCTCCGATCGGGATGCCGCCTTCCCGCAGGCTCTTCTGTGCTGCCTCAAAAGCTGCCTCGAAAGCTGCTTCGAAGGCGGGGTCCGTAGTGTGGGTTCCTTGCGTCATGGGGGCAGTCTAGAGGCACCGCACGCTAAATACGTCGGTGGCCGCTGATAGCTTGGCTGCAAGGGTTTCAGCTTTGCTTGGATAAGGAGTAGGTCACCGTGTTCTTCCTCGATCCGGAAGCGGCGGACGCACCGCAGGACCTAGTCTATTCGGCCAGCGACCTCGTCATAGCTGCCACCTGCGAGTACCAGCTGCTGCGCACACTGGACGTGAAACTGGGACGCTCGCCAGCCCCGGATTTCGCCAAGGACGCCATGCTGGAACGCACCGCCAAGCTGGGCGATCTTCACGAACACCGTGTTTTGGACGACTTCATCGCCGAGTTCGGGCCTTGGGATGCGGCTACTGGAAAAGGCGTGTACGACGTCGAACCCGCCACCGCGATGGACCGCGCCAGCCTTTCGGCCAAGCACGCGGAATCCATCGACGCCCTGCGGTCCGGGGCGGACATCGTATTCCAGGCTGCGTTCTTCGACGGACAATTCCACGGACGCTCCGACTTCCTGGTCAGGAAACCGGGCGGCACATACGCTGTGTTCGACACCAAACTGGCCCGGCACGCCAAGGTCACTGCGTTGCTGCAGTTGGCAGCTTATGGCGATCAGCTCCTCAAGGCCGGGATCATGCCTGACCCGACCGTGACGTTGGTCCTGGGCAACCGGGTCCACTCGGACCACCCTTTGTTGGAGATCCTGCCTGTTTTCCGGGAACGCCGGGACCGGTTCCTCAGAATGACGGTAGAGCATGTTGCCGCATCCGGCCCGGTCCAGTGGGGAGATCCCCGCTATACCGCGTGCGGCCGCTGCGATTTCTGTGCCGAGCAGGTCCTGCTGCATCGAGACCTTCTGATGGTGGCGGGCATGCGCCTGAGCCGGAGGAAGAAGCTGATCGAGTCCGGCGTCACCACCATCGACCAACTGGCGGCCCTTCCCCAGGAGGGTGACCACACCCTCCTGCGGCTCCGCGAACAGGCCCAGCTCCAGACCGGCACCGGGAATCCGGACGGAACGGTCAACTACACGGACAAAGCGGGTACGGCCAAGACCGTGAGCTACAAGATCCTGCCGGACAACACCCTGGGCAGGCTGCCCGATCCTGATCCGGGAGATATCTTCTTCGATTTTGAAGGCGACCCCCTCTGGCAGGACCCGGTAACCGGCAAATGGGGACTGGAGTACTTGTTCGGGATCATCGAAAACCCCGCCGAACCCGGGGCAATACCAGTGTTCCGGCCGTTCTGGGCGCACTCCCGGCCTGAAGAGGGGCAAGCCTTCGTCGACTTCCTGGACTACGTTGCCAAGCGCCGGGCGCAGTACCCTGGCATGCACATCTACCACTACGCCGCCTACGAGAAAACCGCCCTTCGGAACCTGTCACTGACACATGTGGTGGGTGAGGCCGCCGTCGACGACCTCCTGCGCCAGGGCGTCCTGGTGGACCTGTATGACACCGTCCGGCACAGCCTCCGGGTGTCGGAGAACTCCTACAGCATCAAGAAACTCGAGCCCCTGTACATGGGCCGGCACTTGCGGTCCGGTGACGTGACCGACGCCGGCGCCTCCGTGGTTGCCTACGCCGACTACTGCACGGCACGGGACACCGGACAAGCGGAGCAGGCAGCAGCCATCCTGGAAAGCATCCGCGACTACAACGAGTACGACTGCCTCTCCACCCTGGAACTGCGCAACTGGCTTCTGGCCCGGGCCGCGGAGCGGGGCATTGTTCCCGGTGGGGCTGATGCCGCGTCGGAGGATTCCGGGCCCCCACCGGAGGAGGACAAGTACCAAGCCGCACCGGAGGAACAGGCGCTGTTCCACTACCTTGACGGGTTGCCGGAGGACCAGCGTGCCTCAACGGATGCGCGGGCCATTGCCATCGTGGCAGCAGGAGTTGGGTATCACCGCCGGGAGGACAAACAGTACTGGTGGGGCCATTTTGATCGCCTTGAGAAACCCACCTCGCAGTGGGAGGACGGGCGGGATTTGTTCATTGTGGACCACGCTGAGGTAGCGAAGGACTGGGCCAAGCCAAGCCCCCGCAAACAGCCGGCAAGGATCGTCAAACTCGTTGGCCGTTCCGGGGACGGTGCCGGGCTGGAGCCGGGCAAGACCTACTTCCGCATGTACGGCCCTCCCCTGCCCGACGCTTTGGCGGCCAAGGAATCCGCAGCGCTCGGCAGGGCGGGGTGGAACAACACAGAGGTCCTCGACGTAGGCGACGAAGGGGACCTGGAGTCGGTCACCATCTGCGAGCCCCTCCGCAAAGACTCAGCAGAATTCAACCAGCTTCCCATGGCACTGACGCCGGACAGTCCCATACCCACCACCGGCCAAAAGGCCGCGTTGGCCGCTCTGGCCACCCGCCTACGTAGCACCCTGCCGGAGTGGCCGGACCACCCTGCGCTGGATCTGGTCCGTAGGAAGCCACCCAGGCTGCGCACGCTAAGCGAGTTGCCGCCCGTACCATCCGGACCGGACGGCTACATCGAAGCGATCACGGCAGCCGTCAAGGATTTGGACAACTCCTACCTTGCCGTCCAGGGACCTCCGGGCAGCGGGAAGACCTACGTGGGGGCCCACGTTTTGGCCCGGCTGGTGGCCGAGGGCTGGAAGGTGGGCGTCGTGGCGCAATCACACGCCGTGGTGGAACATATGCTCTGCGCTGCCGTGGAGAAAGCCGGAGTCGATCCGCAGAGGGTGGCCAAGGAAGTCAAACACAACGACCCCCTGCCGTGGAAGCAATGCGCCAAGGCAGATGTCGAAAGCGTCCTTGCCAAACCCGGGGGTGCCCTGATCGGTGGAACCGCGTGGACCATGGTGGGCGCCACCGTGCCGGAGGGATCACTGGATCTGCTGGTCATCGACGAGGCCGGGCAGTTCTCGCTCGCCAATACCATGGCCGTGAGCCGCGCCGCCAAGCGCCTCCTGCTGTTGGGCGATCCCCAGCAACTGCCACAGGTTACCCAGGGAACACATCCCGAGCCGGTTGATGAATCCGCTTTGGGCTGGCTCTCGGACGGCTACAACACCCTGCCACCGGAGCTCGGCTACTTCCTGGCACTCTCGTGGCGGATGCATCCTGCGCTGTGCGATGCCGTGTCCGCCCTGTCCTACGATGGCCGGCTCGAGGCGGCACCGGCTGCGTCAAAGCGACACCTCGACGCTGCACAGCCCGGGGTTTCGTGCGTCTATGTACACCACACCGGCAACTCCACGTCATCCCCGGAAGAGGCCGCAGAGGTGGTGCGCCAGGTGCAAGCCCATGTGGGCCTCACGTGGCTGGATCCCTCCGAAGAGGAAGCCGCCCCACGCCCCCTCTCCGAGACTGACATTCTGGTGGTCGCGGCCTACAACGCCCAGGTACAACTCATCAAGCACCAGCTCCGTGCCGCCGGGCTCGGCGCAGTCCGGGTGGGAACGGTGGACAAATTCCAGGGCCAGGAGGCTCCGGTGGTCATCGCGTCCATGGCCGCTTCGGCGGCCGACGAAGTTCCGCGGGGCATGGAATTTCTTCTCTCCCGCAACCGGATCAACGTGGCGGTGTCGCGCGGGAAGTGGCGTGCCGTCGTCGTGCGTTCACCCGAACTGACCAACTACCTGCCCACACATCCCGAAGGCCTGGAGAATCTGGGCGGCTTCATCGCCCTCTGCCAGCGCGCCTAAGTACCCAAGTAGGTCGCACTTGTGCGCGTTATGAGCGCTGAAAACGCGCACAAGTGCGACCCAGTTGGGAGAACGGGGGGCTAGCTTGGGGAAACGCGAGGCCTAGCTGGGGAGGGCCAGGGCTTCGTCCAGCACACGGCCGAAGTTCACGGGATCGTGCGCGAAGCGGCCCAGGAACAGCCCGGAAACCCCGTCCAGCTGAGGAAGGAGCCCAGGCTTGGCAGAGCCCCCATAGATGATGGGCAGCCCGGCCAGGTCCTGCGGGGCCAGCAGGCCACGCAGCCGCGACACCACATCAGAGACGAACTGCGCCGAGGCAGGTTCCGCAGCACCGATGGCCCATACAGGTTCGTAGGCAACAGCCAGTTTCCCGGCGAGGGACCAGTCGCCGGACACTGCCGATTCAATCTGCCCGAACACAAAGGCCGCGGCTTCAGCCGGAGGCACCCGTTCGGTCTCCCCGACGCACAGCAAGGGAGTGAGACCATGCTCGACGGCGGCACGCACCTTGAGTGCGATCATCGCCTCGGACTCGCCGAACCAGCGCCGCCGCTCGGCATGCCCGATTTCAACAAGGCCCACCCCCAGCTCGGCCAGCATCGACGGGGAGACCTCGCCTGTCCAGGGCCCGTCCTCCCACCCGCAGTTCTGCGCACCGAGCACCAGGGGCGTACCGGCCACCACGTCGGACGCGTCCGGCAGCACGGGGAAGGACGGGATGACAAACGGGACTACCCGTCCGGCCGCGAGGGCCGGACGGGCGTCCACTTCTTTCACCAGGTGTCGCAACCACGCCAGGGATTGCGCGTAGCCGAGGTACATCTTGGTGCTGACCCCGATGTACTGGGTCCCGCTTTTGAGGAATGTCACTTGCCCAGCAGCTCGTCGGCCTTGTTGCTGAACGCGCGCGTTCCGAACATCATCACTGCGGCGACGAACGGCAGGATACCCAGCGCGTAGACGCCCATGGTTCCTGTGTCTGAGGCCGTGACCTGGTTGACCGTGGTCCGGAGGATCGGAGCCACGAAACCGCCCAGGTTGCCCAGGGAGTTGATCAGGCCGATGCCCGCAGCGGCGGCAGTACCGGTGAGGAACGCTGTCGGGTAGGACCAGCAGATGGGGCCGGTGGACAGGAAGCTGCACACGGCGAGGGTGATGAAGATGATGCCCACCGCCGGGAGGTGGTTGGCGCCGGCCCACGCGGAACCGAAGATGCAGATTCCGGTGGAGACGAAGAGTGCCGTGCCCCAGCGGCGGCGCCGCGCCACAGTGTTGGCGGCCTTGCCGATGAAGTAGCAGGCAAAGATGCCAAAGAACCACGGGATGGCGGCCAGGAGCCCGACGGCGAGCCCCACCTTTTGTCCCGTCAGCTGGGCGACCTGCTGCGGAAGGTAGAACGTGACACCGTACACCGCAACCTGCAGGCAGAAGTAGATCACGGTGAAGTACCAGACGCGGCCGTTCCGCATGGACGCCAGGACGCCGCGCGGGCCGGATTCTTCCTTGACGGTGTCTTCCAGCGCCATGACGTCGGTCAGGGCTTTCTTCTCTTCCTTGCTGAGGAACTTTGCGTCCTGCGGGCTGTTGATGAGGAAGAAGTAGGCGGCGACGCCGGCAACGACAGCCAGCATGCCTTCAACGAAGAACATGACCTGCCATCCGGCGACGCCGGGCACCTGGTCGCCGATGTTGATCAGCCATCCGGACAGCGGTGCACCCATCATCTGGGAGAAGGGCTGTGCCAGGTAGAAGATGGCGAACATCTTGACGCGGACCTTGTTGGGGAACCAGGCAGCAAGGAACATGATGACGCCGGGGAACAGTCCGGCCTCGGTGACACCGAGCAGGAAACGCAGGATCACGAAGGACGTCTCACCCTGGACGAACGCGAAGCAGGCAGAAACAATGCCCCAGGTCACGGCGATGCGGGCAAGCCACACCTTGGCGCCGAACTTGGTGAGCAGCAGGTTGCTGGGAATCTCGAACAGGGCATACCCGATGAAGAAGATCCCGGCACCCAGGGCGTAGGCGCCCGCTGTGATGCCCCGGTCTACTTCCAGCGCGGCCTCCGCGAAGCCAACGTTGGTGCGGTCAAGGAAGGCCACGATGTACAGGATGACAAGCATGGGCATCAGCCGCAGCGATGCCTTGGAAATGGCCGATTTCAGGACCGGCGTTTCCAGCAACTCCTTGGTGGAATTGGTGGCAACAGACATTGAAACTCCTCTTTGAGTAACCACAGGGGTAGTCAGTTTGTGGTGAAGCTGCCGCGCCAGGGCAGCACAAAGCCAGGCAGGGCCTTTGGCAGGGGTGAATCAGCGCGGGAAGAAAATGAGCACGAGGCCCACGGCGCAGGCAAGGACGCCCACGGCAAGGTAGATCTTGCGTTCTCTTGTCCAGGTCCGCATGGTCTGCGCCTAGTGCATGTACAGACCGCCATCCACATTCAGCGTCTGGCCGGAGATGTATCCGGCGTCCTCGCTGATGAGGAAGGCGATGGCTGCGGCGATGTCACGGGTGGAACCGACCCGGTTCACCACGAGGTCCTTGACGAGTTCGTCCTTGCGTTCCTCGCTCAAGGTTCCGCCCATGATGTCGGTATCGATCGGGCCGGGTGAGATCGCGTTGACGGTGATGTCGTACTCTCCCAGTTCCCGTGCCGTTGCGCGGGTCAGGCCGATGACGCCTGCCTTCGCCACTGAGTACGGGGTCTTGGAGAACGTGCCACCGCCGCGCTGCGCGGAGACGGAGGAGATGTTGACGATGCGGCCGATGCCGTTCTTGACCATGGATTCGGCTGCGCGCCGGGTAGCGAAGTGCACGCCGTTGAGGTTGATGCTGAGCACGCGGTCCCATTCGGCGGGTTCGAGTTCCAGGTAGCCGATGGGCGAGCTGACGCCGGCAACGTTGGCCAACGCCACGATCTGCGGCAGTTCGGCTTCCAGTTCGTCGATGGCGGCGCGGACCTCGGCTTCACTGGCCACGTTGGCCCCCACGCCGTGCGCCTGGACACCGTACTCGGCGGCGATTTCCTTGGCTGCAGCCTTGCATGCGGCGTCGTCAAGGTCGATGATGCCGATGTTCCAGCCCTGCGCGGCAAGGTAGTTGACGGTTGCGCGGCCGATGCCACGCTCCGAGACAGCTCCCGTAACGACAGCTGTCCGTGATGCGGGGAAAGTCATGCGTTTTCTCCTGTAAGTGTTAGTTGATCGGTGCCGGGCCAAGCTCTTCAATGAGCTTCTGCATGGCCACATACGCCTTGTTGCGGTAAGCGATAAGTTCCGGCGTGCGCTCGGCCGGAACGTTGAGGAATCCAGCGCCGGTCTTGGTGCCGAGCTTGCCGGCTTCCACCAGGTCGGACAGGATCTTCGGCGTCGCAAAGCGTTCCGGGAACCCGGTCTGCAGCGACTTGTAGCAGAAGTTGTAGACATCCAGGCCGGCCATGTCCGCGATGGCGAACGGACCAAAGAACGGCAGGCGGAAGCCGAACGTCGTACGGACCAGGGTGTCGACGTCGTCCGCTGTTGCGATCCCCTGCTCCACCAGCTGCGCCGCTTCGTGGAACAGCGCGTACTGCAGCCGGTTCAGGACGAATCCGGTGACGTCCTTCACGACGGCGGTCTGCTTGCCGGCCGCGTGCACCAGGTCCCGCGATGCGGACACTGTTTCCACGGAGGTTCCGGCGTGCGGAATGATTTCGACGCCGGGGATGAACGGCGACGGATTGGAGAAGTGAACGCCCAGGAACCGTTCCGGACCCGTGACTGCCTCAGCCAGAGCGGCAATGGAGATCGTGGACGTATTGGAACCGATCAGCGCGTCCGGCTTGGCCGCAGCGCTGATCCTGGCCAGGGTGGCGTGCTTGATCTCAAGCACCTCTGGAACGGCTTCCTCAATGAAGTCGGCGTCGGCAACGGCTTCTTCGATATCTTTGGCGGCCCACAGGTTCTGCTTCAGGATCTCGGTGGAGCCCGCCGGGAACAAACCGTCGGCAATGAACTGGTCGGACTCTTCCAACAAGCGGTCGTAGTTCTTCTGCGCTACTTCGGCGGACACGTCTGCCAGCGCCACGCGCGCGCCACCGAGCGCCAGCACCTGGGCGATGCCGCCGCCCATGTAGCCGGATCCTACGACGGCGATCTTCCGGGCTTGGTTTTCTGTTGACGTCATGGTCAGACTGCCTTCGTGTAGTCGGGTTCGTAGGAGCAGATCGCGTCTACCTTCGCGGCGGACGCAGAGTTCTGGTCGAAGCGGTGATCGAGCCATTCACCCACGAGCTTCTTGGCCAGTTCAAGGCCAATCACCCGCTGGCCGAGGGTAAGGACTTGGGCGTTGTTGCTCAGTACGGAGCGTTCCACAGAGTAGCTGTCGTGGGCTGTCACCGCACGGATGCCAGGGACCTTGTTGGCCGCGATGGCCACACCCAGGCCGGTACCGCAAATCAACAAGGCACGGTCGGCTTCTCCTTCGGCCACCTTGCGTGCGGCATCGACGGCGACGTGCGGGTAGGCGGTGGAGTCATTCGCCCCAACGCCCACGTCCGTCACGGAAGCTACGCGGGGATCGGCTTCAAGCAACGCTTTCAAGGCGTTCTTGTACTCGACGCCTGCCTCGTCATTGCCGACGACGATCCGCCAGCCTTCGGTTGTACTCATGCTTCTGCTCCGTTTCCGGCCGGTGCCGTGAAGGCGGCAGGGGCCAGTTGTGAATCGATGAATTGCGAGATACGTGCCGCGATCAGTCCAAAGGAAACCGCTCCGGGGTCCGGGTGTCCGAGGCTCTTCTCCGCCAGTGGACGGGCGCGGCCCTTGAGGGGCCGCAGGTCCGCGGTTGCCGCGGCAGCGGACTCAGCCGCAGCGGCGGCCACTGCCAGGGCCCGATCAACCGGGGCACCGCCGTCGAGCTCTGCCAGGAAGGTGTCGCGGAACGGCAGCAGGGCGTCCACCATGGTCTTGTCCCCGGTGTCAGCCTTGCCCAGTTCGGTGATGGCGTTGGCGAATGCGGATACGGCTGCCCGGGCGTCGGCTGCTGCGTAGGACTCCCGGTTGCCGAGCGCCTGCCCCGCAGCGATGACGGCCGAACCCCACAGCGCACCGGACGTTCCGCCGGCCCTTTCGCTCCAGGCTTCACCGGCCTCCAGAAGGACCCGCGCGACCGACGCACCGGATGCTGCGTGAGCGGCAGCGGCCGCAGCGTCCACGCCCCGGCGCATGCCGATGCCGTGGTCACCGTCGCCGGCGATCGCGTCCAGCTTGCCGAGTTCGTCCTCATGTTCGACGACGACGTCCCTCACCTGCGCGAGCACGGCCACCGCCTGCCGCCCGAGGTCAGCCGCGGCTTCGGTGGGCTGTTCGCTCTCGGAGGTTTCGGCGTCGTCCGCCAACGCAGCGGTGCGGGGTGCGCGAGGTGCCATGCTTCCCTTGCGGAAGGCGGGCGTGTCGGCGGGCGCGGACCAGTACTGCTCCAGTTCGTCATCCAGCCACAACAGCGTCAGCGACAAACCGGACATGTCCAGGCTCGTTACCAGCTCGCCGCACTCAGGCTCCACAACCTTGAGGCCGGCTGCGGTGAGGAGCTTCTCGATCTTGCCGAACAGCAGGAAGAGTTCGTCGTACTTGACCGTGCCCAGGCCGTTGACGATCGCCACCACACGGTCGCCTGCGTCGTCCGGCTTGTCCGCGAGGAGCCTGGACACCAGGAGATCAGCAAGCTCGGAAGCTGTGGGCATGGGGTGCTCGGAGATGCCGGGTTCGCCGTGGATCCCCAGGCCGAGCGACATCTGGCCCGCGGGAACGTGGAACAGCGGGTCCTTGGCGCCCGGCAACGTGCAGCCGTCAAAGGCCACACCGAGCGAGCGCGTGCGGTAGTTGGTCTTGATGGCCAAACGCTCGACGTCGTCGAGGTTCAGTCCCGCTTCTGCTGCGGCTCCGGCAATCTTGAACACGGTGAGGTCGCCAGCGATGCCGCGGCGCTTCTCGATCTGGTCGAGGGGTGCGCTGGCGATGTCATCAGTAACAAGGACGGTACGGGTTTCGATTCCCTCGGCATTCAGCCGCAACTGGGCCTGGCCAAAGTGGAGGACGTCGCCGGCGTAGTTGCCGTAGCTCAGCAGCACTCCCCCGCCTGCATTGGACGCCTTGGCCACGCGGTACACCTGGCCGGCTGCGGGAGAGGCGAACATGTTGCCGCACGCCGAGCCTGCCGCGATACCAGGGCCCACCAAGCCGGCGAAGGCCGGGTAGTGTCCCGAACCGCCGCCGATCACCAACGCGACCTGGCCTGCGGGGATTTCCGTCGAGCGGACCACGCCGCCGTCAACACGGGCAACGTAGCTGCGGTTGGCGGCCACGAAGCCGTCCAGTGCCTCATCGGCGAAGTCCGCCGGGTTGTCGAAGATCTGAGTCATGGCGGTCAGACTCCGGCGAACTCGGAGGTGGCGGGCTGCTGGCGTCCTTGGGCCACCTTGCTCTGGCCCAGCGCGTACCCGTCCTTCTTGGGGAGGATGTGGCGGCGCAGGTAGTCCTGGTTGCTGGCCGTGACGCTGAGACCGTCGCCGCCGTAGTGCTCTACGCAGAGGATGCCTTGGAAGCCCACGGAGAGAGCGAACTTGAACGCCTCGCGGTAGTTGATCAGGCCGCTCTCCATGGGGGACGGCATGGCGATGTAGCTGTCGCGGGCCACGTCTTCGTCGCGGACGTAGTTCTTCATGTGCCAGTAGTTGGAGTACGGCAGGGTCTTGTGGACCAGTTCACGCCAGTCCTCGATGGGCCGGTGCAAACGGATCAGGTTGCCGAGGTCCGGGTTGAGGCCCACATTGTCAAGGCCAATGTCCTGAACGAGCTGCACGGACGAGTCGCCGGTGCCCAGGAAGGTGTCCTCGTACATCTCCAGGGAAACCAGGATGCCGGCCTCGGCTGCGTGCCGGCCAAGTTCGCGGATGCGGGTGACGGCGTTGTTCCAGGCTTCCTTGTCTCCGACCGGATCCTTGTAGCCCTCAACGGTCCAGAACCACAGCTGCTTCTGCTGTTCCGGCGTGATGGCCTGGTGCAGGCCGAAAGAGACGACTTCGCAGCCAAGTTCCGCAGCGGCATCGATGGTGCGGTGGCTATAGGCAAGGTTGTCAGCCCAGTCCTGCTGGTGGATGACGCTGCGGCGGATCGCCGAGATGACGGGAACGCCGATGCCCACCTCTTTTGCCGTGTGCTTGAACTCTGCGAGGCGCTCCTTGCTGAGGTCGCCTGGGCGGACCCAGCTGTCGGTGAGGTCTGCGTTTGCGAAACCTGCGTCCTTGACTTCCTGGAGGACTGCGGCCCAAACGGAAGCATCGGCGTCGTTGACCTGCTGGCCCGAGGCATCCGTGCCCGGGAACTGCAGGAGGGCCGCGGTGATGGGCCAGTTTTCGGCGGTGTACGCCATGAGTAATCACTCCTTCGTGCAATCCTGTTTCCTATAGGATTTACGAATCAAGGCAAGCTGTCAACCCTTTGCTGGAAACTTCCTAGATCCTATATGTCATACATATGCTTGTGAAGAGGGTCACGGCGTGGGGTCGTTTGCTGCGCATCTCCTACCGCCGATCGCACCTGTACCCACCTATGCGCCGGGCGCGAAAGGGTGCGCTACCGGTTCATATCCGGTGCGTTTGGCGTAAAGGGGTGCGCAATCAATGCGCTCGAGCTTGTCAGTCCTGCGGCGCGTCCGCCATCGCGCGACCCCGGACTTGCTCCACGTGGTCAATCATCGCTTGGGCTGCTTTCTCGGGATCCCCGCCGATCATGGCATCAAGCACGGCCTGGTGTTCCGCGATGGCCTGCTCAGCATCAGTGATGCCAACTCCCCCGAACAATCTGAAACGCTGGATCTGCCCGCCGAGCGTGTTGTACGCGGCAAGGAGGAACTGGTTGCTGGCCTGGGCAGCGATGAGTTGGTGGAACCGCTCGTCGGCTTCAAGGTAGCTGCGATACTCGGCAAAGGTCCCACCACGGGGAGCCGTCTTCAGGTCCTCGACCGCCTGCTTCAGCGCGTCCAGGCCCTCGGGCGTCATCCGTGAGCACGCCAGGCGCGCGTTGACCGGCTCGATCGAAAGCCGTGCTTCCATCAGCTCCGCGAAGTCTTCACGGGTGAACACCGGGGCTACGCGATATCCCTTGAGGGCCACCCGGCGGACCATGCCGGTGTGCTCAAGCCGGGCCAGCGCTTCCCGGACGGGCGTCGGTGAAACCTCGAGTTCCCGCGCCATGCCATCGATGCTGACGGCAGCTCCCGGCTCGAGCCTCCCGTCCATCAGCCACTCAAGAAGTGCCTCATAGACGTGGTCGGCAAGGACTTGGCGGCTCACGGGAAAGCCGGCACGGACGGAGCTCGGGGAAGCTTCAGGCATGCACAAATCCTATAGGAACGTGCACTTCCTGGGCCCGACCCCGCCCAAACTGCCCCCTCCCGGGCGTCACATTCCGCCCCTCCCCCAACTGGGTCGCAGCAGAGCGCGTTTTGGGCGCTCAAAACGCGCTCTGCTGCGACCTAGTTGGGTGCTCGGGGGGGTAACGTACGACGCCGGCACCTCAGGTGGGTGCCGGCGTCGTGGTTTCGCTGGGGTGCTTCGCGCCTAGTTGGCGTAGAAGGGGTAATCCGTATAGCCCTCGGCACCATCGGCGTAGAACGTCGCGGCGTTGGGCTCGTTGAGCGGAAGCCCCTCGCGCCAGCGGCGGGCCAGATCGGGATTCGCGATAGCCGGCCGGCCTACAACTACGCCGTCGGCCAGGCCATCTGCCACCAGGGCGATGGCTTCCTCACGCGTGGTGATCTCGCTGAATCCCGTGTTCACCAGGAACGTGCCGTTGAAGCGCTTGCGGAGGTCCTGGACCAGGGATCCCTTGGGTTCGTGGTGCAGGATGCTCAGATAGGCCAGGTTGAGCGGCGCGATGGTGTCCACCAGGACTTCGTAGGTGGCGCGGACGTCTGCGGCGTCCACCTCGGCAATGCCCTGCACGTTGTGTTCGGGCGAGATACGGATACCCACGCGGTTGGAACCGAGCGCCTCAACCACGGCATTCACGGTCTCGATGACAAAGCGGGCGCGGTTTTCCGGAGAACCGCCGTAGCTGTCAGTGCGGACATTCGAATTCGGCGCGAGGAACTCGTGCAGGAGGTAGCCGTTGGCGGAGTGCAGTTCCACGCCGTCGAAACCGGCCTCGATGGCGTTGCGGGAAGCGGTAACGATCTCCTGGATGACGGCCGGCAACTCATCGGTACGGAGTTCGCGAGGGACCGGGTAGGCCTGCTTGCCGTTCGGCGTGCGGACTTCACCTTCGATGGCGACGGCGCTAGGGCCAACAATCTCGTGACCACCTGTGATGTCTGCGTGGGAAACGCGGCCACCGTGCATGATTTGCGCGAAGATCCGGCCGCCTTCTGCGTGGACCGCGTCAGTGACCTTCTTCCAGCCGGCGATCTGCTCCTCCGTGACCAGGCCGGGCTGGCCCGGGTAGGACTGGCCAGCAGGAGTCGGGTACGTGCCTTCACTGACGATCAGTCCCAGCGATGCGCGCTGGCTGTAGTGCTCGGCGATGAGATCGTTAGGCACTCCATCCAGCCCTGCACGCAGGCGCGTCAACGGCGCCATGACCAGTCGGTTGGGGAGTTCGAGTTCACCGAGTGCCAGCGGAGAAAACAGCATGCGCAGTTCCTTTCAGAATGATCAGGTTCACCCTGAGCAACTGTGCAGCGTCTGCAACTATTCCGATTGAGGTGCAGATCACAACGGATCGGGGCTTTCGGGCCGCTCCGCCTCCCCAAGTATTTGCAGGCCTCTCTTGGCCCAGGCGATTTCCTGCTCGGCACGGGCGAGCTGCCCTTCATATGCGAAGACCTTGAAGCGGACCACCTGCTCCCGCTCCTCTTCGGCATATCGGCCAAGGCGACGGGCAAGAGTGGGATGGACGCGCCGCTCGAGGGCCTCGATCATGTGAAGCGTTTGGAGGCGCTGCTCCTCGTAATGGGCAATGTGGGCCCGCAACTGTTGGGCCGCTACGCCCGGGGGTGCCCACTCGAAGTAGGCAGCTTTGAGGCGTGCAGGATCCCGGTCACGGACGTAGGCCAGGGGCTGACTCTGCCACTCCCGCAGGGCGTCCTCGCCGTCCGGCGTGAGGGCATACTCGGTCTTGGTGGCTCCACGTGTCCCCCATGGCACGGACTGGCCGGAGAGGAGACCCTCGGCGAGCATCTTCCGCAACTCCGGATAGATCTGCGAATCGGGCGCATGCCAGACGTGGCCCACGGAGGAACTGAAGTGCTTGGCCACGTCATAGCCCGTCAGCGGGCCCGAGGACAGCAGCGCCAGCAAGGCCGAGCGAAGAGTCAAGGCGGGTCCTTTCAGGTCGGTATTGAACCCTCACCCAGCTTACTTCCAACAGACCTTTGCATATCACTATGAAGATAGCTAGTATGTGGTCTACCTCACCTACTAGCTATCTTCATAGTTAGTTTGGGTACTATCCGGCCCCCTCAACGATGAAGGACCGCTCCATGTCTGTCTCCGCTTCGAAGACCACAACCACAGCCAAGCTCCTGCCCTCCCCGCTCAACGCCTGGTACGTCGCCGGGTGGGACCACGAGATCACCGCCAAAGGGATCCTGGCCCGCACGGTTGCCGGTCGCCCCTTGGCCCTGTACCGCACCGGTGATGGCCGGGCCGTGGCACTGGCTGACTCCTGCTGGCACCGCCTCGCCCCGCTGTCCCAGGGAAAGCTGGTGGGCCGCGACGAGATCCAGTGCCCCTACCACGGCCTGCGCTACAACGCCGCCGGGCGCTGCACCTCCATGCCCGCGCAGGAAACCCTGAATCCATCGGCTACCGTTCCCTCCTTCCCCGTGGTTGAGCGCTACCGCTATGTGTGGGTGTGGCTCGGTGACCCTACAAAAGCGGACCCGGGCCTCGTACCCGACATGCACCAGCTGCAAAGCTCCGAATGGGCCGGAGACGGTGAGACCATCCATGCACCGTGCAACTACCAACTGGTTTTGGACAATCTCATGGACCTCACCCATGAGGAGTTCGTTCACAGCTCATCGATCGGGCAAGAGGAACTGTCCGAATCCGAGTTCGAGGTGACCCATGACGAGTCCTCAGTGACAGTCACCCGTTGGATGCGCAACATCGACGCGCCGCCGTTCTGGTTGAAGAACATGCGGGACAAGTTCCCGGACTTCGAGGGAAAGGTGGACCGGTGGCAGATCATCCACTACTACTTCCCCTCAACGATCTGCATCGATGTCGGTGTAGCGGAGGCGGGGAGCGGAGCGCCTGAGGGCGACCGCTCACGGGGAGTGAACGGCTACGTCATGAACACCATCACGCCGGAAACCGACCGTTCGTGCCACTACTTCTGGGCTTTCATGCGCAACTACCGGCTGGAGAGCCAGCTCATCACCACACAGCTGCGCAGCGGGGTGCACGGCGTCTTCGGAGAGGACGAGGCGATGCTTCTGGCCCAGCAGTCGGCGATCGACGCCAACCCGGACTACGAGTTCTACAACCTCAACATCGATATGGGCGGGATGTGGGTGCGCCGGCTCCTGGAGCGCGCGCTCGAAGCCGAGGGCCGACTCGCCGCCCTGCCGGACGCCTGAGCAGGAGGAGTTCCACCGTGGCCGATTCCCACCAGATCATCTGGCAGCAGGCAACCATCGACTCAGTGTCCGACGTCGCCGAGAACATCCGTCGCATCGTCCTGCGCCCCGAACGCCCGTGCACTGTGCGCCCGGGCGAGCACGTGGATGTCCGCACAGACATTGCAGGCGAGCAGCATGTCCGTTCGTACTCCGTGGTGGATGCGGCCGAGGACGGCACGCATCTCGCCCTCAGCGTCTTCCAAACCCCTGCTTCCCGGGGAGGCTCCGTGTTCATGCACTCGCTCCGGCCCGGGGACGTCCTGGAGGTTACCCAGCCGCTGCAGAACTTCCCGCTTCGGGTCGGGGCGCCCTCCTATGTCCTGCTCGCCGGCGGCATCGGCATCACCGCTATCGCCGGAATGGCCGCGCTGCTGCGCCGCCTGGGCGCCGACTATCGCCTCGTCTACGTGGCCCGCTCCCGGGAGTCGATGGCCTACCTCGACGACCTTGCCGCCCTCCACGGGGACCGCCTCGAGCCACATATCGACGCCGAGGGCACCTCCCTCGATGTCCGCGCCCTCGTGGGTTCAGTACCGGACGGCGCGGAACTCTACATGTGCGGTCCCATCCGGCTCATGGACGCCGTACGCCGCGGATGGACTGAACGCGAGCTCGACCCCACAAACCTGCGCTACGAGACCTTCGGCAACAGCGGCTGGTACGAGGCTGAACCATTCACTGTCCGCATCCCCCGGCTGGGGATAGCGACAATTGTCGGCCCGGACGAGTCCGTGCTGGATGCCCTCCAGCGCGAGGGCGTGGACATGATGTCCGACTGCCGCAAGGGCGAGTGTGGCCTGTGCCAGGTCAAGGTGCTTGAGCTCAGCGGGCGGATCGACCACCGGGACGTCTTCTACTCGGACCGGCAGAAGGAACCCAACACCAGGATGTGCTGCTGCGTCTCGCGTGCGGTCGCTGCAGAGGCTTCCGCCGCGCCGACGCCCCGCCCCGCCATCCTTACCATCGACGTCCCCTGAGAGGCATCAGCAGCATGGATATCCGACACCAAATCGACGCATCCAGGATGTCGTCGTACCAGTGGATCATCATCGCGGTGACCACCTTCCTCAACGCCCTCGACGGTTATGACGTCCTGGCCATGGCCTTCACAGCAACCTCCGTGACCAAGGAGTTCGGACTCTCCGGCGCCCAGCTCGGCTGGCTGCTCAGCACCGGTCTCATCGGCATGGCTGTAGGCTCCCTGGTCCTCGGACCGTTTGCGGACCGCTACGGACGGCGCAAGATCCTCATCGTGGCCTTGGCGATCAACGCCCTGGGCTTGTTCCTCTCCAGCACGGCGAATTCCGCTTTCGAGCTCGGCCTGTGGCGGGTCCTTACCGGCCTGGGCGTTGGGGGCATCCTCGCCTCGGCTACCGTAATCACGAGCGAGTACGCCAACACCCGCCGCCGCGGCATGGCCGTCAGCATCTTCACGGCCGGCTACGGTGTGGGCGCCACACTCGGCGGCATGGGCGCCACCAACCTGATCCCCGCCTTCGGGTGGCGCTCCGTGTTCCTCACCGGTGGCCTGCTGACCCTGCTGGCGATCGCCCTCACCGCGGCCCTCCTGCCCGAGTCGGTCGACTACCTCCGCACTCGGCGGCCGCAGAACGCCGTCGCGAAACTCCAGCACATTGCCCGCCGCCTGCGGCTCGAAGGCAGCGTCACCCTCGGTCCCGCTGCTGCGGGCAGTGGAAAACAGCAGGGCAGCGTGGCTACACTGCTGAACTCCCGCTACCGCAAAGCCAGCATCCTGCTCTGGATCTCCTTCTTCGTGACCATGTTTGGCTTCTACTTCGCCAACTCCTGGACGCCCCGCCTGCTGGTGGAATCCGGGATGACCGAGCAACAGGGCATCATCGGCGGACTCATGCTCACCATGGGCGGTACCTTCGGCTCGCTGCTCTATGGCGCGCTCACTATCAAGTGGGACGAGCGGCGGACCCTGATGGCCTTTACGGTGCTCTGTGCCGTGACCCTGGTCCTCTTCATTACCACCACCGCTGTTCCCCTGCTGGCGTTCTCGTCAGGTGTGGTGGTGGGCATGCTCGTCAATGGCTGCATCGCCGGTCTCTACACGGTGGCTCCCATGGCCTACGAGCCCGGCGTCCGCACCACAGGGGTGGGGTGGGGCATCGGCGTCGGACGGGCCGGTGCGATCCTCGCCCCTATTGCGGTCGGTGGCATGCTCGACAGCGGCTGGACCCCCACGCAGCTCTATATCGGCGTTGCGGTGGTAGTCCTCCTCGCGGCCGTCGCCCTGTTCCGGCTGCGCCCGTACGAAGAGGCCCAGGACCCCGTAACCGAGGACTCCGCTTCAGCAGCCAGCACCCGATAGAGGCAGGGCTGGGTGCTTTCCCGGGTCGGGAGGGCACCCAGCCTGAAGCCCTGTGCAGTCGGAGGGGAAGAGCGGCTGAGCTAGTTCTTCCCCAATTCCCGCATCGACTCATCGAAGCATTCGCACAGCGCCAGGACTGCAACGAGGTGCGCTTCCTCGGCGTGCGGCGGATCTGTGTTGATATTGATGGCTTCATTGACGGCCTGGGCCAGGTCACGGGACTCCCTTCCGGTGAGAGCCCACACCTTGGCTCCCGCCGACTTCGCGGCCGAAGCGGCATCGCGGAGATCCTCCGTTATGCCTTTGGCAGCCAGGAGCACCACAATGTCACCGCGCCGGACCACGCCCGGGATCTGGCCACTGATGGTCTGCCCTTGGTCCTTGTTTGCGACGATGGCAACAAAGGAACCGTCAGATCCGCCTCCGTTGTGTGCGGCATCGTGGGCCGTGAGCTCGGAGGCAAAGCGCTGGGCTTCATGGGCTGAACCATCGCTGCCGGCGGCGAACACTTTGCCGCCGCGGAGCCTCGCCCTGGCCAACTCTTCACCCCACTCGGCAAGCCGTGACGATTCCCGCCGCAACGCCGCCACGGCCGGACCGATTTCGCCCAAGTGGCCGAGAACCACGTCCACAGCGTGCCGGTTACGCTTCGGATCCGCCGCACGCACCCCTTGGCCGGTCCGCCTCACCACGATGCTCATCTCCTGCCTCCGCTTCTTTCCACAAAAACTAAAGGTTTCTGCCGCCGTCCCGCCGCCCGTCACGGGCAGCACCGTCCCGAACGGAGTCATCACGCGTGGATCCCTCGCCCGCTGCGGTGCCGTTCGGGGAGGCGTCCCGCACTGAGGCGTCCCGGTGCGTGCCGTCCCGGTGGGACCGGTCCCGCAGGAGTCGCTGACCGCCGTCGTGAACGCCGTCCCGGTCCTCCGACCGGCCACGGTCCCCGTTCGAGCGGTCGCGGTCAGAGCGGTCGTGGTCCGAGCGGTCGTGCTCAGAGCGGTCCCCCTCGGAGCGGCCGTCCCGCCCGGTGTTGACGTCGGGGTCGAGCTTGTCCGCGTGGCGCAGGTGCTCCTGGACGCGGCCGTGCGCTTCGTCGGCCTTTTCTGCGTGGCGGTCGGCCTCGCGGCGCAGCCGGTTGGCTTCGACCTCGGCCTGCACTGCGGCTGCCTCGGCCTGGGCCGACTGCGCCTTGGCCTGATGCGCGCCAACGGCTTCCTGCTCGGCCTTCTCACGCAGTTCTTCGGCGCGGTGTCGGTTGGCTTCCGCCTTCTTGCGCCGGCCTACCAGCACGGCGATGATAATGGCGGCCACCACAACCACGGCCACAATGATGATGGTCACCAACAGTCCGGTATCCATGTGGATTACCTCCCTCGTGAACGGCTTTGTTGGGCGCCGTTGCCAGCCCACGTCCGGTTCCCCGTCATGTACCCCATGTCCACTGCGCCCAAACGGTACGCCGGTTGCTCACGCCGGCAGTTCCATACGGAAGCCGCACCTGCATTCCAGGACCCGGGTCTTGAGATATACGTCCATCAGCGGATCATCGTTGTCTTCGGTGGTGATGGGTACGTAAACGCTCTTCGCGGACGACGCGGCAAACTGCATCGGCTCGCCGCAGTGGAAGTACTCCCCGCCAAATTGCAGGAGGCCGGAGATCGCACTCCGGCTGTTGAGGACTGCGGCCACTTCGTGGAACGTGGCGGTATGGGAGAAAGAAGCCTCGCACCGGGTGCACGTGTAGGAGACGGCAACCAGGAGTTCGCCCGTGTGGGGCTCGATGGATTCGATGGTTTCCAGGTCCAGGTTCTCACTTGAGCCACAGTTGGTGCACTTCAGTGGCTGCACGGCGGGACGTGATGTATTTTCCGGAACCGGTGGGTTCTGTATGGTCGACAACCTGCTCACTCCTCGGTCAACTTTGTCCGACAGATGCTCTGCTTGCCAACATCTTAACTAATAATCAGATTGCTTACTAGTTTTTGAACGGCACTCTCCAGAGCAGCGGCGCGGAAGCCGCCGTCGTCATTCCGGGAGCCGGGCGTGACGCGTCAGCTGCCAGTGGCCTCAGGATGCTCCCGCGCCCGCTTCTCCTCCGGCGTCTCGCCGCTGTCATCCGGGATGAACGCAGGGTCCACCTCCGTGGTGAAGTCACCTGTTCCGGGATCGCCTTCAGCCTGCCCGACGTCGGCAGGAACCTCTGTGGCGGACGTTCCGTCAGGTGTTTTGTCCGGTCTGCGCGCTTGGTCACCCATAGCCCCAATCTAGGCCGGGAGACAGCGCGAGTCGAGGCTTCGCCGCCTTGTGCGCCGCCCCCGACTCTGCTTCGCTGGGAGGGTCTCCTGCAGCGCGGGACACCTCCAGCTATGGGCAGGGAGAACAATTGTGAAAGCAGTGACATGGCAAGGCCGGCGCTCGCTGAGCGTCACGGAAGTCCCGGATCCCACCATCCAGGAACCCACGGACGTGATCGTGCGGATCACGTCCACAGCTATCTGCGGTTCGGACCTGCACCTCTACGAAGTCCTCGGCCCTTACATGCACAAGGGCGACGTGATCGGACACGAGCCCATGGGCATTGTGGAAGAGGTGGGCCCGGAAGTCCACCGTCTCAAGAAGGGCGACCGCGTGGTGGTGCCCTTCAACATCTCCTGCGGCCACTGCTACATGTGCAACCAGGGACTGCAGTCGCAGTGCGAGACCACGCAGGTCAAGGAAAAGGGTTCGGGTGCTGCCCTCTTTGGCTACTCCGAGCTCTATGGTTCCGTTCCCGGCGGGCAGGCCCAGTACCTGCGCGTGCCCTTTGGAGACTATGGGCCGGTGAAGATCGACTCCGACCTTCCGGACGAACGGTACCTGTTCCTCTCCGATATCCTTCCCACCGCGTGGCAGGCCGTTGAGTACGCCAATGTGCCGGAGGGCGGCACCCTGGCCGTGCTGGGCCTGGGCCCAGTAGGCCAGTTCGCCGCAAGGATCGGCAAGCACAAAGGCTTTCGTGTCATCGGCGTGGATCCTGTCCCCGAACGCCGAGCCATGGCCGAACAGCACGGCGTCCAAACCATGGATTACAGT
The DNA here is from genome assembly GCF_052156435.1 of Paenarthrobacter sp. NCHU4564. Classification (NCBI taxonomy): domain Bacteria; kingdom Bacillati; phylum Actinomycetota; class Actinomycetes; order Micrococcales; family Micrococcaceae; genus Paenarthrobacter; species Paenarthrobacter sp. NCHU4564. Next base: position 27,353 of record NZ_JBQLIS010000009.1, read on the forward strand.
CCGGACGTGGCAGGCATGGTCAAGGAGGAGACACTGGGACGCGGCCCCGATGCCGTGGTCGATGCCGTGGGCATGGAAGCGCACGGCTCGCCCGTGGCTTCCTTCCTCCACCGGGCTGTTTCGCTGCTGCCGGACAAGCCGGCCCAAGTGGCCATGGAAACCATCAGCGTGGACCGGCTCGCGGCCCTCCATACAGCCGTGGACATGGTGCGGCGCGGAGGCACGGTCTCCCTCAGCGGCGTCTATGGTGGCCAAGCTGACCCCATGCCCATGCTCACGATGTTCGACAAGCAGATCCAGCTGCGCATGGGCCAATGCAATGTGCGCAGCTGGACTGACCAGTTGCTTCCGCTGGTGGAGGACGACGCCGATCCGCTGGGGGTCATGCACCTGGTCACCCACACCGGCGGTCTGGATGACGCTCCGGAGCTGTACGAGAAATTCCAGAAGAAGCAGGATGGCTGCATCAAGGTCGTCCTGAAACCCTGATCCTGCCGATAAACAGGTAAGCCCCCGGCCCCGGCCTGAACCGGACCGGCCGGGGGCTTCACTGTGCGTGGTTAGTTCTTTTGCGCAGGCAACACGAACGCGCCCGACTTGTCCGTGGATAAGGCGAGTGAGGAGATGAACCGCGGCTCGCCGTCGGGTCCGTCCTGACCCGAGCGGAGCATGTCCGGACGTTCGAACTCCAAACCAGTGACGTGGCAGAGGAGCTTTTGGTCGCTGGGGTTGCCGTCGGAATCGAACATGGGCAGGTCGATACCGTCATCGGTGCGCCGCAGGTAGAAGCGGCCGCGGGTGGCGATCGCCAGGACCGGCGGGAGGATCAGGGCCAGAAGCACCGCGAAGATCGGAGAGTAGGGCTGGACGGACGCACCGAACGCTCCGAAGAAGACGGCGATGGAGACTCCAGCCGAGACCAGCATCGATACAAAGCCCACGGGGTTGACGGCGTGCAACATGCCGCGGCGGAATTCAGGCACCTTCGGCGAGATCTTCAAAAGGTACTTGTTGATGGCGATGTCGGAAGCCACGGTGACCACCCAGGCCATGGCGCAGTTGGCGTAGAAACCGAGGATCGTGTTCAGGAAGTCGAACATGTTCGCTTCCATAAGCACCAGGGCAATCACCAGGTTCACCACCACGAACACCATGCGGCCGGGGTAGGTCTTGGTGATGCGGGTGAACGAATTGGTCCATGCCAGGGAGCCGGAGTAGGCGTTGGTGACGTTGATCTTGATCTGCGAGATGACCACCAGCACCACGGCAAGGGTCATGGCCAGCCATGCCGGCATCATCTCCTGGTACACGCCCAGGAACTGGTGGACCGGCTCATTGGCGTGCACTGAAGCCGCCGGGTCGAGAGTGGCGATCAGGTAGATGGCAATGAACAGCCCGACGACCTGCTTGATCGCCCCGAACAGCACCCATCCCGGGCCGGCCAGGATCACTGCGCGCCACCACGCACCCTTGTTGGCTGCTGTCTTGGGAGGCATGAACCTGAGGTAGTCGATCTGTTCGGCAATTTGTGCCATGAGGGAAAGACAAACTCCTGCGGCCAGCATCACCGAGGCAAGGTTCGGCCCACCATTACCGGATGCACCGGAGTAGGCGAAGAAGGAGTCGATGCTTTCAGGGTGCGAAACCACCAGGTAACCCACCGGGATGACCATGAGCAGCAGCCACAGCGGGGTCGTCCACACCTGCAGGGTGGCGAGGGTCTTCATCCCGTAAACAACCAACGGAATGATGATGACCGTGGACACCGCGTAACCCAGCCATTGCGGGACCCCAAGGCCGAGCTCCAGCCCCTGGGCCATGATGGAGCCTTCCAGCGCGAAAAAGATAAAGGTGAAGGTTGCAAAGATCACGTTGGTCACCACGGATCCGTAGTAACCGAAACCGGATCCACGCGTAATGAGATCGAGGTCGATGTTGTACCGCGCGGCGTAATAGGCGAGCGGGAAGCCGGTCACGAAGATGATGACCGCCGCCACAATGATGCCGAGGACGGCGTTGGCCGTGCCGTAAGCGATGCCGATGTTTGCGCCGATGGAAAAGTCGGCCAGGTAGGCGATGCCTCCCAGCGCACTTGTGGCCACCACCCCAGCGCTCCACTTGCGATAGGACCTGGGTGCAAACCGGAGGGTGTAGTCCTCCAGGCTCTCTTTGGCCGCGCTGATCGCATCGGCATTGGGTGTGGCTTGTCTTTGGCTTTGGGTCAGGACGTCGCTCATCCTTGCTCTCTTTCGCTCATGGGGGTTCTCAGGGGCACCGCTGGAACCCTGGTGCTGCCCACGACGCTAGTCACGCTGGTTGTCCGCACGGTCACGGCGGTGTTTCACAGGTGTAACTTCTGCATCAGCGGTCACGGGCTATGGCGGGTCACGGAAGCGCCCAAAAACGGCCGCGGCCCTTTGTGACTACTCTCCAAAATCAACTGTCACCGCCCCCGATAGCGTCATGTCCATGACCGCAGACACAGCTACTGACGCCACTGCCCATGCCATTCTGGACCTCGCAAGGGAGCAGGTCCTGGGACGGGGCGAGGGCCTCACTGAACCCCAGCTTGTTGACATCCTCCGACTGCCCGACGAGGCAATCCCGGCAGCCCTGCAACTGGCCCATGAGGTCCGGCTGAAGCACTGCGGCGAGGACGTCGAGGTGGAGGGGATCATCTCCATCAAGACCGGCGGGTGCCCCGAAGACTGCCATTTCTGCAGCCAGTCGGGGGTGTTCGATTCACCCGTCCGCGGCGTGTGGCTGGACATTCCGGAACTGGTCAAGGCAGCCAAGGAAACCGCCGCCACCGGAGCCACCGAGTTCTGCATTGTTGCAGCAGTCCGTGGCCCGGACATCAAGCTGATGAACCAGATCAAGTTCGCCATCGACCGCATCAATGAGGAAGTGGACATCAACATCGCCTGCTCGCTGGGCATGCTGACCCAGCGCCAGGTGGACCAATTGGCCGCCTGGGGCGTCCACCGCTACAACCACAACCTGGAAACCGCCCGCAGCTACTTTCCGCAGGTAGTGACCACCCACAGCTACGAGGAACGGCTGGAGACGTGTGCCATGGTCAAGGCTGCCGGCATGGAGCTGTGCTGTGGTGCCTTGATCGGCATGGGCGAGACCTTGGAACAGCGCGCGGAACTCGCAGCGCAGCTGGCCGCCCTGGACCCCCACGAAGTCCCCCTCAACTTCCTCAATCCCCGTCCCGGAACACCTTTGGAGAACCAGGGCATCATGGACGGCAAGGACGCCCTTCGCGCGATCGCCGCTTTCCGCCTCGCCATGCCGCGCACCGTTCTTCGCTACGCGGGCGGCCGCGAACTGACGCTCGGCGACCTTGGGACCCGCGAAGGCCTGCTGGGCGGAATCAACGCCGTGATCGTGGGGAACTACCTCACCACGCTGGGCCGTCCGGCGACTGCCGACCTCAGTCTCCTGGTCGAGCTGAACATGCCCATGAAGGAGCTCCAGAAGTCACTGTGAGCAGCTACTGCAGCCACTGCGGCGGTGCGGTGGGAACCAAAGGCGAGGGCCCGACGTCGGACGCCCACCAGAGCTGCCAACAGCAGCTGTTGATGGAGCCGCCCAGGTTTTGCCCGCACTGTGGCCGGCGCATGAAAGTCCAGGTCACGCCCACGGGATGGACGGCGGAGTGTTCCCGCCACGGCGCCTCCGTCTCCCCTGGGTAGGCTTGTTGCATGGGCGAAAGCCGGGATCTCCTGACGCCGGAACAGCGCAGCCGGAACATGTCCCGGATCCGGGGCAAGAACACCAAACCCGAGTTGTTGGTGCGGAAGTTGCTGCACGCCAAGGGCTACAGGTACAGGCTCCACGGCCAGGCGGGCGGGTCCAAACTGCCGGGGCGGCCGGACCTGGTGTTTGCCGGGCGGCGCAAGGTCATCTTTGTTAACGGCTGCTTCTGGCATTTTCATGACTGCAGGGCAGGACTCCACGCGCCCGCCGCCAACGCGGAGTTCTGGGAGGCCAAACGCGCCCGAACCCGGGAACGCGATGCCCTGCAGCGCCGGCAACTCGACGCTGAGGGGTGGAGGGTGCTTACGGTCTGGGAATGCGAACTGAAAGACCGGGCGGGTTTGGAAAGGCGCCTGACAGGATTCCTGGACAGCGGCTTCGGTACAGCCCGCGACTACGGTGAGGACACTGAATCGGCGGACTGATGGGCCGGGCTGCCGTGGCCCTGCTCCCACAGTGCGAAGGCTGCTGTTCCTCCGATACCCAGCAAAACGGCCAGGCAAAAGACGATCACTGCCATCAGTGCGGCAGAGGGTCGGGCACCACCGTCCATGAGGTTTTCCGTTCCTTCAAACATGCCCGGACTCCCCCATTCCGCGATCATTCGGCTGACCAACCTAACTGTCAGGCCCTCCGATCAAGACTCCCGCGGGGTCCGCTCAAGATTGGATCAAGCTTTCGTTTTGGGGCAGTACGGCTGTTCCGGGACACCTAATGTTGAATCGTGAATCCATTGTTCGGAGGCGGGAGGGGTTTGGTGTCTGACTATGACGAGTGCACAGACTCCCTGGTGGATCCCGCTGTCCTCCTTGGACTCCAGGCCGAACTTGGCGGGGACGCGTCCATCGTCACCACATTCGTCAAGAACTATGTGGAACTGCTTCCCTGGCGCGTAGCACGGCTCCATCAATCCTTGGTCAACCTGGACATGGAAGATGCCATGGACGCGGTCCTGAGCTTGAAGACTTCCAGCCATATGGTGGGGGCCGTCTGCATTGAACGGCTCGCCGCGGAGCTGGAAGTCAGCATGAAGCTGCTGCCCGGTGGTGACCATCTGATGCAGCTCAGCCCACAGCTGGAGGAGATCGACCGCTTCGTCTTCGGGACGATCTGCGAGCTTGGATCACCACTTTCCTAAAAATCTTTACTTAATTGAAAAAAATCATTGACCGGCTAAAAATCTTCACTATAGTTGTGTGAGTTAGCTCATCCAGCAAAGGACCCGGCAATGACCACCGAGACTCCTGCCCCACTGGCCACCAGCGAACTGTTGGCGACCGTCGGGAACAAGGTGCGCACCATGCGCAAGGCAAAGGGCATGACCCTGGCCCAACTCTCGGACATCACCGGCCTCAGCCAAGCGATCGTCAGCCAAATCGAACGCGGCATGGCCAACCCTTCCTTCACCACGTTGGCGCAGTTGGCCCACGGTCTGGACATCCCCGTAGGGAGGTTCTTCATAGGCCAGGACGAGTCCAGGTCACCCGTGGTCAGAAGGTCCGAACGGCGTAACTTGAAAAACGTCACCCGGGAATCCGTGGGCGAGGCAGTCCATGAACTGCTCACCCCCAACCGGGACGGAAGCATCGAAGCGCAATGGATCAGTACGCCCCCAGGGCACGACACCAGCGCAACACCTTTTACCCACAGCGGTGAAGAGTTCTGCTACATCATCTCCGGCCGTAAGGACGTCTACTTGGACGGCGTCTGCTACAGCCTTGAAGAGGGCGACTCGATCACCTACTCCTCAGAGATCCCCCACTGGTACAAGAACAGCTACGAAGAGGTATGCGTAGCCATCTGGGTCAACGCACCACACGCGTGGTAACGCACCCGCCCTCAGGCGGCCTGGGCGTTCTCCCTTAACTGTCCGGACACGATCCCGTGGCCGCTGACACTCCTTGCCACTTTCGCATCAGACGCCTCGTTCAACAGGCGTTCCTGCGTCATACCCTCCCACGCCCTCCGGGGCGTCAGCGTAAGGAAACTTCCATGCTCGACATCCAAACGGACAACGCCGTCCCCACGCCAAAACCAACTACCCACTCCCCCGGCAAGAACGCGAAGTTCACGCCCGAAGTCCGCAAGGGACTCCTCGGCCTTGGCCTCGGCAACGCCCTGGAGTGGTACGACTGGATGGTCTTCGGCCTCCTGTCAGCCTTCATTGGACCGAACTTCTTCCCCAACACCGATCCCCTCTCGGCAACGCTGAACGCCCTGGCCGTGTTCGCCGTCGGGTTCGCTTTCCGTCCCCTGGGCGGCATACTGCTCGGAACGCTCGCTGACCGCATTGGCCGCCGACGCGTCATGCTGCTGTCCATCATGCTCATGGCCGGCACCACCCTGGTCATCGCCATCACCCCGAACTACACCACCATCGGCGCCTGGGCCGGCATCATTTTGGTGGTGTGCCGCATCCTGCAGGGCATCTCCACCGGTATTGAAGCTCCCCTCTCCACCTCCCACGCCGTAGAGCTGGCGCCCGAAGGCCGTGAAGGCTACGTCGCAGGCATCATGTCCTTCTACGTCAACATCGGCATTCTCATGGCCTCCCTGGTGAGCTTCCTGTGCAGCCTGGTGATCGGGGGCGCGGCAATGGGCGAATGGGGCTGGCGCGTCCCGTTCATCATCGGCGCCCTCTTCGGCTTCGTGGTCCTCTACCTGCGGCGGGCCCTCCCGGAGACCCTCAAGAAAGAGGAAATGGCCACCAACACGCCCCGTGCAGTCTGGAAGGGCGTCAGCAAGCACTGGCTGTCCGTCTTGGCCATCATCTTCGTCGTCGGCGCTGCACAGGCCTACAACTACGCCTGGAACGTCGGCCTCCCCAGTGCCGCACGCAGCGGCTTCAAGGAAGACCCCACGGCCGTCTTCGCCCTCACCACTATCCTGGGCGTCATCCTCGTCATCGGTTCCTGGGTCGTCGGCAAGCTGGCAGACGGCAAGGCGATGTCCAAGTGGTTCCTGGTCACCCGCGTCCTCGCCATCCCGGCCGTGTTCCTGATGCTGCTCTACGTACAGCCGGGCATCGGCGGCTTCGCAGCAGTCCTGCTGGGCGGCTCCATTGTCCTGGTACTCAACATGACCCTCTACAACGTGGTCAGCTCCTCCCTGATGCCCAAGAACATCCGCGGCACCGGTGTAGCCCTCGGCTACGGAATCGGCGTAGCGATCTTCGGCGGCACCGCCTCCTACCTCCTGGTCTGGTTCCAGTCGCTGAACCTCACCTGGGTCTTCCCGGTCTACGTGGCCGTCCTGTCCATCCTCAGCATCGTTTTCTACATAGCCGCACGCCGCACCAACGGCATCCACGTCGGCAAGTAAGGACCAAGAACATGAACTCCCTCGAACTCGCTACCACCACCGCAGACCTCAAAGCCCCCGTGATCTCCCACTCCGACGTGCTGGTGGTTGGCGGTGGCCCAGCAGGTGTGGCCGCTGCCGTCACCGCAGCCCGCTCCGGCGCGAAAGTCACGCTGCTGGAACGCTACTCGTCCCTGGGCGGGCTGGCCTCCGGCGGCATGGTCCTGGTGCTCGATGACATGATCAACGGCCAGGAAATCACCGTCACCGGCATTGTCTCCGAGTACGTCGAACGCCTCCAGAAGCTGGGCCTGGCCATCGTTCCGCCCGCCGATGACCGCAGGACCTCCGAGGAACTTTGGAACAAGTGGGGACGCTACGGCACCTTCGATTTCCACTCCCACACCAACCCCAAGCCCATCTGCTACGCCGCAGCGTTCGACCCCGATGGCTGGAAGCGCGTGTCCAACGACCTCGTCCGCGAGGCCGGGGTGGACCTCCGCCTGCACTCGTGGTTCTCACGTCCGATCGTGGACAACGGGGTCATCAAGGGCGTCATCTGCGAAACGAAACTGGGCCCGCAGGCCTTCCTGGCCGACATCGTCATCGACACCACCGGCGATATTGATGTCGCTTCGCGTGCCGGCGCCAGCTACGCAAAGGACAACTACCTCACCACCCTCGTCTTCCGCCTCGGCAACGTGGACACCAACGCAGCCGAAGCCTTCGAACAGGCCAACCCCAAGGAAGCCCGAGCCATCAACCGCAAGATCAAGCGCATCCTCGGCGGCGCTTGGGAACTTTGGTGGCTCAAGACGCCCATTGAAGGCGTCGTGTGGTGCAACGCCCCGCACATGACCGGCTTCGACGGCGTGGACCCTGCAGACATGACCGCGGCCGAGTTCGCCGCCCGCGACCGGATCTCCGAGGCCGTGGATTACGTCCGGGCCAACCTCCCCGGCTTCGAAAACGCGTACATGTTGGATGTCGCCTCCCAGATGGGCGTCCGCCAGACCCGCCTCCTGCAGGGCGAGTACATCATGACCAAGGACGACGTCACCCAGCGCCGCCACTTTGCCGATACCGTGGCCCGCGGCCGCGACTACTACTACCCGTACCGCTCGCTGCTGCCCAAGGAAGTCGACCAGCTCCTGGTGGCCGGCCGCCACTACTCCGCCACCCCAGAAGCCCAGAAGATGTCGCGCGAAATTCCGCCCTGCATGGCCATGGGCCAGGCTGTCGGTGTGGCAGCGGCCCTCGCCGTCGAGAACAACATCCTGGTCCGCGATGTCGCGGCAGCGGACATCCAATTGGGCATGCGCCGGCACGGTGCCGACCCGGGTGACATCCCGTCGTCGAACGCCACCATCGATGCGGATGCTGTGGTGCCGGCATGAGCCTCATGACTGCAGAAAATACGGAAAGCACGACGGCGGCCCGCGCCGCCGCGGCTCCGGAACCAACAGCCCTCCCGCTGGAGGGCATCAAGATCGTCGACTTCACCCAGGTGTTCATGGGTCCGTCCTGCACCCAACTCCTGGGCGACTACGGCGCGGACATCATCAAGGTGGAACGTCCTGGCGCCGGCGACATCTCCCGTAATTCCTTCCCGGACCAGGACGGCCAGGACAACCCGATCTTCCTCTCCATCAACCGCAACAAGCGCAGCGTCTCCGTTGACACCCGAACCGAGGAAGGCCGCGAAGTCCTCCACCGGCTCATGGCCGACGCCGACGTCGTGGTCAGCAACTTCCGCTCCGGCGTCATGGAACGCATGGGCTTCGGCTATGAGGACCTGCGCGCAAAGAACCCTGGCATCATCTGGGCTTCCGGCACAGGCTTCGGCCCTGAAGGACCCTACTCCCACAAAGGCGGACAGGACGCGATCGCCCAGGCCTACTCCGGCGTGATGTGGCGGCGCGAGTCCGAGGACACCAAGCCTGCCATCTACCCCACCACCCTGTGCGACTACATCACCGGCATGCACCTCATGCAGGGCATCCTACTGGCCCTGCGCACCCGCGAATCCTCCGGCCTCGGCCAGAAGGTGGAAGTGACCATGTACGACTCCATGCTGCACCTGCAGATGCAGGAAGCATGCATGCAGCTCAACCGCGGCTACGAGGTCAACTGGGGAGCCATGCCGCTCAGCGGCGTCTTCGAAACCACCGACGGCGCCGTGTGCATGGTGGGTGGATTCACCCCGGACCCGCTCGCCCGGATCTCCGAGGCGCTGGAACTGGACGAAGACCTGACCGAGCGCCCGGGCTTCGCCACGCTGGAGCAACAGTTCAAGAACAAACCCGCCCTGCAAGCCATCTTCCGCGAGCAGTTCGCCACCAACACCACCGAGTACTGGACCGGCAAACTCGAGGAACAGGGTTTGCTCAACGCTCCCGTACACACCCTGGAACAGGCCCTCGCCGACGCTCAGACCGAGGCCAACGGCATGATCGTGGAGGCCGACCATCCCTCGGTCGGCACTGTGAAAATGCTGAATGCCCCCATCCGGCTCTCGGCCACTCCCCCCTCGATCCGCCGCGCAGCCCCACGCCTGGGCGAGCACAACGTTGAGGTCCTGCTCGAGAACGGCTTCGACGCCGAAACCATAGAGCGCCTCCAGCAGTTGGGGGTCCTGCGATGAGCGTTGCCGCAGAGGAACGCGTGGACGAGGTTACCCTGGACATCAAGGACGGCGTGGCAACCGTGACGATCGACCGCCAGCATGTCCTGAACGCCGTGGATGCCGCCACGCACGAGCGGCTCAACGGGATCTGGTCGCTGCTGGAAGGCGATGCATCCGTACGCGCCGTGGTGGTCACCGGAGCCGGCGCCCGTGCCTTCTGCGTCGGCGCCGACATGTCCGCCGATGCCGTGGACAAGACCGGACTGGAATATTGGGCCGGACTTGATCCCAACGGCTTCGGCGGCCTGAGCCTCCGCACCAGCCTGGACGTTCCCGTGATCGCCCGGGTCAACGGCTACGCATTGGGCGGCGGCATGGAAATCGTCCTCGGCGCCGACATCGTGGTGGCAGCTTCAAGCGCGAAGTTCGGCCTGACGGAGCCCCGGGTCGGGCGGTTGGCGCTCGACGGCGGCATCCACCAACTGGTGCGACGGGTCCCGTACACGCAGGCCATGGGGATGCTGCTCACCGGACGCAAAGCCGATGCTGCGGAAATGCACTCCATGGGCTTGGTCAACGAAGTAGTGCCCGCTGACGAGCTGGACTCAGCCGTACAACGCTGGGTGGACCAGATCCTGGCGTGCGCCCCCACCTCCGTGCGCGCCGTGAAGCAGATGGTCACGCAGACCTCTCATCTCACGGCCAAGGAAGCCCGCGGCCTCAGGCTGCCGGCCCTCATGGCCGCGCTGGACAGCGAAGACTCAGCCGAAGGTGTGCGGGCGTTCCAGGAAAAGCGCCCGCCCGTGTGGCCGGGACGCTAGGCATCCCGGCACAAGCCACTCCATCCAGCAGACCGCATTGAAAAGGAACCACCATGCCTCACCCTTCTGCGCCCAAAAACCGTGAATCCCTTCCCGCAGGCGTCTGGGGTGTTGTCGCCACCCCCTTCCAAGGCAGCACCTTGGACGTCGACCTGGACAGCCTCGCCGAACTCGTGGAGCACTACGAAAAAATCGGAACAACCGGCCTCACGGTGCTTGGCGTGTTCGGCGAAGCAGCCGCCCTCACTCCGCAGGAACGCCGCGATGTCCTCGAAACCGTGATCGAATCCACCACCCTCCCCCTGGTAGTGGGAGTGACCGCACTGGCCACCCGGCCCGCCATCGAAGAGGTCATGGCAGCGCAGGAAGTTGCGGGGCCACGCCTCTCGGCCGTCATGGTGCAGGCCAACTCGGCCCGGGCAGAAGCGGTGACCTCCCACTTCGATGCCATCCACCGGGCAACCGGCGCCAAGGTGGTCCTCCAGGACTACCCGCTGGCCAGCGGAGTCAGCATCCCCACACCGGCACTGATCTCCGTGGTCAACGCCTGCGACTACGTCATCGCCGTCAAAGCCGAGGCCCCGCCCACCAGCGTGGCCATCGCAGACCTGAATGCCGCCGTCGGGGTTTCCATCTTCGGTGGGCTCGGCGGACAAGGCCTCCTGGACGAACTCATGGCAGGCGCCTCCGGTGCCATGACGGGCTTCTCCTATCCCGAAGCCCTGATCGCCTGCGTGAAGGCGTGGCAGGACGGCGGATACCAAGCCGCCGAACGCGAACTGCAGCCCTACCTGCCGCTCATCAACTTCGAACAACAGGCAAAGGTGGCGCTGGCCATCCGCAAGGAATGCCTCCGCGAGCGCAGACTCATCAAGGACTCAGGGGTCCGGGCACCGGCTGCCCTGTTCCCCGAAACTCTGCGGGACTCCATGGCAGTCCACTTGAAAGAAGCGGCGTCTGCGTTGGATGCCCGTGTAACGATAGGGAGTTTCTGATGGACCTCGGAATCGGAGGAAAGACAGCACTCGTAGCCGCCTCCACCGGCGGGCTCGGGCTTGCCGTGGCCAGGGCGCTCGCTGCCGAGGGTGTCCGGGTGGCGGTGGTGGGGCGTCGCCGGGACCGCGCCAAGGAAATTGTTGCCGAACTGCAGGCAGCCTACGGAACCGGCGTGTTGGGCAGCGGTTCTTTGGGAACCAGCGGCTTCGACGCAGTCGCCATCGAAGCCGACCTCGGCACTCCGGAGGGCATCGAATCCGCAGTGGACCAGACCGTGGCCAACCTCGGGCCGATCGACATCCTGGTGCTCAACGGACCCGGACCCAAACCGGGTGCCGCCGCAACCCTGACCTCCGAGGACATGGCTGCTGCGTTCGACCTTTTGGTCAAGCCGCATCATGCCTTGGTCTCACAGGTCCTGCCCGGCATGCGTGAACGCCGTTGGGGCCGCATCCTGGCGATCGGTTCCAGCGGAGTGACCGCTCCCCTGCCCAACCTGGCTGTTTCCAATACCGGCAGGGCTGCCTTGGCCGGTTACCTCAAGACCCTTGCGGCCGAGGTCGCGCTGGATGAGGTCACCGTGAACCTGCTCCTTCCTGGCCGGATCGCCACCGACCGCGTCACGCAACTGGACCAAGCCGCAGCCAAGCGCCGCGGCACCACCCTGGTGGAAATCCAGCTGGAGTCCCGCAAGACCATCCCTGCCCGCCGTTACGGAGAACCCGCCGAGTTCGGTGCCGCCGCCGCCTTCCTGTGCAGCGCACCGGCGTCGTACATCACAGGGGTCGCACTCAGGTGCGACGGCGGCCTGATCCGCAGCCTCTGAACCCCTCGAAAGGACCACCATGACTTCCACCGCACTGGATACCGCCCTCACCGCTGAGGACACCCTTACCGCCCAACACCTCATTAACGGCCAATGGCTTGGTTCGGCTGACACGAAACGGATGAACCCCGCACGCCCCGATGAGCTCGCAGCCCTGTCTCCCAGCGGCACCGCCGCGGATGTGGACGCCGCCATTACCGCCGCCGCCGCTGCCCAGCCCGGGTGGGCTGCACTCCCTGCCCCGTCCCGCGGCGCCATCCTGATTACTGCCGGGAACCTGTTGATCGAACGGCAGGGGGCAATCGCCGAGGACCTGGTCCGTGAAGAAGGCAAGACTTTGGCAGAGGCCAAGGGCGAAGTGAAGCGGGCCTCGGACGTCCTGCGCTTCTTCGGCTCCCTCGGTTGGGCCGCCACCGGCGAAGTCCTGCCCAGTGGGCTGCCGGACACCACCATCACTACCCGCCGCGAGGCACTGGGCGTTGTTGGCCTGATTACCCCGTGGAACTTCCCTATCGCCATCCCCGCGTGGAAAACGGCACCCGCCTTGATCAGCGGCAACACCGTGGTCATCAAACCGGCCGAGCTCACCCCGCTCTCCGCAACCCACCTTGCCCGGGCGTTGCAGGACGCCGGCCTCCCCTCCGGTGTGTTCAACGTGGTCCATGGCAAGGGCCGGGTTGTTGGTGACGCCTTGGCCCGCGATCCCCGCATCGCCGGGCTCTCCTTCACCGGTTCCACCAACGTGGGCCTGGGGCTGCAAGAGATCCTCAACTCCCGGCGCGCCCGGGTGCAGCTGGAAATGGGCGGAAAGAACGGCGTCCTGGTCCTGGACGACGCCGATCCCGGCAAGGCCGCGCAGGTGGTTGCCGCCGGAGCTTTTGGGCTGACTGGCCAAGCCTGCACCGCAACCTCGCGGGTGTACGTGACCCCCGGAATCCATGCAGCGTTCCTGGAAGCGCTGGTGGCCGAAGCCGCCGCGTACAGCACCGGCGACGGCCTCACGGAAGGTACCCGGATGGGCGCCGTGGTGAGCAGGCAGCAATTCGAGCAGGACCAAGCGGCGGTGCGTACCGCCGTCGAACGCGGTGCCACGCTGCTGCACGGAAGCTACGACGGCGATCCCTCCGGCGCGCTGTTCTTCCCGGCGGTGGTCCTCACCGACTTGCCCTTTGACGACGCAGCGGTGACCGAGGAAATATTTGGACCGGTTGTGGCCGTGCTCGAAGTTTCCGACTACGAGGCAGGCCTGGCCGCCGTCAACAATTCCCGTTACGGACTGACCGCCGGCATCTGCACCGATTCCCTCGCCCTCGCCACGGACTTTTCCGCCCGGGTGCAGGCTGGCGTGGTCAAGGTCAACCGGCCCACCGCGGGCCTGGACCTCAACGTCCCGTTCGGCGGGGTCAAGGACTCCTCCACCAACACGTTCCGCGAACAAGGACGGTCCGCCGTGGACTTCTTCACGTGGGGCAAGACCGTCTACACGGGCGTGTAGGCCCGCCATGAGTTACGTGATCGCGCAGCCCTGCGTGGATGTGAAAGACAAAGCGTGCATCAACGAATGCCCTGTCGATTGCATCTACGAGGGCGCGCGTTCCCTCTACATCCACCCTTCCGAATGCGTTGACTGCGGGGCGTGCGATCCCGTGTGCCCCGTGGAAGCCATCTACTTTTCCGAGGATGTCCCGGACGAATGGGCAGATTATGTCCGGGCCAACGCGGAATTTTTCGACAACGGCCCCGGGCGTTCGCTGCCGGAGACGGACCACCCAGTGATAGAGGCGTAACCCCTCCGCCGTCCCGCTCACTTATCCCAACGAGGTCGCATTTGTGCGCGTTTTGACGGCTCAAAACGCGCACAAATGCGACCTAGTTGGGTGAGGTTAGTTGTTCTGGATCGCCGGGGCCAGGCGGTACCCGACGCCGCGGACGGTTTCCAGCCAGCGCGGGTTCTGGATGCTGTCGCCGAGCTTCTTGCGCAGGTTGCCCATGTGGACTTCAACGGCGCGTTCGTCGGCGTCGCTGACGTAACTTCCGACGTCGTAGGGCTCGTTGCGGAGGCGGCGCGCCAGGTCGGCCTTGGTGCGGACAATGCGACCGGTCTCCAACAGCGCCACCAGGAGGTCGAACTCCGTGCGGGTCAGCTTCACTTCGGTTCCGTTGAGGACCGCCGTGCGGGACCCTGCGGACACCGCCAGTCCGTTATGGACAAGTTCCGGGTCCGTGTCTGCCCCGGCGGGGCGGGATTCCGACGACGACGCGCGCGGCCTGCGCATCATGGCCTCCACCCGGGCACGCAGCTCGCGGGGACGGAAAGGCTTGGTGAGGTAATCGTCGCCACCGGCCTCGAGGCCCATGAGCGTATCCAGCTCCTCCGCACGCGCGGTCAGCATGATGATGTAGGCGTCCGATGACTTCCGGATCTGCCGGGCGACTTCGAAACCGTCAATGTCGGGGAGTCCGAGGTCCAGGGTGATGACGTCAGGGTTCAGTTCACGGGCGGAGAGGACGCCGGCGGATCCGGTGGAAGCGACATGGACGTCGAACCCGGCCTGGGAGAGGACCACGCGTACCAATTCGCGAATATCCTGGTCATCTTCGATGACCAGCCCCACACGTACTTCACTCATTGCTACCCCTCAGCCCCTTTGATAACCCTTCGAAGTATAACCATTATGGTTAGGCTGATCTCATGAACCGACTCGGTCCCCCGTCCCTGGTGGTTGTGCCATGACCCCTCCCGCCACCTGGGACCTTGGAGAGAAGAAGAAGCTGTTCTTCTTCCAACGCTCCTTCCACGAGCACACCTTGCGCATGCGCGTGGTCCTGAGCCAGCTTCCGCTGTCTGTTTGTGTCTGCATCTCCGCCATCCTGGTTTGGTTGTTTTTCCCGGCCACGCTGGAGAATCCGCTCTTCCTGGTGTTCCTGTTGAGCCAGGCTTTCCTGCTGGCACTGTGCATCGCGGTGCCGTGGCACCGGCTGCCGTTCCCCAGCTTCCTGGCCATCCCCATCCTGGACATGATCTCCATCGGTTTCGGACGGGAAGGCGGGCAGGAAGCCCTGACCGGCCTCAGCGTGCTGGTGGTCCTGCCCGTCATCTGGTTGTGCGCCTCAGGGCTCTTTCCCCGCACTGCCATGGCCCTGTCCTTCGTGGGACCACTGGGCATTGTGTGGGTTCCCTTGTTCATCAATGGCAGGCTCACGGAACAGGACCTGACCAAGCCCTTGCTGTTCCCCATCCTCATGCTGGGCATCGGCGTCTCCGTCAGTGTGCTGACCCTGAGCATGGTGCGGCAGCAGCGTGCCCTCGAACAGAAAGACGAGGCCTTGAAGGAGGCCCTCGAGGCCAGCACCAAGCAGGAGCGGCTGCTGAATACCGTCATGGAAGCGCTCCCGCTGGGCGTCGTCGCCGTGGACGGAGACGGCCATGACATCCTCATGAACCGCCGCCAACGGCAGACCCACACCCTGGCCAGTCCCGAGGACAACGACGACCCCAACGAATCCCAACTCCTGGTCTTCGACACGGACAGGACCACCCCGCTTCCGCCGGACATCCGACCCGTACGGCGTGCTGTGCTGGGCGAACGTTTCACGGACCAGTTGGTGTGGCTCGGAACGGGACCGGAGCAACGGGCCTTCACCACCAGTGCCCGGCCCATGCTGGATGATGAAGGTAAGTTTGCCGGCTCCGTGGTGGTGTTCAGCGATGTCACGGACCTGGTCAATGCACTGGCCGCCAAGGACGATTTCGTGGCCAGTGTCTCCCACGAATTCCGAACTCCGCTGACCTCCATCCTGGGTTACGTGGAACTTATCCTGGACGACCCCACCGGACTCGATCCGAAATACCGCAAGCAGCTGGACATTGTGCGCAGGAATGCCGAGCGCCTGCTCACGTTGGTATCCGATCTTCTGTCCGTCCGGTCCGGCCAGATCGTGGTGCAGCCGCACACCGTGGACGTGGCCGAACTAGTGCGCGGCAGTGTGAACTCTGCGGAGCCACGGGCTGCCAAGGCCGGAATCCGCCTGTCCGTGGATGCTCCCCCGGCCCTGCTCGCGCGGGTGGACTCCTCGCGGTTGTCGCAGGTCCTGGACAACCTGGTCTCCAACGCCATCAAGTACTCCCCCGACGGCGGCGACGTGGTGGTGGCGGCCTGGGAGGACGAGGACCACATCTACTGCCGCGTCTCGGACACCGGCATGGGCATGTCGGAGGACGAGCAGGCAGAAGCCTTCACCAAGTTCTTCCGTGCCGGAGCGGTGCGCAACAGCGCCATACCGGGAGTGGGCCTGGGCCTTCCCATCAGCAAGGCAATCGTGGAGGCGCACGGCGGCACCATCACCTTGGAAAGCGAGCCCGGGCAGGGCACCACGTTTACGGTGAAGGTCCCGGCCTGATCAGCGTTTGATGGTCGCCTTGCCGGCAGCTTCCCGACGGCGGCCGAACAGGAAGTAGCTCAGCGGACCAAAGAAGTTGATGAAGGATGCCAGGCGCCACAGCACCTTGTTACCCCTGATCTGCGAGTCCGGTGTCTTGGCGATGCTCCTTTGCGCGGCGCCCAGCAACGCCATGTTCAGCGCTCCGCTGCCCATGAGCATGACCCTTTGGCCTTTGCTCATATCGCGCCACGATTTCCTGCGGGCCATGATGCCTCCTTGGCGGTGGGTTACCTTTTCAGGCTAGTCCGACGCCGTTCGTCCCGCCACAGCTTGGCGAAGCACCTCTCCCCAGGACTGTTCCGCGAGGTCGGCCACTGCGGCCAGAATCCGGCCGGGCGGCAATGAGAGGTCCAGCGGATACTCCACGATGTCGATATCGGTATTGAGGATCCTCCGGAGCTTCACTTCCCCGGCACCGGCATAGACGAGCCAGGCCGTGGGGACGCGCAGGGCTGTGCAGTAGGCCAGCAGCTGGTAGTGGTCGGCGTTCAGCGAAGCGCCGATGTCTCCGGCTGCGGTGTATTTTGAGTCGTACACCACCACCGGGCGGCCGCCCAGGAAATGAACGGCATCCGGCCGAACCGTCAATCGGTCGGTGTCCCGCACGGCCTCATTCAGCAGGGCCCCGTACTGCAGCCGCATCTCTCCCGGGTACGCGCCCATGGCATGGCGCAGAGCCCTGCCCACGAATTCCTCGAAGACCTGGGCCATGTCCACCACGAACGAGGCCGTCTGCTGCGTACCCACCCCTGCTTCTGCGGAGCCGTTGCGGAGGATCACCTCGGCCAGCCTGAGGGCGGCGTGGTAACGGAGGTTCATGCGCGTGGCCTGCCACGGCGGGAGCGGAGCGCCGGACGCCAGGCGGGTAACGGCGTCGAGCTTTCCCTTGAGCTGCCGCAAGCGGCTGAGGACGTCGGGACGGACGCCGGGCACCTTGCCCATGCGTTCCAGCGCGGCACGCAGAATGCGGTTTTCCGCAATGTCCTCGGTGAACTCGTCATAGGACACTTCCAGCGGGACCAGCATCCCCGGCCGGCGGGAGATCTGGTCGGAAATGCGGATGCGCCCCTTGACCGTCCGGAGCGACTCATCCACTGTCAGGTAACCCTGAAGTACCCCACGGTTCAGTGCCCGCTCAGCCAATTGGGCCAGGGACTCCGCCAACGCGCTCCACAGATCGGGGTGCTCCACGGCTTCCACGGAGTGGTCGCCGAATCCTTGGTCTCCGGCGTAGCTCAGGAGGAACAGCAGCCGGCTCAGGCCCAAACGGTCCTTGGGCCGGACTTCCAACTGGACCGTCCCGGTGCGGACCGACCCCACCTTGCCCACCGGTTCAATTCTGTAGAGTCCCATTCCCAGCGGCGATGCCTTGGCCAGCCCGCTGGAGTTGATGAACGCAGCCGACTCCGGATCAAGCTTGTCCACTACCCCGCGAGAGAGCTCGTCCATCACCACGTGCCGCAGGCCAGTGGTCCGCCCCGGGCCGGATTTCGCGCTGGATGGCGCCCTGGTGGGCCTGGGCGGGATGGCCTTACCGGGCAGCAAGACGTCCCAACAACTGGTCGAGGCCGAACCGTTCCTCCAACTGGGCACGGTTCAACTGGCCGTGATAGTGCTCTTCGAGCAACGGCATGAGCTCGTACTTCCAGATCCTGCGGAGGCCCGTGGGGGTCTGGGCGGCGGTCTTCATGAAGTAGGACGGCCCGATCATGAGGTCGCGGTCCCAGTCGTCCATGGCGTCGTTCAGCGCATCCAGCAGGTCGGCATTGAGGGTGTCCAGTCCCCGCGCCTCCAGGAACCGGCGCAGTGAACCGCGCACGGGTTCTTCCTTAGGGTGCAGCTCGATGAAGGCAAACCGACGCCGGATGGCCGCGTCCATCATGGCGATGGACCGGTCGGCCGTGTTCATGG
This sequence comes from Paenarthrobacter sp. NCHU4564, assembly GCF_052156435.1. Classification (NCBI taxonomy): domain Bacteria; kingdom Bacillati; phylum Actinomycetota; class Actinomycetes; order Micrococcales; family Micrococcaceae; genus Paenarthrobacter; species Paenarthrobacter sp. NCHU4564. The sequence continues at coordinate 46,041 of NZ_JBQLIS010000009.1, forward strand.
TGCCGATGATGTAGAGATTGTCCGGCAGGCTGAAGGGCTCGTTGGGGCTGTATTGCAGGTAGATCCGGTCGTCCCGGTATTCCAGCAGGAAGTACAGCTCACCGAAGACCTTGGCCAGGTTGGCGCGGTTCATCTCGTCGATGATGAGGAAGTACGGTTTGTGGGCGTTCTCAGGCTTGGCGGCTTCCTCCGCCAACCTGCGCAAAGGTCCGGCCACAAGTTTGAAGGAAACCTGGCCGTCGTCGGTCTTGTCCGGACGGTAGCCCTCAAAGAAGTCCTCGTAGGCGTACGACGGGTGGAACTGCACCAGCTTGACGCGTTCATCCGTGCTGTCGCCGGCGAGCTCGGCGGCGAGGTTCTTGGCAAGGTAGGTTTTGCCCGTGCCGGGAGGGCCGTAGAGGACCAGTTGGCGGTTGTCCTCCAGCAGCTCCGCGATCTCCTTCAACGGCTCCAGCTCCATGTGCAGGGATGCTGCGAACTCTTCCGTCAGCGGGCGGAAACCCTGCTGGACGACCTCGACGGCGACCGTGGGCGGGGCTTCGTCCTCGCCGTCGGTTTCGGCTTCTCCAGGGAGCAGTTCCTGGAGTGCCTGGATGACCCTGGTGACGTCCACGATGATGCCCGGCGTGGAAAGCTGGCGTTGCGCGTGGCGCGGCAGTTCGGTGATGGCGTAGCTGTCGTCGAACCAGCGGACCTTGCGGCGGATCCTGCGGCTGTCCTCGTCCGGTTCGCCCAGAACCACGCCCACGCGGACGCGGCCCGCGTGCTGGTACAGGGTGAGGTCACCGGGTTTCATGACGGTGAGGAAGGCAAACACCGCGGTTTTGGTGTCCTCGCGCTCAACGTAGCCCAGGTGCTTGTAGTCCTCGTCCACGGCGTGCTGGACCACTCCGGCGGTGACGCCGGCGGTGAGTGGGCGCAGGTGTTCGACGTCCAGCGTCGCCTTCTCCTCCGCCACCCAGGAGGCCAGGAGGTCGGCGTTGTCATGATGGGTACGCAGCAACCAGGAGCGGCGGCCCGGGTCTCCCACCTTTCGCCACTGGCTGACCAACTGGCGTGAGTACCAATCGATCCGCTGGCCTGCCTGCTCATCCAGATGCAGCCTGATCCGGTGGATGTCCGCGGTGATGTCTTCTTCCGTGTCGCCCTTGGCGCCACCCACGAGAGAGGCGAAGGCGTCACGGATTTCGCGGCGTTCGACGTCGGCCACCACGGGTTCGAAATAGCTGGGCCAGACCAGGTACTCGATGCTGCGCCGGAGGGCGGGCTGGTCGTCCGGTGTGCCGGCAGCCAGTTCGTGGAACTTGTGGGGATCCGCGAGCGCCTGGTTGATGGCCTCGGTGCTCTGGCTGTCCAGGTGGGCGACGAACCGGCAGAGCCATTTCAGGTGGTCCCAGATAGTCCAGTTGAATTCGGCGGTGCGGTCCCGGATCACCCCGTGGTCCGTCATGCCGCCGTAGAGTTCCTCCGGCAGTTCGATGGCCGGTTCCACCCATGACGCTGCCTCGGCGACCCGGGCGCGTTTGACCCGCAGGGACTTGACCTCGTGGGCCAAGGGCAGCGACTGCAGATACAGGAGTTCAACGGCGAGCAGCTTGGCTTCCCGGGATGCGCCATCAAGGTTCTGCCGCAGGTTGGTCATCATGGGCGCCTTGGAGTCGGCAACTCCCCGCTCCAGCCGTTCCAGGAGTTCGCCGGCGGCATCTGCCGTCCAGGTGAGTGTCCTGCCGTCCAGCGCCGATGGCTTGCCGTGGAGTGCCGGATCGAGCACATACCAGGCAGCGTCCTCGATCTCCTTGGAGATTCCGGGAGCACGGTCAAGGGCTGTTTTCACGGAGGGGGTCACCATGCCAACTTACCTTGTTTGGTTTAACCAAGCATCTGGATATCCACACCCTGGTGCATGCCGAATTGGTATTCCCTGGGGACGGGTTCACCGGGACAGACTTCCTGCCACAGGGCCGAGATCGCGTCCTCACCTTCGCGGAGGTCGGGAATTTCCACGCCTTGTCGAAGGATTGCTGCGGCGGCTGCCTGATCGCCGGTACGCGCCAGAGCGAGCGACTTAAGGAACGTCAAACGCCCGACGGCGGCGCCCTGCGTGGGTGCCGATTCTGCCAGTTCCAGCGTCATGGCCGGGTCGCCGTGACGGACGGCCAAGGTGGCCGCCTCGACCACCAGCGATGTGCTGGATGGGTCGTTCCGGACAGCCGTCCCGAGTTCAGCCAGGCCTTCCTGGTCCGCCCCCTCCGCCAGCAGCACCAAGCCGAGACCGCGATGGGCCAGGGCCCGGGTCTGCGGACGCACACCGTCGGCGGCCAGGACCAGCCGGTACCCTTCCTTGGCCCCCTCGAGGTCCTGCCTGGCGTGGCGCATGGTGGCCAGCTGGAAGCCTGCTTCCGGGCTTTCCTGAGCGCCAAGCAGTTCCTCCCAGTCCGCCCCGGCAACAAAGGAGGGTGCGCCGTCGAACGGTTGCCCCTTCAGCAGCCCAAGCCAGGGCTCCTGTTCCGCAGTGACGCTTTCACTGACGAACGGCGTGCCGCTCTCGTCTATCCACCCCTTGCCGGCACGGCGCCGCCGGGCCCGTTCCACAACGCCCCACCCTCTGCCCGTCAAGAGCATTTTCGACGGCGGGACATCGGCATTGCTGATTGCTGCGGGGAGAAGGGCTTCCAGTTGGTCGTGCGGCTGCAGTTCTTCGAGCCGCCGGCCAGCGTGCTCCACGGCTGCGTCCCAGTCCTGGCCGTGCGAAATGCCCGGGTCGAGGTGACCATTGCCGTAGGCCTCAACCCAGGACCAGACCGCACCGGCCGGCATCATCAGGTGCTCGAACTGCGTCTGTGCCAGCCCGGCCTGGATCTCGGCATAGGGGCCGGCACCCGGGCTCAGCCACTCCTGCCACCGCTTGCCGCCCTGGCCTTGGCCCCACACAAAGAGCTTCTTCCCGCGCAACAGGCCGGTGGAGAGCATCGCCAGCCCGTCGCCGTCGTCATCCGCTGCCACCACCCAACGACGCTCGGCCGGATCGATATCGAAGAAGAAGTCCGCCGCGTGCGGGCTGTTCACCAGCCACGTGCCGTCGTAGCCTTCATGGGCGGTGGGCCGCACCCGGGTGATGTCCGTGGCGTAGTCGCTGCCGAACGCCTCGTCGGCGGGCGCGATCACGCGGGTCCTTGCCGTCTCCGGAATGGCGGCGTTGCTCCACCAGTACATGGGGATATCCTGGTCATTGGGGTTCCGGATCCGGACCGCGGCGAACAATACTGCCGAATCCTCCGGCAGCCAGATGTCCACCTGGAACACCACTTCACGGAGCCGTTCGAACTCCCACATGCGCAGGATGTGCTTGCCGTCCGGCGTATGGACGATCGCTGTGTGGAGCGGATCGCAGCTGGTTGGCGAGTGGCCACGCGTGCCAATGTTCCACTCCAGGCCGCCGGCGAACCATGCCTTGCGCAGGGCAATATTGGCAAGCTGCGGCGCCCCGTGAGTATGCAGCAGCTGCTTGCCGGTCGTCTTGTCGAACAGCTCCCAGATCCGGCCGCCCAGCGACGGCAGCACCGTGGCGCGCAGCTTGCTGTTTTCAAGCACGACGGCGGGCAGCTCCTTAGGTGCCGCCGCCCGGCTGTACCCGTCCTGCATGAGATACGGGTACACGTTGGGCACCAGTCCGTACCGGGCGGACGCCTGGAGTTCCTCGGGGACACCCTCGCCCACGGTGTAGGGCTGGTCCAGTTCGGAGGCCACCACGGGCAAGGGGTTCAGCGGGCCCACATCGGCCATGCTCAGCGTCAGGGTGGTCACTGTGAGGTTGGATGGTGTTGCCACGTCAGTATCCAATCGTGAGGAGGAGCCCGCGGTTCGGCTCGATGGTCAGAGTTTGGCCGGGTTTGAAATGCGCGGCGGTTTGGAAGCCATGGATGGCCGGGGCTTCCAAACCGGCAGACGCAAGGTGGGCGAGACCGGCGTCGAACATCAACTGCACGTCCACAGTCTCCCCGGCCCAGGAGGCGAGCGCCACCACTGCCTTGTCCCCCTTGGCCCACGTGGTTGCGAGGATGTCCGGGCGGCTGGTTCTCACTGGAGCCCGGGGATCCCAGTGGCCGATCATGTCCAGGTGTTCCAGGCCGGTTCGTGCCCAAAATTCCCAGAGGGGGCGGTTATCCACCCGCGGAGCCCTGCCGGTCATGCCAAAGACCATGCCGCGCCAGGGGTTGCCGCCGCCCTCCAGCATCTCGCCCATGAGGCCGAACGGTATGCCGGAGAGCTCCACCAGCCAGTAGTCCGGGTCGCTGCGTTCGTAGTCGAAGTACTCCCCCAGCCAGAGCCGGTCCACATAGGGCAACTGCTCCATGTACAAGTTGGCCGACGATGCGTACCCGTCGTGGGCCGTGAACTGGTTTGCCGAATGAAGGTCGATCTCCGGACCTTCCACGCCGCGTTGACTGCAGGCCCTTTCCAGCACTTTCCGGACCCGCAGCATGGCGTGGCGGTCGTAGGCGATGTCGTCCAGGTAGATACCGTCGATTCCGTCTTCGCCTTCGGCGAGCTCAGCGAGGCTGCGCACATAGAAGTTCTCCAGCCGCGAGCCTCCCGTGGTGACCACGGCGATGTCCTCCACATTCGGCGCGAACCATGCCGAGACGTAGCCGCTTCCCGCATGTTCCTGCAGCCAGATGTGGCCCTTGCCCGGGCCGTCGCTGAAGACCTCGTGGTCCAGTTGGAGCATTGGCAACAGTTCGGGGCTGTGGAACGTGAGTTCACGGACGGTGTTGTAGATCTTGGCCTTGAGCCCGTGCTTGTGGCACGCGGCTATGTAGCTGCGCAGTCTGTCCTCATGCAGCAGAGGATCGTTGATGTAGGGAGCCGGTGCTGTGGCATGGTGGATGTTCACCACCGTGGCGCCCGCGGCCTTTATCAGCTCAGGGTCCGCCGGCTCATGGAAGTACCGCTTGGACAGGTGCTTGCCGGGTTCGATCGGCTTGAACGGAGTCAGGAGCAGGCGGAAGTCGAAGTCCAGGGGTTGCCCGGGGTACAGGGTGCGGGGACCGCTGGAGGCTTTCAATGTGACGGCCTCGTCTGCTGTTCGAAGCATCACTCCCCCGGTTCCCCAAGAGCGAGGTTCCAGCAACGGCTTCTCTCGGTAGAAATTCGTGTTCAGCGGGCGTTCGTAGTTCGAATCCCGCAGCGCCAATTGAACGCCCGCGTTGACGCCGCCCAACCACAGCGCATCCTGGTTCTTCGACGCCACGTCCCACGACCAGTCCAGCTCCGTGGGTCGCCGGCCTCCGGGGACACCCAGACCCATGGCGAGCGGAACCGCAGCCTCATCGAACCCAAGGTGCAGCCCGACGTCGGGCACGTCCACCGTCTCCCACGGCGTGAGCCGAAGCGAGTACGAAACTGCCCCATCGGCGTCGAGCACGCCGGTCAAGTCCAGCGTCACCACCGCGTTTCCCTTGGCGTGGCCGGTCCACTGGCACCGCCACGCCACCCTCGCCGGGCCTTCCACCGTGTACGTGATGGGGCCGTAGGTCCAGTCGGTGTTTTCCATCTGGAAACCCATGGGCTGCTTGAAAAGCCCGACGGCGGGACCGTCCGTTGCGGTCACAGCCGCGGCGAAGGTGGACGTCACCTGCTCCGGCAGGCCTGAGTCGGCCAACGTCACTGTCCGGCTGAGGATCCCGAGCGTCTTGCTTCCCTCATCGAGAGTGATGGCGGTGAATGGCGCCACAAGTTCAGCGTCCTGGGCGATGGTCGAGTCGAGCCACGCGAGCCGCCGCAGCAAACGTGGATCGTTGCTTGCCTCAGATGGCTCTTTGACATCCAGCACCACGTTCACTCGTTGGATTGCGCCGCCGCCCGTTCGGACCGTGATATCCGCCGTGACCTTGGTCCCCGCTGCTTGGGCCGGAACCGGAAGCACCACGTAGAGAGCCTGCACCGTGCCCGCGCTGATGCTCAAGGTCTTCCGCAAGGGCTTGCCCAAGCGATCCGTTCCTTCGGTGTTGATGCAATGGCCGTTGGTTACCTCAACCGTGATGTCGCTGAGGTCCTGCAGGGCGTACACACCGACTTGGACCACATAGTCCTCACCAGGCTCTGCTGTTCCGCGGAACCCGCCCGCAGGACCGTTGATGGCCCAATGCGCCGGCAACGTCCCCCGCAAGGAGGTTGGATTGAGCCGGTCCTCGGGAAACAGGAGGAATGTCTCGCCGGGGTGATCGGCATGAAGTCGGTCCAGTTCCACTGACGTGGCAGTGAAGTTCATCGGCGCGAACGAGTCACGCTCGCTGGCCGCTTCATAGCGGAGAACCCGCGCTCCGGGCAGCTGTCCTTGCTTACTCGCCCACGGCGAGTCCACGACGGCGGCAGCCCACGCCGGTTCCGCAGCCGACCGACGTGGGAGGTACTGCGCCTGCGGATAGTGGGCCTTGCCCACCATCGCGTAGGGCAAGTAGTAGACGAAGTAGTTTCCGGGCCCGTCGATGGCCTCGAAAATCAGGGCGCCGGACTCCTGTGTGGCCTCCTCGACGATGACGTTCGCGGTTCTCCCGCCGGATGCGTCAGAGACGACGATGACTTCGACGCCGGCGGGGTCCTGGTCTTGCCGACGCCACGGAATGGTCATACGCCTGTTCTTGCCCAGGCCATCGTCCGGCACCTCCACAACGAAGCGATGGTTGCCGTAAAGGAGTTTGTCCCATGTTCCGATTCCACACTCGACGTCGGGGTGTCCTGTGGCGGCTTTTGTTTCCTGGGCCTGCACGCTTTCTGGCTCCTGTCCGGCGCGGCCGGATCGTGTGTTTTGGGTGGTTGTTCCGGAGTCGGCAGAACGGATAGTGGCCGGTGTGAGCGGCTCGGGCAGCGGCATCGCTGGGGCTCCTGAGGGTAGCTTTGGGGCGGATTCATCATGTTGGTGAATCCTTACATCATCCGGGTATTTTGCGGAGACTGTAAAGGGTATTGCGATGCGCGATGAGTGGGATTGGGGGGTTCCTAGATCCTCGACTCCAGGTTGACGGCATTCACCGCAGCCCTCGCTGCGCGAACGGTCTCACGGTCAGTCACCGTGTACGCCGTGGGGTCTTCGCCGTCCTGGGTGCCAAGGGAAACCGCCTGATCGGCAAGTGTGGACACAGTCCTCTTGGCGGACAGATGAACAGCGGCGAGCCCGGCGGCGTGCATGTCCGGGATGTCAGAGAGCTTCAGTCCTCCCCCGGCCATGATCTCGATCTTCCCGGCTGAGCGCTCAACCAGCCGGGACAGCGTGGCCAGGCCTGCTCCTGCTGTTGCTTCGTGGCCGGAAGTGAGGACGCGAGTGAAACCGAGCTCCAGAAGTTGTTCGAGCGCCCGCAGGGGGTCCTGAGACTGATCGATGGCACGATGGAACGTCACGTGCGCATCCGGACGGGTCTGCCTGGCACTGTCCACGAGCCGCCGAATGACCGGCACATCCACGTCGCCGGCACGGGTCAGAGCTCCCACCACTACCCCGTCGGCTCCCAGCGCCAGCACATGGCGTACCTCGTGAACCATGGTGTCCACATCCGAGGCCGAATAGTGGAAGTCCCCGGGGCGGCACCGGACCAGGGCATGAATGCCCAAGCGGCCGTCAACGTGCTCCATGCTCGCTTCAAGGAGGCCTTGGCTGGGTGTGATGCCGCCGAGCTCCAAAGCACCGCAGAGTTCGATCCTGTTGGCGCCCTCTGCAGCAGAGGTTCCGGCGCCCGCAGCGCTCGTTACGGCGATCTCGAGGTCCATGGTCAAACTCTACGTGCGCCGGACTCTGTACACACGTGCGGCCCGGAGGATGAAACCCTCCGGGCCGCACATCCGGAAGCCTGGCTCACGCCTGGTAGGCAACCAGCTTTTCTTTTTGCTCCGGGGTAAGCCGCAAGACCCGTCCCGTGTCCTCGGCAACGAAAGCGAGGTGGGTGCTGGCCTTGACGCAGTCCTCCAAGGTCACAGGATCCTTGATGACGTAGTGGAGGTCGAAGCTGGCACCTTTGATGGCGCCCACCCAAATCTCCACGACGGCTGGGATGTTGCGGTAATCAAGGGTGCGCACGTACCGCACCTTGTGTTCGACAACCAGGGTCATGACCCCCTCGCCAACGTCGTTGAACAACGCGGCAGGTGGCTCTATGCCGGGTAAACCGGCGCCCGCGGGCGGCCCGAAGGCTGCGATACGTGCTTCCTCCAACATGCGCACGATCTGCACGTTGTTGATGTGTCCATAAGCGTCCATGTCACCCCAGCGCATGGGCACGTGGACCTCTATGCGCCGGGGTGCCTTGTCGTTCAGCTGTGCACCGCCGTTGAATCGTCGACCGCGGTTTCCCCGGCGTTCTCACCCGCGAACTGGGACATGTACAAACGGTTGTAGGCACCCTGCAGTGCAAGCAGCTGGTTGTGGTTGCCTTGTTCCACGATTCGCCCGTTCTCCATGACGAGGATGGTATCGGCATCACGGATGGTGGAGAGGCGGTGGGCAATCACGAAGCTCGTGCGGTCTGTGCGGAGGGCGGCCATGGCCTTCTGCAGCAACAGTTCCGTACGGGTGTCCACGGAGCTGGTGGCTTCGTCGAGGATCAGCAACGAGGGATCGGACACGAACGCCCGCGCGATGGTGATCAGCTGCTTCTCACCGGCACTGACGTTGTTGCCTTCTTCGTCGATGATTGTTTGGTACCCATCGGGCAGCGCCCGGACAAACCGGTCCACGTAGGTGGCCTTGGCGGCTTCCATGATCTGTTCCTCGGTGGCGTCGAGGTTGCCGTACCGGATGTTGTCGTAGATGGTTCCGCCGAAGAGCCAGGCGTCCTGCAGCACCATCCCCACCTTCGAGCGCAGTTCGGCACGGCTGAGGTCCTTGATGTCCACGCCGTCCAGGGTGATCCGCCCCGCGTTGAGCTCGTAGAAGCGCATGACCAGATTCACGAGGGTGGTTTTCCCGGCGCCTGTAGGACCCACGATTGCCACGGTGTGGCCGGGTTCGGCGCTGAACGACAGATCCTCAATCAGCGGCTTGTCCTCGACGTAACTGAAGCTCACGTGTTCGAACTCCACATGGCCGTCCGTCTTGGCCGGCAAGTGCTTGGTGCCGGATTCCTGGACTTCCTCGTCGGCATCGAGGAACTCGAACACCCGCTCTGCCGAGGCCACACCGGACTGCAGCATGTTGGCCATGCCCGCGATTTGGCCGAGGGGCTGGGTGAATTCACGGGAGTACTGGATAAATGCCGTGGCATCGCCCAGGCTCATGGATCCTGATGCCACGCGGAGTCCACCCACCACGGCAATTCCGACGTACGACAGGTAGGACACAAAGTTCATGGCCGGGAAAATGATGCCGGACACGAATTGGGCGCCAAATGACGCCTTGTACAGTTCCTCGTTCTTCTCGTCGAATCGCACCAGCATGTCAGCGTCCCGGCCGAACACCTTGACGAGGTCGTGACCGGAGAAGGACTCCTCGATCTGGCCATTCAGTGCGCCCGTGTTCTTCCACTGCGCGGCGAAGAGCTTCTGGCTCCTGGCACCGATGACACCGGCCATGACGCCGGAAAGCGGCAGGGCGATCAGCGCAATCAGCGCCAGCTCCCAGGACACGATGAACATCATGACGATGATGCCCAGCACAGTCAGGACAGAGCTGACGAGCTGCGCGAAGGCCTGCTGGAGGCCCTGCTGGACGTTGTCGACATCGTTGGTGACGCGTGAAAGGATGTCGCCGCGCTGGCGGGTATCGAAGTAGTTCAGCGGGAGGCGGTTCAGCTTGGCCTGGACATCGTCACGGAGCTTCTTGATGACGCGCATGACGATCCTGTTCAGAAGCCAGCCCTGGGCCCACAGGAAAATGTTGGCAACAAAATACATCAGCAACACGATCGAGATCAGGAACGTCAGCTTGGGGAAGTCGATCCCGTTGGTGAGTTCCATCTTGGAGACCATGTCCGCGAAATTGTCCTGGCCTTGCTGGCGCATAAGCTCTGCGAACTGCTCCGGCGTAACACCGGGGGGAAGCTGCTTGCCGATGACACCACCGAAGATGACGTCCATGGCACTGCCCAGGACCTTGGGGGCGATGACGTTCAGGACCACCGAGACCACCACAAGGCCGATCACGATGTACACCCCAACGCTCTCGGGCTTGAGCAACCCCATCAGCCGTTTGGCTGACGGCCAGAACGCCTTGGCCTTCTTGGCCGGAACATCGCCGAACATGCCACCGTCGGCTTCAGTCGGAACGTACTCCTCCTCGACGAAATCCTCGTCCTCGACGACGTCGGTGGCCACCTCGGCCTCGGTGTTGGCACGAGCGGCTTTGGCGGCCTCAGCTTTGGCAGCCCAACCGCGCTTCTTTTGCTGGTCCTGCCCGCTCATGCCACTTCCTCCACGCTCAACTGGGATTCAACGATTTCCTGGTAAGTGGGCGAAGTTTCCAGAAGTTCCTCATGGGTCCCACGGTCCACGATCCGTCCGTTGTCCAGGACCAGGATCTGGTCGGCCTCGGCAATCGTGGACACCCGCTGCGCCACGATGATCACCGTGGCGTCCTGTGTCTTGGCCTTCAGTGCCTTGCGCAGGCGGGCATCCGTGGCGACATCGAGGGCGGAGAACGAATCATCAAAGAGGTACACGTTGGGCTTGGTAACCAAAGCCCTCGCTATGGACAGCCGCTGCCGCTGACCGCCGGACACGTTGGTGCCGCCCTGCGCAATGCGCCGGTCCAGCCCGGATGCCTTCTCCATGACGAAGTCCTTGGCCTGCGCGGTTTCCAGCGCGTCCCACAGTTCCTCGTCAGTAGCGTTTGGTTTGCCAAAACGGAGGTTGTGTTCGATGGTCCCGGAGAACAGGTATGGCTTTTGTGGAACTGCCGCGACACGGCTGGTGATTTCGGAGGCATCCAGCTTGGTGACCGGAACGCCGTCGAGCAGTACATCGCCGGACGCGACGTCATAGAGCCGCGGCAGCAGGGAGATCAGCGTGGTCTTGCCGGCCCCGGTGGATCCGATGATGGCCAGCGTCTGGCCTGGCTCGGCAGTGAACGAGACGTTGCTCAGCACGGGCGCCTCAGCGCCCGGGTACTTGAAGGTGACGTTGCGGAATTCGACATGGCCCTTCTTCTGGGCGGGCACCACCGGCGAGCTGGGGTTGTGGATGGAAGGTTCGACGTCGAGAACCTCGCCGATGCGGTCCGCACACACCGAGGCGCGCGGAATCATCATGGCCATGAAGGTGCCCATCATGACGGCGATCAGGATCTGCAGGAGGTATTGCAGGAAAGCGGTCAGGGCACCGACCTGCATTTCGCCGGAGTCCACCCGCTGGCCGCCAAACCACAGCACCGCCGCAGTGGACAGGTGCAGGATCATGCCGATGGCCGGGAACATGAGGACAAAAAGGTTGCCGATCTTGACGGATACTGCAGTGAGATCCTGGTTGGCCTCACCAAAACGCTTGGCCTCGTAGGGCTCGCGGACGAAGGCCCGGACCACGCGGATACCAATGATCTGCTCACGCAGCACACCATTAATGGAGTCGATCTTGGCCTGCATGGAACGGAACAGGGGCATCAGGCGCACCACCAAGTAGCCAACCACGGCCACCAGCACTGGAACCGAGACCCACACCAGCCATGAAAGGCTTAGGTCCTCGCGCAGGGCCATGATGATGCCGCCAACGCACATGATCGGCGTGGAAACCATGAAGTTCAGGCCCATCAGGACCAGCATCTGCACCTGCTGGACATCGTTGGTGCCGCGCGTGATGAGGGTGGGCGCGCCGAACTTGTTAACGTCCTGGGCGGAGAAACTGCTGACTTGTCGGAACACACTGCGCCGGAGGTCGCGTCCGATGGCCATGGCCGTCCGCGAGCCGAAATAGACGGCCGCTATGGCTGTCACCACCTGGCCCAATGCCACCGCGAGCATAAGTGCGCCGGTCCGCCAGATGAAGTCGGTGTCTCCGCGGGAGACTCCCTCATCAATGATCCGGGCATTAAGGCTGGGGAGATAGAGCGTGGCGATGGTGGACGCCAGCTGGAAGATGAGGACGGCCACAATCTGCGGCACATACGGTCTTGAATAGCGCCGTATCAGGGTGACAAGCATGCCCACGAATCCTTAAGGAGAGAGTGAGTGAATGAGGTAAGAAAAGTTCTAGCAGCAGGCGCTGACAGTATTAGCCTCCCCACTCTACGAAATCCGTTGCCCCAGCGAAACAACCTCGGGGAAAGATCATCCCAGCGGAGTATCTCGTCGGCGGAAAAGGCATGCGACGGATAGGTAAGTCGCCGCCTCAACCGCGTCAGCGGAGCTGATCCCGTGCTTGTGTGCCGAGCGGCGGACGTTCACGCCGCGTGTGACCAAGCGGCCAATGCGGCGCGGATCGCTTCAGACCGGTTGAGGTGCTCCCGCTCGGCTCGTGCCATCACCGCTGCAAGCTCGTCGACTGTCAGTCGTACGGGAATGACCTGAGACGCCTCCGCTCCCCGGGCCGGGCGCCCCATCCGCGCCTTCAACTCCTCGGGGTCGTAACCGGCGTCGGCCTCCTCGACCCATTCATCGATCTCGGTCTCCGAGACCTCTCTGCCGTGCATCTTGCGTTCCATGCACACAATCGTATTACGAATATCGGTGAGTGACCATGGCAGACTCATCGAGGCTGGCGGGCCCAATCACGGCAAAGCGCCGGCTGGAATCCCAACCGGCGCTTTCATCATGCCCTGTCCGCTTCATTCCGCACAGTTCGGAGGAGCAAATCTGCACAGGAACTGCTGGCAGTTCTAGCCTGCGTGCTTGCCGTGGTCGGCCCGGGACTCAACTCCCTGCAGAAGCAGCAACGCCATGCGTTCCTGCTCGCGGCGCTCACGCCTGAGTTCCTTCCGGAGTGCCTTCAACTCGTCGGCAGTGCGGGCCTGCTGTTCCGCAACAGTCTGCTGGTCACGCAGACGCGCCTGGAGCTCAACATTGGCCCGGCTGAGCTGGAGCTGCTGTTCAGCCAGGACATACTGCGTCCTGGAGAGTTGCTCCTGGAGTTCCTTGACGTCGGACGCGGTGTGGGGCCGTTCCTGCGTCAGGATCCTGGCGAACTCGAGGTCAAGGTCATCGGCTGACCGTCCCCCCGCCGCCGGACGGCCGGGAACCTCACCGGAACCCGCACGCTCCCGGGAACCTGCACCCGGGCGGTTCCCCGCATTCCGGGGAGCTCCGGCACCCAGCCGCGTTCCGGCGTCGTGCGCCTGGTCCGCACCGGACGGGCCCGGCTCCGCGTTCATGGACGTCGTATCCAGTGCCATCGCGGCCTCGCCGGAAGCGGCGGCGATCAGTTCCTTTTCGGGTGCCGCATCAACGGTCCGGCGAAGCGGGCGTTCCTTGATGAACAGGACAGCCAGGAGGGCAACGACGCTGATGAAGGCAGAGATCAGGAAGATCTGCGCGGTGGCATCGCCGTAAGCGGCACGCATGATGTCGCGGATCGGAGCGGGCATGTCCGCCAGGTCCATACTGGCCCCGGAGGCACCGCCCTGGACGGGAATGCCTGCCGCTGCCAGGCCTTCGGTGGCCAGGTCCTTCACATGGTTGGACATGATGGCCCCGAGGACCGAAACGCCGATCGCGCCACCTACGGAGCGGAAGAAAGCAACCGAAGCACTGGCAGTACCAATGTCCTTGGCCTGCACGGTGTTCTGTACCGCGAGCACCAGGTTCTGCATGAGCATGCCCAGGCCGAGGCCGAACACGCCGGTGTAGATGGCTACGATCCACAGCTCGGTGGTGTGGTCCATGGTGCCCGCAAAGGCGAGCCCGCCGATCAAAAGGACAGAACCTGCGATCAGGAACCGCTTCCATTTGCCGAAGCGGCTGATCAGCACACCTGAAGCCACCGAACCCACCAGGTTTCCTGCGATCATCGGCAGCGTCAGGAGGCCTGCCTCAGTGGGTGTGGCGCCGCGGGAGACCTGGAAGTACTGGCCCAGGAAGGTGGAGGAACCGAACATCGCAATACCAACGGCAACGGATGCCAGGATGGCCAGGGCGGTGGTGCGCTCAGAGATGATCTTGAGGGGAATGATCGGCTGGGAAACCTTGGTCTCCACGAACACCAGGAGGGCCAGGAGCGCCACGCCGCCGCCCACCATGAGGGCCGACTGCCAGGACACCCAGTCGTAGTATTCGGGGTTGCCCGCGAAGGAAACCCAGATCAGGAGGAGGCTCACGCCGGAAGTCAGCAGGATCGCACCGAGCCAGTCGATCCTGGCCGGCCGCTTGATGTGTTCGATCTTCAGGGTGATCTGGAGCAGGATCAGCGCAATGACGGCCAGCGGCACGCAGACGAAGAACGTCCAGCGCCAGCCGAGCGGACTGTCCACGATGAAGCCACCCAGCAACGGGCCACCGGCTGTACCTACAGCCATGACTGCACCCATGTAGCCGGAGTACTTGCCGCGGTCCCGGGGCGGGATCATGGAGCCGATGATGGCCTGGGCAAGGGCGGTGAGACCGCCCATCGCCACACCTTGGATGACGCGTGCGGTCAGCAGCAGCGGAATGGTCTCGGACAAACCGGCCATGACCGAGCCGGCTACGAAGATGATGATGCTGAGCTGGACCAGGAGTTTCTTGTCGAAAAGGTCGGCCAGCTTGCCCCAGATGGGCGTTGTGGCGGCGTTCGCCAGGAGTGCCGCGGTAATGACCCAGGCGAAGTCCGTCTGGGTGCCCTTGAGCTCGGACATTATGGTGGGCAGGGCATTTGCAACGATGGTGCTGCTCAGGATGGCGGTAAAGAATGCTGCCAGGAGACCGGTGAGGGCCTCCATGATCTGGCGGTGCGTCATAGGTGCCGGGGCTGCATTCCGCCCTGCGGCCGGTGTTTGGACTACTGGTGTGGCCATAGTTGTGGCTCCTGAACTGTGGGATTCGTTGTTGTGGAACCGGCCGCCGTTGCCCGGATTGAGTCTTTGAGGGACCCGGTGAGTTTCTGCAGCACCAGGGATGCCTCGAGCGCATCTTCTTCACTCCAGTCCGCGAGATAGTCGCGTAGCCTGGCGCTGCGTTGTTCTTCGACCTCGCGGAGCTTTGCCGTCCCGCTTTCGGTCAATGCAAGGAGTTGCGCCCTTCCGTCTGCGGGGTCGGGCCGGCGCACCACGTAGCCAAGCTCTTCCAGCTCGGACACGTGCCGGCTGAGGACCGGCGCGCTCACTCCCAGCCGTGCGGCCAGGTGCGTCGCGCGGGTCTCCCCCTCGCCAATGAACCGCATCACGCCCTGGACTGCCATTCCGACGTCGGGAACGCGGGCCAGGTGGGCGGTCACCACACAGCGCAGAGTCCGCTGGAGGTCAAAGATGTGATGAACAAGATCGGTTGCCGTGGCTGAACCGACGGACATGGAAAACACCCCTTTTTGTTTGCCTAAAGCAACTATACTCCTAAATGATTGCTTTGGGAAACTAAAGAAGGTCACCCCCAACTGACTGGCAGTAGTGGTTGTATTGACGTCTCAAAACAACCACTACTGCCAGTCAGTTGGGTTCTGGATACTCCGGTTGCCGCGTCAGCGCCCTGGCCGCGAGAATCACTTCCTCCACGCGCCGGGGGCGGCTGACACCCGGCGGAACCACTGCTACGAGCTCGTTGGCCGGCAACTTGTCTTCGATGGGAACCAGCGCCACCCGGGCACCTGTGTAGAGGGACTCGATGCCAGGCCAGACGTTGGTCACAGAGTAAGCCTGCCCGCTGGCCACGATGCCACGGATGGTCTGCGCCACCACGCTCCTCCACCGCACCTTGGGTTCGATGCCAGCCGAGTGGAACATCGCAATGACACGCTCGGCACTGGGTGGAACATCGAACAGGACCACGTCTTCCCCGGCCAGGTCGGCGAACCTGAGGGACTTCCGGCTGGCCAGAGGATGGTCTGCGGCCAGCATGAACTGCGGCCGTGACGCGGCTACCGTCAGGATTTCGACGCCGGGCACCGCCTGGAGCGAATAGATGAAGGCAACGTCCAACTCACCTTCCCCCACCGCCCTTTGCAGCTCCTCCGCGTTGCCTTCCACGAAGTCCAGTTCCACCTCCGGCCACTTGGCGGCGAAGGCCCGGATGAGTTCGGGGATCAGCCGGGGCGAGATCGCAATCATGCACCCGATGGACACGCGCCCCCGCATGTCTTCGTGGGAACCGCGCAAGGCCCCTTGCAAGTCGGCCGTTTCGCGGAGGATCCGCCGTGCCCGCACACCCAACTCCACCCCCGCAGCTGTGGGCTCCACGCGCTTGGCGCGGGTCCGGATCAGGAGGTCCAGCCCGAGGCTCTTTTCCAATTGGGCAATTGCCATGGAGGCAGCGGCCTGGGAGATATTGCTCTCGCTGGCGGCCTTGGTCAGCGATCCGTGATCCAGCACGGCCACAAAATACTCGAGCTGCCGCAGCGTGAACTCACCCATCAGTTCTCCTTATGAACTCCTTAGAATTGATTGATTATACAAGTGACGTGGTGCGGACCACACTGGAAGAAAGCCATTCCGAACAAGGAGAACCATGACGCCGACGTCATCCCTCAAGCCGCACATCGTCACGCTGGGAACAGCAGGCGGACCACGTTGGTGGGCCGCAGCCGACTCCGGCGAGCGCACGGGAATCGCCACGGCCGTTGTGGTTGGGGATGCCTTTTACCTGGTGGACTTCGGACAGGGCGCGGGACGTCGGCTCAGCCAGTCAGGGTTGCAGCTGAAGGACCTGCGTGCCCTCTTCATCACGCACCTCCACTCGGACCACGTCTACGACCTCGCCGGTCTCGGCATCTTCGGGCTCTACGCCTTGACCGACCGCACGGAGAATCCAGTGCGCATCATTGGACCCGGCAACCGGGGCGAGCTTCCCGCTGTGTCGCCGCGCGCCGTCGTCGAACCCCAACCGCTGGCGCCGGAGAATCCGACGCCGGGCACCCGCCAGATGTTCGAACAGCTCATGAAGGCACATGCGACGGACCTCAACGACCGCATCCTGGACAGCCTTCGGCCAAGCCCGCTGGACATCTTCCACGCTGAGGACATCGTCATTCCGGCGGACTCGGGCTACCACCCCAACAACAATCCGACTCCGGACATGGAACCGTTCGAGGTGTACCGCGACGAACTGGTGACCGTGACGGCCATCCTGGTGGAACATCCTCCTGTGGCCCCGGCTTTCGCCTTCCGGTTCGATACCGCCGAAGGCTCGGTCACGATCTCCGGAGACACCGCGTACACGCAGAACATGATCACCCTGGCACAGGATACGGACCTCCTCCTGCACGAGGCGATCGACTTCGCGTGGGTGGAGTCGCTCTATGCCGACAAGACCGACGAATCCAGCCGCGCCTCCCGCGACCACCACTACAAATCCCACACCAGCGTCCGCGAAGCGGCCAAGCTGGCCGAAGTTGCCGGCGTCGGGCATTTGGCCCTGCACCACCTGGTTCCCGGGTCCGCTTCCGCAGCCGTATGGCAGGAGGCCGGCGAGCACTTCAGCGGCACCTTCACCATTCCCAACGACCTCGACGCCATTCCGTTCAACCGTCAGCGCTGACGGACGAAGAACCCAACCTGAGGAAGCACATGAGCACAGCACCAACAGCCCCTGACACAGGCGCTGCCACTCCCACAGCCACGTCCATGAACTCCAAGGACATGCGCCGCATTCTCGCCTCCAGCTTCGTCGGCAGTGCCATTGAGTACTACGACTTTGTCCTTTACGCGACGGCGGCGAGCCTGGTCTTCAACAAGGTCTTCTTCGCCAACCTTGGCCCCGGATTCGACCTCTTCGCTTCCTTCGTGACGCTCGCCGTAGGGTACATCGCCCGGCCCTTGGGCGGCCTGATCTTCGGCCACTTCGGCGACCGCCTGGGCCGCAAAAAGATGCTGGTCCTGTCCATGCTGATCATGGGACTCGGCACGACGGCGATCGGCCTGCTTCCGCCCACCGCCCAGGTTGGCATGGCTGCACCGATCGCCCTGGTGATTCTCCGCCTGGTCCAGGGCGTCGCCGTAGGTGGCGAATGGGGCGGCGCGGCACTCATGGCCATTGAGCACGCACCCAAGGAGCACCGGGGGTTCGCTGCGGCCTTCGCCAACGCCGGCGGGCCGGCGGGCGCGATCCTTGGCACGCTGGCACTGTCCCTTTTCGCGGCGGTTTCCGGCAACGATTTCCTTGTCTGGGGCTGGCGCATACCGTTCCTGCTGAGCGCACTGCTCATTGTGGTTGGCATGGTGATCCGCTTGAAAGTTGCCGAGACACCTGCGTTCCAACGCCTTGAAGCAGCCGGCGAAAAGCGCCGCGTGCCGCTGCTCGATGTCCTGAAGAACAACCCCCGGGCCGTGGTACTTGGCCTGCTCGCGACCACGTCGTTCTATGTCTGCCAGTCGATGACCACCGTATGGGGCGTTTCCGTCGCAGTGGAAAGCGGCGCCGACAAGAACGGCGTCCTGAACATCAAGGCCCTGGCTGCGCTCCTGACCTTGGTGATCTGCTTCTACTCCGCACGCCTCAGCGACCGGATCGGCCGCCGTCGGGTGCTGATCGGGGCCTCCCTTTTGGGTGTGGTGCTGGTCTACCCGATCCTGCTGCTCATGAGCAACGGTGAACTGTGGGGCTTCGCCCTCGCGATCATCCTGGGCAACGGGCTGGTTCAGGGTTTCCTCTACGGTCCGATTGCCGCCTACGTGGCCGAGCAGTTCCCCACCCGCAACCGTTACACCGGCGCCTCCCTCGCCTACCAAGGCGCTTCGATGGTGGGCGCAGGCTTCACGCCGATGATCGTGGCTGGCCTGAGCCTCGTTGCCGGTGGTGGATTGTGGCTGATTGCCGCGTTCTGGATCGTCGCCCTGCTGGCCTCGGCCATCGCCGTCAAGGCCACGCCGGAAGGCACCCACCGCGAACTCGACTGACGTGCGTGGCCCGCAACGCAGGAAGCCCCCGCATGGTGTTCCATGCGGGGGCTTCCTGCTGTTCGTTAATCGTCCAGGTGGGTGGGACCGAACATCTTGAGGAGCGTTTCAACCACGACGACGTTGGGTCCGTCCGCGGCGAAGGACGCCTTGAGCGCGTCCCCCACCTGGTCCGGGTCGACTCGAACGGCCGGCACGCCGAAGGACTCGGCCAGCTTGACGAAGTCGGGGCGGGCGAGCTCGGTGGCCGTGGCCTTGCCGAAGGCGCCCACCATGTATTCGCGGAGGATGCCGTAGCCGCCGTCGTCCACGATCAGCCAGGTGACCGGGATGTTGTGCTGTTTGGCGGTGGCGAGTTCGGAGATGGAGTACATGGACGAACCGTCACCGGAAACAGCCAGTACCCGGCTCGGCTTTCCCGTAGTTTCCAGGCCCACGGCCCCGCCGATCGCAGCCGGGAAGCCGTAGCCGAGCCCACCGGCTCCCTGGGCGGAGTGGAACTGTCCGTCGCGGGAATCCCAGCAGGACCATCCCCAGTACGCGGAGATGGTCATGTCCCAGAAGGTCTGCATGTCCGCCGGTACTGCTTCGCGGATATCGGCCATGAACTTCAGTTCCTTGGCCAGGTCCTGCGATTCCAGGCGGGCCTTGACCTTGGCCAGGGACTCCTTGACCAGTTCTTCCGGGCTGGCGCCGTGCCAGGACCGGACCGCCGACGTCGCTGCCCCGGCCTCGGAGAGGGCCGCATCCAGTGCTGCGAGGGCCTGCCCGGCATCGGCGCGGATGCCCAGGCCGGGGCGATTGGATTCCAGGACCCGGGGTTCGGCGTCGATCTGGATGATCCGGCCGCGGGGTTCGAACGTGAAGTAGTTCGAGGTCACCTCGCCCAGGGACGAACCGATCACGATCAGCACATCCGCGTCCTCAAGGACATCGGTCATGTACCGGTCCTCGATCCAGGACTGCAGGGACAATTCGTGGTTCCACGGGAACGCACCATTACCGCCCGGGGTGCAGATGACCGGCGCCCGGAGCTGTTCGGCGATGGAGAGCAGCGACTTCTCCGCCCGGCCACGGCGCGTACCGCCGCCTGCGATGATTGCCGGACGTTCCGCCGTCGAGAGCCACTTCACGGCTTCGCGGACCAATTCCACGCGCGGCGGGTTATCGAAGGCTTCGGCCAGCGCGTCCTCCACCGGCGGCACCACGATCGGGTCCAGAAGCACGTTCTGCGGGATCTCGATCCACACCGGGCCCTGCGGGGAGGAAATGGCCTCGGTCCACGCGTCCTGGATGGCCGACGGGATACCAGAAGCATGCTGGATCAGCCGCTGGCTCTTGGTGACGTTGGCGGCGGAGGCCTTTTGGTCATCGAGCTGGTGGAGCATGCCCTTGCGGCGGGCACCCAAACCCTCCAACGGGATCTGGCTGGCAACCACAACCATCGGCACACCCGTGGCATACGCCTCCTGCAACCCCGCAAGCGAGGTCAACGCCCCCGGGCCGGTGGAAAGAAACAAGACGCCCACCTCACCCGTGGCACGGGAATAACCATCAGCGGCGAACGCCGAGTTGTTCTCCACCCGCGAGGAAACGAAGTGCAGGTTCCCGCGGCCCATGGCGTCGAACAAGCCAAGGGCGTGTTGGCCCGGAATACCGAAAACCGTCTTCGCGCCGAGCGCTTCAAGGGTTTCGACGACGAGGTCCCCGCCGTTACGCTCCCCGGTCTCCCTGGTAGGGGCTGCCGTGCCCGGGTCGAAATCGATCATCGCTGCGTGGCCTTCGCGAGTTCCTCAATGCGCGCACTGAGGGCCTGCTGGGCGTAACCGTTCGGCGCACCGTGTCGGTCCCCTTCCACGGCGTTGTCGGCCATGAGGGTCACCAGTTCATAGGCCACGTGGCTGCCCGCAACACCGGTGATTTCGGCGTGGTCGTAAGCCGGAGCAACTTCCACTACATCAGCGCCAACGAGGTTCATGCCGCGGAAGCCACGGATGATCTCCAGGAGCTCACGGCTGGTGATGCCGCCGGCTTCCGGTGTTCCCGTGCCGGGTGCGTGGGCCGGATCCAGGACATCAATGTCAACGGAAATGTACAGCGGGCGGTTGCCGATGCGGTCCCGGATCTTGGCCACCGTCTCGGCCACGCCCTGGTAGTAGACGTCCGCGGAGGTGACGATGCCGAAGCCAAAGCGGTGGTCGTCGTCGAGGTCCTTCTTGCCGTAGAGCGGACCGCGGGTACCAACGTGGCTGATGGCTTCAGTGTCCAGGATCCCCTCTTCCACTGCGCGGCGGAACGGGGTGCCGTGCGTGTACTCTGCACCGAAGTAGGTGTCCCAGGTATCCAGGTGAGCGTCGAAGTGCAGCATGGCGATGGGTTCACCGGCACGTTCGGCCGCGGCCCGCAGAAGCGGCAGTGCGATGGTGTGGTCGCCACCGAGGGTGACCAGCTTGCTGCCGTTCGCGGTCAGGTCCAGCGCGTTCTGCTGGATGGTCTCAATGGCCTCGTTGATGTTGAACGGGTTCACGGCCATGTCACCGGCATCGGCGACCTGGATGTTCTCGAACGGGCTGACGTCCCAGGCCGGGTTGTACGGGCGCAGCAGACGGCTGGCCTCGCGAACATGGTTGGCGCCGAAACGGGCGCCTGGACGATAGGAAACGCCGGAGTCGAAAGGCACGCCGACAACGGTGACGTCGGCCTTGGTGACCTGGTCCAGACGGGGAAGCCGGGCATAGGTCGCAGCGCCGGCATAGCGCGGGATACGGGATGAATCGATAGGGCCGAGGTTCCCGTTGGCTTCAATGCGGAGCTCTTCCAAAGTTGCGCCACTCCTTAGATAGATGGATCTGGGTTGTGACACCCATCATACACTCAAAGTTGTCCAATATGCATCATCTGTTTACGACAGAGGCAGCGTATCCGGATGCAGTGAGATGCCGGTCACAGGAGGCGTTAAGATTCCATAAAAACCGGGGTCCGCGGCGGAAACGGCGTCCTACGCTCCTTGCTGAAGCAGCAGGGTGCTGCGCGAGAGGACACCGTGACAACGCTGACGAGGCCCCCGGCCGATCCGTCCAACCGGCCCAAGGGCGGCTTTCACTTGAAGGCCTGGCTGCTGGAAGGCATGCCGGACACGTCGGGGAAACGGCAGGGGCCCCACGGGAGGCCGTCGGAGTCCCACAAGCCCCAGTCATGGTGGAAGGTCATGTGCCTGACGGGCCTGGACTACTTCTCCACCCTCGGCTACCAGCCTGCCATCGCCGCGCTTGCTGCCGGCCTTCTGTCGCCACTGGCCACCCTTCTGCTGGTAATCGCTACACTGGCCGGCGCATTGCCCGTCTACCGGCGGGTTGCCAAGGAAAGCCCCCGCGGCGAAGGATCCATCGCCATGCTTGAACGGCTCCTTCCGCGCTGGGGTGGCAAGCTCTTTGTCTTGGCACTCCTGGGCTTTGCCGCTACCGACTTCATGATCACCATTACCCTCTCCGCCGCCGACGCGACAGCCCACCTGATCGAGAATCCGTTTGCTCCGCATTTCCTCGAGGGACAGCAAGTGGTCATCACCCTTGCCCTGATCGCAGGGCTGGGCATTGTCTTCCTTCGCGGATTCAAGGAAGCCATCAACGTGGCGGTCGTCCTGGTGGGTGTCTTCCTGGCCCTGAACCTTGTTGTGGTCGTTGTGGCGCTCAGCCACCTCTTTACCGAATCCCACGTCATCACCGACTGGTGGGCGGCACTGACCACGTCCCATGGCGATCCCCTCCTGATGATCGGCCTGGCCCTCCTGGTCTTTCCCCGCCTGGCACTTGGCCTGTCCGGGTTTGAGACCGGCGTGGCCGTCATGCCGCAGATCAAGGGCCACGCCACCGATACGGACAAGAACCCCGCAGGTAGGATCAAGGGCGCGCACAAGCTCCTGACCACGGCGGCCATCATCATGAGTTCGTTCCTGATCACCTCCAGCTTCACCACCGTGATGCTGATTCCCGCAGCGGAATTCGAAACAGGTGGGAAGGCCGAGGGGCGCGCCCTTGCCTACCTGGCCCATCAGTTCCTGGGTGACGGATTCGGCACGGTTTACGACATCAGCACCATCGCCATCCTGTGGTTCGCCGGGGCGTCGGCCATGGCAGGACTCCTCAACCTGGTCCCGCGGTACCTTCCCCGCTACGGCATGGCCCCCGCCTGGGCCCGCGCACTGCGCCCGCTGGTCCTCGTTTTCACCGTGATCGCCTTCGCCGTGACCATCATCTTCCAAGCGGACGTGAACGCGCAGGGCGGTGCGTACGCCACCGGCGTGCTGGTCCTCATCACCTCGGCTTCCATCGCCGTGACCCTCTCAGCGCGACGCAAGAAGCAGCGCGGCCAGTTCATTGGCTTCGGCATTGTCTCCCTGGCGTTCATCTACACCACGGTGGTCAACTCGATCGAGCGTCCCGACGGCCTGAAAATCGCAGCCTTGTTCATCCTGGGCATCGTGGCGGTCAGCTTCGTTTCACGGATACGACGGGCCTTCGAGCTCAGGGCCACCCACATCAAAATGGACGAGGCGGCCTTGGAATTCACCGCTAACAACGCCGACGGTCCGGTGCGGATCATCGCCCACGAGCCCAAGCACCTGAGCGCCAGCCGGTACCGGGAAAAGCTGCGGCACGCCCAGCAGGCCAACCACTTGCCCGTGGACAGCGACGCCGTATTCATCGAGATCATCGTGGACGACAGTTCCGACTTCGAGCAGGAACTCCAAGTGGTGGGCAGGAAGCGCCACGGCTTCAAGATCCTGGAAGTCCACAGCAACAACGTGCCCAACACGCTGGCAGCCGTTCTCCTCCACATCCGGGACGTCACCGGCTACATGCCGCACATCTACTTCCGGTGGACGGAGGGCAACCCCATCTCCAACCTGAGCAAATTCCTGTTCTTCGGCGAAGGCGAGATCGCTCCCGTGACCCGCGAAGTGCTTCGGGAAGCAGAGCCGGACGTGACCCGCAGGCCTTGGGTCCACGTGGGCTAGCAATCCCCGCCCAGATGGCACTTAATGACAATGTTTCCCCCCGACATTGTCATTAAGTGCCATCTCGCGGAGACGGAAAATTACCGACTGGCTGCCGGCACCAGGACCCAGAGCACTTCCACGGTTTCATCGGTGGGATTGATCCACGTGTGTGGTTCCCGGCCGGGGAAGGAAAGGGTGTCCCCTTCCTCGAGGTCATATTCCTCATTGGTCAGGATGAGCTTGATACGTCCCTTGACCACATGGAGGACGTCAACATCGCAGTCCACGGCGTAGAGCTCATTCTCACCACGGCCATGCGGTTCGATGGTTGCCTGCAGGATCTGCAGCCGGCGCTCCGATCGCGCGGTAAGAAGCCGTTCAACGATGCCCTGGCCACCCAGGGAAATGCGGGGACCATCATCCCGCCGCGTCAGGTGGGTTTCCGGCGCCGCGAACAAATCGCCAACCGACACTGAAAGCACCTGGCACAGGGTAACCAGTGAGGCGACCGACGGCGAGGTCAGGTCCCGCTCCACGCGGCTCAGGAAGCCTTTGGTCAGGCCGGTGGCATCCGCCACTTGCTCAATGGTCAGCCGCTGGGCCTGCCGCGCGGCGCGGATGCGGGAACCGATGGCAACGGGGACGTTGCTCGGTTCAACGGGGAGAGCCTTCATTCACGAACCTTTCAGGCCTGCCATGCGGCCCTGTCATTGGAGCAATAGTAGCCGGATCATCTTCCGCGCAGCGCTGTTCCGGCGTAACCATAACCAAAGGACCTTGACTGTTACTCCAGTCACAACATATCCTCATAGGCAACAAGTGTTGTCTGTGAGGCACACAACACGAGCCAATCTCCCGTCATCACGCACAGAGCTTCCGGCCAGCCCAACACAGCGCCGGAAATCCCAACCTCTGTGCATCAGCTCCAAGGAGCCACTCATGGACTCTTCGTTCATAAACATCGCCATCGTGGTGTTGTACTTGCTGGCCATGCTGGCCTTCGGTTGGTGGGGCAAGTCCCGCACCAAGAACAACAGCGATTTCCTGGTGGCCGGCCGCCGCCTGGGTCCCTTCCTGTACACAGGCACCATGGCCGCCGTGGTCCTTGGCGGCGCATCCACCGTGGGCGGCGTTGGCCTGGGCTACAAGTTCGGTATCTCCGGCATGTGGCTGGTGGTGGCCATCGGTTCAGGCGTGCTGCTGCTCAGCCTCCTGTTCGCCGGCACCATCCAGAAGCTCAAGATCTACACCGTCTCCCAGATGCTGACCCTTCGCTACGGCAGCAGGGCGACGCAGACCTCCGGCATTGTCATGCTGGCCTACACCCTGATGCTGTGCGCCACGTCCACCGGCGCCTACGCCACCATCTTCGTGGTGCTGTTCGGATGGGAGCGCTGGCTGGCCATCGCCATCGGCGGTGCGATCGTGCTGGTGTACTCCACCATCGGCGGCATGTGGTCCATCACCCTGGCCGACCAGGTCCAGTTCGTCATCAAGACGGTGGGCATCTTCTTCCTGATGCTTCCGTTCGCCATGAACGCTGCCGGCGGCCTGGACGGCATCCGTGCACGCGTTGATGAAAGCTTCTTCGACATCGGCGGAATCGGCCTCCAGACGATCATCACGTACTTTGTGGTCTACACGCTCGGGCTCCTGATCGGCCAGGACATCTGGCAGCGCGTCTTCACGGCCAAAACGCCCAAGGTAGCCCGCTGGGGCGGCGCAACCGCAGGCGTGTACTGCATCCTCTACGGCCTGGCCGGCGCCCTGATCGGCATGGCTGCAAGCGTTGCCTTGTCCGGTATCGAGATCGAAGCCAAGGACGACGTCTACGCCGAAGTCGCCACCAACCTGCTCCCGATCGGCATCGGCGGCCTGGTCCTCGCCGCAGCCGTCGCAGCCATGATGTCCACCGCCTCCGGCGCACTCATCGCAGCCGCAACCGTGGCCCGCGCCGACGTTCTCCCGTTCGTGGCCGGCTGGTTCGGCAAGACCGTCAACACCGACGACTCCGACAACCCTGAGCACGACGTCAAGGCCAACCGCTACTGGGTCCTGGGACTCGGCATCCTGGCCATCATCATCGCCATCTCCACCAAGGACGTCGTGGCGGCACTGACCATTGCGTACGACATCCTGGTGGGCGGCCTCCTGGTCGCGATCATCGGTGGCCTGGTGTGGAAGCGTGGCACGGGAATTGCCGCCGCTGCGTCCATGGCCGTGGGCTCCGTGGTCACCCTGGGCACCATGATCATCCTTGAGATCAACGCCAAGGCTCCCATGGACGGCATTTACGCGAACGAGCCCATCTACTACGGCCTGCTCGCCTCTGCGATCGTCTACGTGGCTGTTTCACTGTTCAGCAAGCCCACCGACCCGGCGGTCATGAAGGCCTGGACGGACCGTGTTGCCGGTACCCGCGTGGCCGAGGATGAGCTGAGCTCACCGGCCAAGTAGCTGCAGCTTCTGCAAGCAACGTCCGACGGCGGCGCTTCCCTTTGCGGGGAGCGCCGCCTTGTTGTTTTCCCGGGCCAGGGGACCGAATCCGGCAAACCTCTCGTTGCCCGGGTGCTGTGAGTGGGCAGTGTCAGGCAGCCAGCACCTTGGCGAGGTTCTTGAGGTTGCGGCGGAGGGACAGACCCAGGAACCATTCCACCAGCGGCCCAGGCAGTTTGCCCATCAGGCCCTCCATGGGTGTATTGAGCCGCAGTTGCTCGGTAACGCGGGTCCCGCCATCAACGGATTCCAGGGTGAACGTCGCCGTCAAATCCCGCTCACCTTCGATCGAGCGGGACACCATGCGGCGGGGTGGATCGAATTCCGTATATTCAACCATCCAGTCAAACTGCCGCCCCATGATCCTGGTGGTTCCCCGGCCCCGGGTTCCCAGCCCTGGCGGAGCATCGCCGAGCGGCCCGGACGAAATGACAAAAGCATCATAGGTGGAGAGTTTTCGAACCGTGCCAGGAAGTCGAAGACCTCCTGCTGGGGCCGGGGAATATCCACGCTTTTCTCTATCGAGGGCATTGGGCCTCCTGGTGCTGGCTGATGCTTCCTTGAACAGTGTGTTCCTGCGGACGGGACCGGAACAAGAAGGCCCATGCGGTAGGGTGGTGCCAGCTTCAAGAGAGGTGGCGCCAAGCTCCGACTGGCCACACACCAACCCCATGTTCACGGGTGGTTCGGATGAGGAAGCGGCCCGTTCCGGACCAGAGACAACCGAGCGGGCAAGAGCACTCCCCAGGAGATCCATCCTTGCCGTTCCAAGCCCACCCCCTGAGCGAAACAAACACCCCTGCCCTCCCCCAACGTCCCGGCGTGCCGGTGGTTCCCGGCGTGGACGTTGTCAGGGGAACCGTGACGCTGTTCCTGGACGGCCGCTTGCAGCGGTTCCTCTGCGCGGACGCTCACAGGATGGAACGCGCCCTGGGCCAAGCGGTCCGTCCCACGCGATGGTGCAGCGCGATGCGGACGCTGACGGTGACCGTTGCCGCCGTCGGACAACCTCGGGGGCGCGAGCGGCACTTCCTGCTGAGCGACATGCAGGACTAGAGTTCGTCGTCGTCCTCGCGGAAGTCGTCCGCGTCGTCGATCGGGACCACCCGCTCGTCGTCGTCGGGAGCGTCCACTTCCTCAACCCACGGTTCGTCCACTTCCTGGTCCTCGCCGTAATCGTAGGCAGGATCCGACTCGATGGTTGCCCGTTCGGGGTGGCTTGCGTGCGGTTCGGTGCTGTTCATGCTCCAACCTCCGTGTGGTGGGCCGGCAAGCAGCCCTTCGGCCGAATGCGGGGAGTCCCCCGCCCCTGTCCTTCCATCTGAGCACCGGCCCCGGCGAACGGTCAAGACACCCGACCGGCACGTCGGAACGCAGGTGGAGCGGGGCTCCGAATTAAGGTCCGCCGAACATTCCGGTTGAGGAATACCGGCCAAAAAACCGCGGAAATAAGCGGTACAGTGGGCGGTGCAATGGGGCCGAAACCACCCCACCCAGCACAGGAGATAACGTGCAGAAGCACCATGAATCCCATGATCCGTTGAGCCCCGCTCCGGGTCCCGCCCCTGAAACGGCCCCGGCAGCGGAATCAGCTCCGGCAGCGGAAACGCCGCCACCGCCGTCCGCCTCCGACATCAAGCGCTGGCGCCAGTACCTGGCCGACGAACGGGCCGAAGCCGCGGTGTACCGGGAACTCGCGCAGCGGCGTGAGGGCGAAGAACGCCAGATCCTGCTGGCCCTGGCCGAAGCCGAGGGCCGCCACGAGGCCCACTGGCTCAAACTCCTCGGCGAACACGCCGGAATGCCCAAGGCAGCATCCGGCCGGAGCCGCTTCCTGGGCTTCCTCGCCCGCAACTTCGGATCGGTCTTTGTCCTTGCGCTCGCGCAGCGGGCCGAAGGCAGGTCGCCGTACGGTGCCGAGCCGGCCGCCACGCCCGCCATGGTGGCCGACGAGCAGATCCACGAGGAAGTTGTCCGCGGCCTGGCAACCCGGGGGCGGAACAGGTTGTCGGGCACCTTCCGGGCAGCCGTGTTCGGTGCCAACGACGGCCTGGTGAGCAACCTTTCGCTGGTCATGGGCATGGCGGCCACCGGCGTTCCCAGTTCCGTGGTGCTGATGAGCGGCGTGGCCGGCCTTCTCGCCGGAGCGCTGTCCATGGGTGCCGGCGAGTACGTATCCGTCCGGTCCCAGCGGGAGCTGCTCAGCGCCACCCTCCCCACCCAGGCGACGCTGACCGCGGCACCGTCACTGGACATCGAGCACAACGAACTCGTGCTGGTCTACCTGGCCCGCGGCATGACGCGTGAGGCAGCCGAACACCGCGCCGCCGAACGCCTGGGCCTGTTCAGCTGCGACTGCGACCCCAGCCTGTCCCTGCAGCCGGAAAAGCCGCCCACCGACGACCACGAAACCGTAGGGTCTGCTTGGGGAGCGGCACTGTCCAGCTTCTGTTTCTTCGCCTCCGGAGCCATCGTCCCCATCATCCCCTTCATCTTCGGCATGACGGGCGTGGCCGCGCTGGCAGTAGCCGGTGCGCTGGTGGGCATCGCACTGTTGGCGACGGGCGCCGTCGTGGGCTTGCTGTCCGGAACATCGCCGCTCAGCCGGGGTCTGCGGCAGCTGGCCATCGGCCTGGGGGCAGCGGCCGCCACCTACGGGTTGGGGCTGGCTTTCGGCGCCGCGATCGTTTAGGACGGGCCTTTCCTGGGCACATGTGAATGGACGCCATAGAGCAGGTGCCCGTAATGTTGGTTCGTCCTCCGCGCGGCCCGCGTGACCGGGGCGCAAGGAATGGAGAGCCGTGGAGCCGGAAAGTGAGACGCCGCGCGCGCCGAAACACCGGCGTGCGCTGACCACGTTGAAGGTTGTCCGCGGCCTGCTGATGGCCGCCGTGGCCGCTGTCGTGGCAGTCCTGGTGAGCGGATTTCTCCACGGCGACCCGCGCATCACGGGCCTCTTCCCGGGCGTTGCGCTGCCTGACACCCCGCAGATCGGGCAGGTGGTTCCATCGCCGGCACGGGCATTGGATGCGCCACCGCCGGGACTCGAAGAGGCAGATGCGCCACTGGCCTCGCCACTTCCTCCGGGCGCGCCCAGTGACTCGTACAAGTTCCTGGCCACCAACGACGACGGCACACCGGTGGGGTACTCACCGTGCCGTCCCCTGCACTACGTGGTGAATGACGCCGGCGCCCCCGCCGGAACCGGGCAACTGCTGGCGACCGCGATCGCCAACGTGTCCGAAGCCTCCGGCATCCAGTTCGTCAACGACGGAACCACCGACGAACCACCCGCTGACAAGCGTGAGCCCTACCAGCCGGACAGGTACGGCGACAGGTGGGCTCCACTGCTGATCTCGTGGACCACCCCGGCTGAAGCTCCGGCACTGGCCGGGAACGTGATCGGCACCGGCGGAAGCACCATGTACTCCCTGAACAATGGCGCCAAAAGCTACATCACCGGCAGCCTGGAACTGGACACCCCGCAAGTGGCCGAGCTGCTGGCAGAAGAAGGCGGCTCGGACTACGTGCTCGCCGTCATGCAGCATGAACTGGGGCATGTGATGGGCCTTGACCACGTGGAGGACCCCATCCAGCTCATGTACCCGGAGATCGGCGCCCCCGACGGGCTGGCCGACGGGGACCTCAACGGGCTGCACCTTTTGGCTTCCGCACCGTGCCGCAAGGACATTTAGCCGCGACGGCCCATGGACGCGTCGCCGGAGCGGCTCTATGCTTGCGGGAAGCGGCCGACGGCGGCGCCCCCACCGTCCGCCCGGACCGCAGCGTCAGGGGGTTCAATGGAACCTTATGGGTCGCCGCAGTGGCCGGACCCCTATCCCCCTCCGCCCGGCCGGCCACCTGACCCGCCGGGCAGGCCGCCGATCAGGCACACCAGCATCGCAGCCATTGTGTTCCTGCTGGCCGTGCTGGCGTTGGTCTGCGCCGGCGCATACTTCAGCGGCGGACTGCAGCAGTTCTGGAATGGCTCCTCTTCCCAGAGCCAAGGAGTTCGTCCGGGACTCCTGCCGTTCGGCCAACGCCAGGAGCCACCACCAGGCCTGGAGGAAGCCGATGCACCCCTGGGGACACCGGGACCCGTGCAACGCGCCAGCACCTCCTACAAATTCCTGGCCGTCAAGGAGGACGGCACTCCCCTGGCCTACTCCCCCTGCCGGCCCATCCATTACGTGGTGAACTCCGGAGCGGCACCGGCGAGCTGGCAACCATTGGTGGAAGAAGCCGTGCGGCAGGCCAGCCTGGCGTCGGGCCTCCAATTCATTTACGACGGCCCGACCTCCGAGACACCCACCACCAACAGGGACGGGTATCAGCCTGAAGTGTACGGGGACCGCTGGGCACCGGTCCTGATTGCATGGACCACCCCCGAACAGGTGCCCCGCCTCACCGGCCAGACCGTGGGGCTGGGCGGGAGCTCCTCGATTGGCCTGAGCAACGGCTACCAGGCGTACGTGACGGGCACGGTTTCCCTGGATGCGCCGCAATTCTCGGAGATCATGGACTCGCCCCACGGAAAGGACATCGGGGTGGCGGTGATCATGCACGAGCTGGGGCACCTGCTGGGACTGGACCACATCGACGACCCCCGCCAGCTCATGTACGACGAAGCGTCTTGGGTGCGTGACTACGCCTCCGGCGACCGGACGGGACTGGCGAAGCTCGGGTCCGGGCCCTGCAGCAAGGACTTCTGAGCCGCCTCAGCGCTGGACCACGGCGAGCGCTTCCTCCACGGTGTCCACCAGGAAGATCCTGTCCGCCATGGGTCTACCGGCCGCGAGGCTCTGCAGCATGGGCCACGCCGGGTATGTGTGCTCCCAGTGCCGGCGACCAACCAGGACCATGGGAGTGATGGTTTCCGGGGCGGCGTAGTAGTTCTCGCAGGCATCCTGGAAGATCTCCTGGACTGTGCCCGCGGCACCGGGCAGGAAGACAATGCCGCCATTGCACAGCTCCAGCAGGATGGCTTCGCGGATGGCATTGGCGAAGTACTTGGCGATGTGGGTGGCAAACAGGTTGGGCGGCTCATGGCCGTAGAACCATGTAGGGATGCCCAGCGTCGGGGTTCCGCCCGGATAGCGTTCGACGACGGCGGCTGCTTGCCGCGCCCAAGCCGTCACCGAGGGCCTGAACCCGGGAACAGCGGCGAGCGCCTGCAGCGCAACGTCAGTGCCGTCGTCGGGCAGTCTGCTCAGGTACGCCCCCATGTTGGCCGCTTCCATGGCGCCCGGACCTCCTCCGGTGGCGACGGTGAAGCCGGCGCATGCCAACAGCCGGCCCAGGCGTGCGGCTTGGGCGTACTCCTGGCTGCCGCGTTGGGCTGCGTGGCCGCCCATGACTCCCACCAGTGGTTTACCGGCGAGCTCACCGTCGGCGCGGAGTTCATCCAGGGCGTCGCCGATCGCGTGGTCGTGGAGTGCTGCGGCGAGGGTCGCTTCGAGGCTGGTGCGCTGGCCCGGCAGGATGCTCCACTGGTACACCCGGGCGTCGGGGGTGGATTCGTACTCCGTGGCGGCGATGTCCTGGTACAGCTCGGCGGCGGTGTAGAGACTGCCGCGATAGGGATTGAACGGGACCCCGTGCAGCTTTGGGAAAATGAGCGCACCACGGCTCCGCAGGCTGGCTTCCACGCCGTCGTCGAAGGTACAGCCCAGGAAGATGGCTCCTTGGGCGTCGAGTCGGCGCAGTTCCTGGGAGCGGCCGCGCAGGTCCAGCGACTGGGCGTGCCAGCCCCGCATGGTCACGGCTCCGGTGTGCAGGAGCCGGTCGAAGTGGGCCACGCTCTCGATGTCCAGGGTGCGGGGACTTGGGTTCAAAGCGCCGGAGGGGTTCATGCCCAACAGCGTAACGGCGCCCTTTGATGACGGACGTGTTTGCCTGGGCGCGGCCGGTCGGGTACTCATGGAGCATGACCCCTGCAGATGGGACCGGCGCACGGCCCAGGATCGGTGTCCCGGTCCGTTTGAGCGATCCGCACACTGCTGATGCCCGGGTAGGCGAAGCGAATGGGCTGTTCACGTACATCATCGATCTCCTCCGTGAGGCCGGCGGGGAGCCGGTGCTGTTGGAGGACGCTGCCGACGTCCGTGCTGACCTCGCGACGCTCGACGGCGTGCTGTTGCCCGGTGGCGGCGACCTTGACCCGCGCCTCTACGGCCAGGAACCGGTGGAGGCGGTGTACGACGTCAATCCCGACCAGGACCGCCTGGATCTGGAGGCCGCCCGTGCAGCCATCGACGCCGGCCTGCCGCTGTTCGGCATCTGCCGTGGCCACCAATTGCTGAACGTCCTCTATGGGGGCACCCTGGTCCAGGACATGGACCCTTCCGGGGTGTTTCACAACGGACTGGCCGGGCAGGGAGGGCTGGCCGGGCAGGACGCCGCACCCGCCGGGGAGTACGCCGGACTGGCCGGGCAGGACGCCGAAGGCAGCCTGTGGGCGTGGCATGAGGTAGTCCTTGCGGCCGGTTCGCGGGCGGCAGCCCTGTACGGCTCGGAGGGCGAAACCACCATCAGGATCGCCTCCGGCCATCACCAGGCTGTAGCCACCGTGGGCGAGGGACTCACAGTTACGGCAATCGCCGACGACGGCACGGTGGAAGCGCTGGAAGACCCCTCGCGGTGGGTAGCCTCGGTGCAGTGGCACCCGGAAGCCTCGCAGCTTCCGGAAGGCGAGCGCCTTGCGCCGTTCAGGGCCTTCGTCAATGTCTGCCGGAGCCCTATCAATCAGCTTCCCGGAGGAGTACAGTAGCGCTCACTGGTCCGGTGCCCGCAAGGCAGCGGACGGTAAAACTTCATTCGCATGGCGTCCTGGGGGCGTCGTAAAGTTTGCCGGCTGGGGGGCCCAACATCTGCTCAAAGGAGCATGGTTGTGGACCGTCCAAATCACTTTCGCCGTCCGAGTCATCCGAAATCCCCGTTCAAAAAGTTCCGTTCCGCCACCCGCCGGCTGCTGGGCTTGCTGCTTGCACCAGCCGTAGCCACGGGTGGCTTTGTTCTTTCCACCGCCGCCCCGGCCACTGCTGCGGTTCCGCCGTGCGCAGGGACGGGCGGGGCCATGCAGATCGTCGCGCACACGGACGACGACCTGTTGTTCCTTAGTCCCGACTTCATGCGGGACATCCAGGCAAAGCGGTGTGTCCAGACCGTATTCACCACCGCCGGCGAGGCCGGCGAAGGCGCAGCGTACTGGCGAAGCCTGGAAGCGGGCATCCGGGCAAGCTACTCCAAAATGGCCGGAGTGGCGGACTCTTGGACCACGTCCGATGCCGGGGTCCCCAACCGTCCCCTGACCATGCAGACCCTGAACGGGGCACCCAACATCTCCGTGGTGTTCATGCGCCTCCCGGACGGCTTTCCCAATGGTGACGGCAGTGCGGCGTACAACGACCAAAGCATCCTCAAGCTCTGGGACGGCCGGTTGTCCTCCATCCGGCCCGTGGACAACGCCGCCACGTTCACCAAGTCGCAGTTCCAAACAGCACTGAACCGCCTGGTGGCCAACTTCCAACCCACCACATTCCGCACCCAGGACTGGACCGGGAACTTCACCAGCCCCTACGACCACAGTGACCACTGGGCCACCGCCAAGTTCGCCCAACTGGCCACCCGCAGCTTCACGGGACCGCACACGTCCATGGCCTACGATGCCTACGTCATTGACGAGTACCCGCAGAACGTCACCGGAGCCGAGCTGACCAACAAGGTGGACACATTTGTCCGGTTCGCCGACTTCGATATGTACCTGTGCAGCAGCCCCGGGGAAGGTTGCCCCGATTCGCCCTACAACGAGTGGTTGAAGCGGCAGTACATCACGGCCATCGAATGGGTGGGCAACGCAGCCAAGTCGGCCGGCACCACTGTCACCGCGTCCACTCAGAAAGCAACAGGCCAAAGCCCTGAAAAGGCCAGGGACGGCTACTTCTGGGGTGCGCCCATGGACGCCAACCGGGAATGGGTCACCGCCGCAGAAAAAACCGGCAGCTGGATCCAGTACAACTTCTCACCCACCCGGACCATCAACGCCGTCACGCTTTCCGACCGTCCGCTCCTGAGCGACCAGGTCACAGCCGGCAACCTGCAGTTCTCCGACGGAAGTACCGTCCCGGTGCCTGCGCTGCCCAACAACGGTTCCGGCCTGACCATCAACTTCCCCGCCAAGACCGTGAGTTCGGTTCGGTTCAACATCACCGGTGTCAGCTCCACCACCACCAACGCCGGCCTGGCGGAGTTTGAGGCATACCTGGGAGCGGACACGGTTGCTCCCGTGGTTACTGCCGATCCCCCGGGTGGAACGTACGCCGCCGGCCAGACCATCGCCCTCAAAGCCAATGAAACGGCCACGATCTACTACACCACCAACGGCACCACTCCCACGACGGCCAGCACCAGGTACACCGCTCCGTTGACCCTCAGCGGGCCACTGACGCTCAAGTACTTTGCCGTGGACGGTGCCAACAACTCCTCCGCGGTGGTGACACAGACCTACTCCACCGGGCCCGATGTCACCAAACCTGTTGTCACGGCAAACCCGGCCAGCGGAGCCTACGCGGCCGGTACCACCATCGCACTGAGCGCCAATGAACCGGCCGAGATACGGTACACCACCGACGGCACCGATCCTTTGACAGCAGGCCTGCTGTACTCGGCTCCCATCACCTTCAACGGACCCGGTCCGATGACGCTCAAATACTTCGCCAAGGACACCGCAGGAAACAGCTCGGACGTCGCGACACAGACATACACGATTCCTCCGGACACCACCGCACCGGCGGTAACGGCCAACCCCACAGGAAGGGCACTGGCCAGCGGAGCAACCATCACCTTGACCGCCAACGAGGCAGCAGCCATCTACTACACCACCGATGGCAGCACACCCACCGCCACGGAATCGGCCACCAACATCAAGTACGCCACTCCAATCGTGATGGGCAGCTCCACGCTGACCCTCAAGTACATCGGCGTGGACACCGCGGGCAATGCCTCGGCAGTGGGAACTCAGACCTACACCGTTCCCGCAGCCGGACCGCCGTCGGCCCATGACTTCACCGGTGACGGCCGTGCGGACGTCCTCGCAGCCGATACGGCAGGAAACCTGTACATCTACCCGGGCAACGGCACCGGCGGCCTGTCCGCCAGGACCCTCGCCCTCCCCGCCCCCGCGTGGTCCTCCATCACGGACACCATCACGCCGGGCGACTTCAACAGGGACGGCAAGAACGACCTTTTGGCAAGGGCGGGAGACATTCTGTACTTCTACCCCGGCAACGGTGCTGGCAGCTTCGGCACCCGCACACAGGTCAGCATCGGCTGGAGCACCATGACGCAGCTGTTCTCCCCCGGCGATTTCAGCGGCGACGGCATCCCCGATTTCATCGGCCGCCGCAGCAACGGTGAACTGCGCCTTTACGAGGGCAACGGCACCGGAGGGCAGCGTACTCCCTACACCGTCGGCTGGGGCTGGGGCGTCATGAACTCCATCTTCAGCACCGGCGATTTCAACGGCGACGGGAAGGGCGACGTACTGGCGCGGCGTGCCGATACAGGAGCATTATGGCTATATCCGGGTAACGGTTCCGCCGGCTGGTTGCAATGGACACAGATCGGGACAGGCTGGGGAACCCGGACTGCACTGGCAGGACCACGCGACCTTGACGGCGACGCAAGGAACGACGTCCTGGGGCGGATCGGAGACACCTTGTACCTGTATCCCGGATCAGGCAGCGGAACGCTCAGCAACGTCCCGCCCATCAGCCTCGGCACCGGCTGGCAGAACATGAAAGTGATTGCCTGACCAGGTGCCCCCAGACCTGGCGCGGGTCGGAGTTTTCCCCCAGACTCATCCGGCCCGCGTCAGCCACGCCCGATCCTCTCTCACTTGCCTGAAGAAAGCCGGCGGTACGTGGGAGAGCGTCAGGGGGCTACTCTCACGGGAACGCCGGTTTCCAGTGATTCCTGGGCGGCGTCAGCCACCTTGGACGCGGCAACAGCGTCCTCGGGAGTGCACGGATTCTTCCGCTCTCCGAGGATCACTTCCACAAAGGCGGCCATTTCCGAACGGTACGCCTGGTCGAAGCGCTCGGCGAACGTCTTGTGCGGGGTCCCGGCAGGGAAGACAATTCCGGGCTCCGCCGACCTAAGGGCCAGCTGCTGATCCATGCCCACCAGGACGGAACCCTCCGATCCCTGCAGTTCCAACCGGACATCATGGCCGGCCCCGTTGTAGCGGCTGGCCGAGACCGTACCTACCGTGCCGTCGTCGAGCGTCACCACCGCCAGGGCGGTATCGACGTCGCCCACCTCGCCGATGGCCGGATCGCCGTTGTTGGACCCCTTGGCGTAGACCTCCACGATTTCCTTGCCCGTGAGCCAGCGCAGGATGTCGAAGTCGTGAACCGAACAGTCCCGGAAAAGTCCGCCGGAGGTGGCGAGGAACTCCACCGGCGGCGGTGTCATGTCGCAGGTGACAGCCCTGAGTGAATGGATCCAGCCGAGTTCGCCGGCATCGTAGGCACGCTTGGCTTCAAGGTAGCCCGCGTCGAAGCGGCGCTGGTGGCCGATCTGGACAGTACCGCCCTTCTCCCGGATGTACTCAACCACCGGCAGGGACTCGGCCACGTTGACAGCAACGGGCTTCTCGCAGAACACCGGAATGCCCGCGTCCACGCCCGCCCTGATCAGGTCCGGGTGGGTTGCCGTCCCGGTTGCAATGACCAATCCATCGATGCCGGAGGCGATCAACTCCGGCACGGACGGAAGGAAATCCGCGCCGAATTCCCCGGCCACCGATCGGGCATGCTCCTCGGCAACATCCGTGAGCTTGAGCCGAAGATGGACTCCGTCCGGGTTGAGGATCCCGTTCAATGCGGTGATGTT
This sequence comes from Paenarthrobacter sp. NCHU4564, assembly GCF_052156435.1. Taxonomy (NCBI): domain Bacteria; kingdom Bacillati; phylum Actinomycetota; class Actinomycetes; order Micrococcales; family Micrococcaceae; genus Paenarthrobacter; species Paenarthrobacter sp. NCHU4564. Next base: position 83,360 of record NZ_JBQLIS010000009.1, read on the forward strand.
CCTGGCGTGCATCACGCCGATCCTTCCCACCCCCACCAGCCCGAGCGTCACTTGCCTGGTCATATGTCATGGTCCTTTTCGTTGTATGGCCTGTTTATAAGAAATGGGCGGTTTCGCAACGCCACCCCGTGCCGGATGTCACCTTCGTCAGGCAGGGACGTTCAGTGACGCTTCCAATGCTGCATCGGCATCCCGCAGAACCTTCGCGGCTACTTCAAGGCCCTCGATCCGGCCGAGGGAAACGTCCTCGTGCTCGATGTTGACCAGCATGTCCGGGTCAACCTCGTACAGCGCGCGGAGGAATTCGGTCCAGTAGGCGGTGTCGTGTCCACGGCCCAGGGCAACAAAGTCCCACGCAGAATTCTTTGGCCATTCGTTCGCCCACTCGTCTCCGCCCAGGTTGGTGCGGTTCTCCTCTGGTGACAGCCGGCGGAAGCTGTTGTCCAGCACACCGTAGAGCGCGGCATTCTCTGTGTTGATGCGGACGTCCTTCGCGGCAGCCTGGAAGACCAGGGAACCCAGTTCGCGGACCACCGCTACAGGGTCCATTTGCTGCCAGAACAGGTGTGAGGCATCCAGTTCCACGCCAACGTGCGTGGCGCCCGTGAGCTCAATCAGTTTGTACACGTCCGCGGTGTTGAACACGATGTTCTGCGGGTGGAGCTCCAAAGCGACCTTCACGTCGTGGTCGGCGGCGAGCCGGTCTGTTTCCTTCCAGAACTCCGCCGCGACGCCCCATTGGTACTCCAGGACATCAAGGGCTGCCGAGTTCCACGCGTTCACCACCCAGTTGACGGTGGTTGCTCCGGGCTCGCCGCCGGGCAGGCCGGACATGGTGACCACGCGGTTCTGGCCCAGGCGGTGGGCCAGTCGAATGGAGCGGCGGATGTCCTCGGCGTGCTGTTCGCCGATTTCGCGCCGTGGGTGCAGCGGGTTGCCGTTGCAGTTCAGGCCGGCAATCGAGACGCCGGTGCCCTCGAAAAGGCCCAAGTAATCATCCCGGGCGGCATCCGAGACCAGGATGTCGTCCATGGTGGGCACATGCACGGCCGGGAGGAACCCGCCGGTGTTGATCTCAATCCCTGTCAGGCCCAAATCCGCAATAACCTTCAAAGCCTCGGGCAGGGACCGGTCATGCAGGATCGCGTTGTAGACGCCGAGTTTCATAGCGTGATCTTCTTTCCGTTGTTCAAAGCTGATTCAGTGACGGCACCGAGGAGTTCCATGTTGCGGACGCCCTCGTCGAACGTGGCGCAGCGGGGCAACGACTCTGCTTCGGACAGTCCGGCGACCTCTTCCAGGAACGCCCGGGCCTGGTAGCCGAAAGCATCGTTCTGGCCGAAACCGACCTCTGGGGCATCCATGGCGAGGCCGCCTGCAATGTAGGGGTGCCCCGGGCCTAGGATGACTTGCCGGTAGCCGTTCTGCAGGCCGGAGTCGTCGTTGAGGAAGAGCTGGATTTCATTGGGGCGGCGCTGGTCGAACTTGGCGCCACCGTTTTCGCAGAACACCTCGAACTGGAGGCTGTTGGCGTGGCCGGCAGCAACACGGGACACTTCGAAACTTCCGGCGCCATTGGCGAACTCTGCATTGAAGGCCGCATAGTCGTCGTTCTCCACCGCTTCGAAAGTGTCACTGACGGCAACGTGGTCGTGACCCATGACGGCACTCAGGGGCAGCGGGCGCTTGTCGATCGAGGTGGCCAACCGGCCACCGCTGATGGACTTGATGTCGCCGCACAGGAACTCGGAAACGTACGTCAGGTGGCTCCCGACGTCGGCCAGCGCACCGGAGCCGGGTCCGCCCTTGTAGCGCCAACTCATGGGAGCGGAAGGGCTGAAACCGTAGTCGGTCCAGTACCGGCCACTGAAGTGCAGCACGTTTCCGAGGACGCCGTTGTGAATGAGTTCACGGATGTAGGCGATGCCGGGAGTGCGGCGGAACGTGAAGCCGATCCGGGCCAGGTTTCCGCGGGACTCGGCGGCACGGGCAGCACCGGCCATGGCACGGGCGTCCTCCAGGGTGTCGCTGAGGGGCTTCTCGCAGAGCACGTGCTTTCCGGCAGCGAGCAGGCCTTCCACCACTTCGCGGTGCAGCGAGTTGGCGATTACCACGCTGACAACGTCAATGTCGTCGGCCTCGGCAATGGCCTGCCACGAGGTGTCGTTGCGCTCGTACCCAAACCGGCGGGCAGCGAGGGAACCGAACTCCGCATTCACATCGCCAATGGAAACCAGCCGGATCTGTGGCAGCACAGGGCTGTAAAGGGCAGATGCTGTGCGATAAGCGGCAGCATGGGCCTTGCCGGCCATGCCTGCACCGATGACGGCGACGCCGAGGCTTTCAGCCATTGATTTCTCCTTCGAAATTTCACCGACACATGGGGCTCTGTGCGGATTTTGTAGCGCTACAATTTTGACGCTGAACTCGATCGTAACCATGTCCATATGTCCTGTCAATCCTTCACCGACTATCCTCGAAGCAGACATGAAAGGCACCGAACATTCCGTGAACAGTCCCCAGACCCGACGCCCCACCCTCTACGACGTCGCCACCCAGGCCGGCGTCTCGCCGTCGTTGGTTTCGCTCTTCCTTAAGAACCCCGAAAGGGTCAGCGCGAAACGCCGGGACGCTGTCCAAAACGCCATCAGCGAACTCGGCTACCGGCCCAGCCGCGCCGCGACTACCTTGGCCAGCACCCGCACCAAGAGCATCGGATTGGTGATCGACGACTACCGGAACCTGTGGTTCGTTGACCTCCTCCGCGGCATGGAATCCGTCCTCTCCGAGCGCGGCTACCAAGTCACGCTCGCCGATTCCCGGCCTGGCGAGAACCGCATCAAGGAGGCCACCGACGGCCTGCTCGCCATGCACGTGGACGCACTGGTCATCGCAGCAGAACCAAGCGAAGCGATGCTGGAGCGCACCTGGGTGCCCACGGTCGTGGTCGGCTGGCGTAACGGCCTCCCCGAGGGCGCCGACTTGATCACCAACGACGACGACGCCGGTGGAAGCATGGCAACCAACCACTTGCTGCAGTTGGGACATCGGCGGATCGGGCACCTGTCAGGGCACGACGGCGCGTCCCGGCACCGGCGGTCGGGTTACCAGCGGGCCATGGAGACTTCCGGCCTCGAAGTACTGACAGGCCAGGCCGAGGGAACCTCCGAGGAGGACGGATACCAGTCGGCAAGCTGGCTCCTGGACCACTATCCGGACATCACAGCGATCTTCGCCGCCAACGACACCATGGCACTGGGGGCCTTCGCCGCCCTCAAAGCCCGGGGACTGTCCGTTCCAACAGATGTCTCCGTGATCGGCTACGACAACTCCCCCCTGGCCAAGTTCCGCTACCTGGACCTGACATCCATCGACAACCGAAGCGACCTGGTGGGCGCCGATGCAGCGAACAGGCTCCTTGCCCGGCTCGAAGAACCTTCTCTTCAACTGGAGCAGAAGTTGATCGAACCTCTGCTGGTCCTGCGGAGCACAACTGCAACCCCACGTTAAAAGACGACTCTGCCCGGAGCCACGCAAGGCACCGGGCAGAGTTGACCGAGGAAGGCCTAGTGGCGTTTCGTGGTGTTCTCCGGTGCGGCGTCAGCCACCCCGGCCACTTCTGCCTTCACTTCCTCAAGGGCCTCGTTGTGGCCGCCGAGTTGCTCGAGCTCATGGGCCAGTTCAGCCAGTTCCGCGCCGCCGGCCATCTGGGCGGTGAGCTCTTCCAGGGTGATGTCCTTCTTCTCGTAGTAGCCGATCGACTTACCGCGCTTTAGCAGCAGGAACCGGTCACCGACAGGGAAAGCATGGTGCGGGTTGTGGGTGATGAAGATGACGCCGAGGCCGCGGTCGCGGGCCTGCAGGATGTAGCGGAGTACGACGCCGGACTGCTTGACTCCCAGCGCGGCCGTCGGTTCGTCGAGGATCAGGACCTTGGCGCCGAAGTACACGGCGCGGGCGATTGCCACACACTGGCGTTCACCGCCGGAGAGCTGCCCGATGGGCTGTTCAACGTCGCGCAGGTCAATGCCCATGTCTGCCAGTTCCTTCTTGGTGATGTCCTTCATCTTCTGGACATCCATGCGCCTGAACGGTCCCACGCCGGTGGTCAGCTCGGAGCCGAGGAAGAAGTTCCGCCAAATCGGCATGAGCGAGACGACGGCGAGGTCCTGGTACACAGCCGCGATGCCGGCGTCGAGGGCCTCACGCGGTGAGCCGAGCTTGCGGTCCTCGCCCATGATCTTGAATGAACCTTCATCGTGCTGGTGCAGGCCGGCGATGATCTTGATCAGGGTGGACTTGCCGGCGCCGTTGTCGCCCAGGACACACGTGACGCGGCCGTTGTCCACAGCCATGGTCACGTCCCGCAGGGCGATGATGTTGCCGTAATGCTTGCCCACGGCTTCGAGGGAGAGCAGGTGTACGGGCGTGTGGGTCAAGGGGTCCTTCTCGTCTTTCAGCAGGGTCTGCTGGTCGATCTGTTGTGCGTTCATTGGTCCGGCCCCTTACTTCAGCTCTGCCCGGCGTTTGACGATGAGGTTGACGATGGTGGCCAGCAGCAGCATCAAGCCCAGGAAGAACTTGAACCAGTCCGGGTTCCATTGTGCGTACACGATGCCCTTGTTGGCCATGCCGAAGATGAAGGCACCAATGGCGCCGCCGATCGCCGAACCGTAGCCACCGGTCAGCAGGCAACCGCCGATGACTGCGGCGATGATGTAAAGGAACTCGTTACCCACGCCTTCGCCGGATTGGACGGCGTCGAAGGCGAACAGGTTGTGCATGCCCAGGATCCAGCCACAGAAACCAACGGCCATGAACAGGCCGATCTTGGTCTTGGTCACGGGAACACCCACGGCGCGGGCAGCGTTGGCATCGCCGCCGACGGCGAAGATCCAGTTGCCGATGCGGGTGCGGAGAAGGACCCAGGACGCAACGGCCACGAGGGCGATCCAAATGAAGACGGTGATCTTCACTTCCACGCCTCCGATGCTGATGGAGGAGGCGAACACGGCACGGGCGGAGTCGAAGCCGTCCAGTTTGGAGATCGACGGCGAGGAAACGGAACCGCCGATGAGCCGGGTCAGTGCCAGGTTCAGGCCGGTCAGCATAAGGAACGTAGCCAGGGTGACGATGAAGCTGGGCAGCTTGGTCTTGACAAGGATCCAGCCGTTGATGAAGCCAATACCCAGGGAAACCACCAGGGCCAGCAAGACACCCACCCAGGCGTTCATGGAGAAGTACCAGCTGAACAGCGAGGCGGTCAAGGCCGAGGAAATAACGGCCACGCCGGTGGAGAGGTCGAACTCGCCACCGATCATCAGCAGCGACACGCCCACTGCCATGATTCCGATGGTGGAAGAACCGTAAAGCACCGTAGCCAGTGCGTTTGGCTGGGTGAACGTCTGGGAGACCGAGGCGAAAAAGATGAAGAGGACAACGGCTCCAACGAGCGCACCGACCTCGGGGCGGGCGAGGAACTTCTGGAACGGGTTGCGGCGCCCTACCCGTTCATCACCGGACGCGGAGGCCGGCGCCGGGGGCAGGGTTGCTGTGTTTGCCATGGGGATGACTCCTTGTTGATCTGGCTGCGCTGATGGTCAGGCTGCGCGGCGTGCTCCGCCGCGCAGCCTGAAGCCTCATCTAGCGGACGCCCTGCTGGGCGAACTTGAGGACGTCGGAAGCGTTGGCCTTGTCCACGATGGTGGGACCGGTAAGGACGGGCTGACCGCCGCCGATCTTGAAGCCACCACGCTTGGCCTGCCACAGGGCGTCAACAGACATGTAGCCCTGGAGCCACGGCTGCTGGTCAACAGTGAAAATTACCGCACCGTCCACGATCTTCTGGGCCAGTTCTGCGTTGAGGTCGAAGCTGGCCACCTTGGCCGCGCTGCCGGCGTCGGACACCGATTTCAGGAGGGTCAGGGTGATGGGCGCCCCGAGGCCGATAATGACGTCAGCGTCCTTGGACGCCTGGAGCTTGGCGGTGGCGGTGGACTGGACAGCGGTCATGTCCTTGCCATCCACATAGAGAATCTCGGTGGCGGGAACCTTGGCCTTAACGCCCGCGCAACGTGCTTCCAAGCCGACGTGGCCCTGCTGCTGGATAACGCAGACCGGGTGCTTGTATCCCTCGGCGGCAAGGCGGGTGCCTACGGCTTCACCGGCCAACTGTTCGTTGGAGCCGAAGTGGGTGAAGGCACCGAGCTTGGCGGACTCGGACTCACCAGCGTTGAGGCTGACAACCGGGATGCCGGCGTCGGTTGCCTTCTTGAGGACGTCCTTCAGGGCGTCGGGGGTAGCAACCGTAACCGCGATGCCGTCAACCTTCTGGTCGATGGCCTGCTGCACCAGCTGCGCCTGGCGCCCTGCTTCGGGATCGCTCGTGTAAAGCAGTTCCACATTGTCCTTGGCGGATGCTTCCTCAGCACCCTTGCGCACGATGTCCCAGAAGGTGTCGCCGGCTGCGGCGTGCGTAATCAGGGCCACCTTGATGCGATCGGTGGATGCCACCTGGCCTCCGGCAGCACCACCGCCGGAATCGGACGGCCTGCCGCCCTGGCTCGAACAAGCGCTCAGTGCTACCAGGGGAACCACTGCTGCGGCGAGGGCCGCTTTGCGCCACGAGAATTTTGCCACCGTTATCTCCTTTGATGTCAGCTTGAGGGCGTCCATAAGACTCGTATCCGGATCACCCACTACTCAGATCATGGTGACTCGCCTCACACTTTGTCAATACTTTGTCCTGACATTAGGATGTTTTTACTTATCACCTCGAGTAGATGGGGTTTACGACGGTGGCCGAAGGTCACCAAGCGCCCGGGCGGCCGCAACTTCCCTTGACGCTCCAAACCCGGCTGCTATGATCAGAAAAAGGCAGTATGTCCTATCAAGAGAACATGAGCGGACAAATCTGTCCTTCCGGCAGAGGAGCCGAAACCCTGCTCCCGCCGGTCTTGCGCAGCCGTCCAGGAGGAAACCGTGGCGAACCAACTCAGCCTCAGCATCGATCGTTCGTCCCCGGTGCCGCTTTACCATCAGGTTGTCCAAGGCATCGAAAATGCCATCCACAGCGGCGTGCTCGAACCGGGCAGCAGGCTGGACAACGAGATCGAACTGGCAGCCCAACTGAACCTTTCCCGGCCCACCATGCGCAAGGCCATGGATGAACTGGTCCGGGCAGGATTGCTTGTACGCAAGCGGGGCGTGGGCACTCAGGTAGTAGCCAGCCAGGTCCGTCGGCCGCTGGAACTCTCCAGCCTCTACGACGACCTCAGCAACAACGGCAAAAAGCCCACCACCGAGGTCCTCAGCTTCTCCCACGTCGAGGCCGACGCCGCAACGCTCACCGCCCTCCAGCTGCCTGCCGGGTCCAAGGTCTACCACTTCACCCGGCTCCGCAAAGTGGGCGGGAAGCCCTTGGCCCTCATGGAAAACTGGGTCCGGGACGACATCACCAGCATGGATGAAGCCCAGCTCGCCAGCGAAGGCCTCTACGCCATCCTGCGGCGCGGCGGCGTCAATTTCCGCCTCGCCTCGCAACGCATCGGCGCCATGATCGCCAATGACTACCAGGCTCCCCTGCTCGAAACCGAAGTGGGCTCGGCCTTGGTCACCATGGAACGCACCGCGGTGGACGACACCGGACGCATGGTCGAAACCGGACACCACGTCTACCGCGCCGATTCCTACAGCTTTGAAATGACCCTCGTACAGCGCTAACGCAAGGACTTAACTTATGGCCAACTGGGTATACCCGCTGGGAACCGCCACTGACGGCAAGTGGGACATCTCCCTCGGCACCTCCGATTCGTCCCTCGCCGTCGACGGCTGGGCCCACACGGGACTGAAGGCCGCCACGCTCGCCCCGGGTGCCGCCGTCGAGCTTTCCGCCGCCGCTGAAGAGCGCATCGTGGTGCCGCTGAGCGGCTCCTTCACGGTAACGGTCGACGGCCAGGCGTACAGCCTCGCCGGCCGGCAGTCCGTTTTCCACGGCCCCACCGATGTCCTCTACACCGGCATCGACAAAGCGCTCACCATCAGCTCGAACGACGGCGGCAGGGTCGCGGTCGCGACCGCCCCCGCCAAAGCGTCGTACCCCACCAGGCTGGTCACCGCCGCAGAAACGCCCGTGGAACTGCGCGGTGCAGGCAACTGCTCCCGCCAAGTCCACAACTTCGGCACCCCCGCCGCGCTGGAAGCGGACCGCTTCATCGTCTGCGAAGTCATCACCCCCGCCGGCAACTGGTCCTCCTACCCTCCGCACAAGCACGACGAGGAAAAAGAAGGCGAAACCAGCCTCGAGGAAATCTACTACTTCGAAACCCGCGTAGCTCCAGGCTCCCCGGCCCCGCAGGAAACCGACGCCATCGGCTACGCCCGCGTCTACGCCTCCGACGAACGACCCATCGACGTCTCCGCCGAAGTCCGCACCGGAGACGTGGTCCTGGTCCCCTACGGCTGGCACGGCCCCGCCATGGCAGCCCCCGGCTACGACCTCTACTACCTCAACGTCATGGCCGGCCCCGGACGCGTCCGCGACTGGCTCATCAGCGACGATCCCCACCACGGCTGGATCCGCCAGACCTGGGAAGGGCAGGACGTGGATTCCAGGCTCCCGTTCACTGCCTGATTCCAAATACCAAGAAAGCCCCTGAGACTCGACGAGTCAAAGGGGCTTTCGTGGTTTGGGCTTACTTCGCCTGGGCGATGAAGTCCGTCATCGTCTTGAGCTGGTAGCGGGAGACTTCCTCGGCGTTCTCGTCCTCGGCGAAGACGGAAGAGACCATCACCGTGTTTTCCTTGTCCAGGAACCCGATCTCCTTGAGGCCGCCGAAGAACTCGTTCCAGTTCACATCGCCGTCACCGATCTTCAGGTGCTGATGGACACGCACGGCGTTCCCGGGCGGGTTGGTGATGTACCGCAGGCCGTGGGAGGCGTGGTGGTTCATGGTGTCCGAGACGTGCACCAGGCGTAGCTTGTCCCCGGCGGCACGCATGATGTCAAGCGGCTTGTTGCCCATGTGGAACGTGTGCGAGGCAACGTAGACCATGCCGATGTTCGGCGAATTGACGCCACGGATGACGCGCAGTGCGGCCAGTCCATCCTCCACGAAGTCGTCCGGGTGGGGGTCGATCAGTACGTCCAGGCCTTCGCGCTCGATGATCGGCAGGAGTTCCTCCATGGAGCGGTAGAAGGCCCGCTCGGATTCCTCGGCCTTCTCGGGGCGGCCGCTGAACTCGGTGTTCATGGTCTGCACGCCCAGGTCAACGGCGATCTGGATGGCACGCTTCCAGTAGCGGACCGCGGCTTCGCGGGCGTCCTCGTCCGGTCCGGACCAACGAAGCACGGGCAGGACAGAGGCGATTTCCACGCCGGCGTCCTTGCACGCTGCCTTGAGCTTGCCCACCAGTTCGTCGTCGGCCTTGGGGTGGTTGAAGAAGGGAATAAGGTCCGCGTGCGGCGTCATCTGCAGGTACTTGTACCCGAGGTCGGCAGCAACGCGGGGAAACTCCAACAGGCTGTGGCTGTGGTGGAAAGGGGTGGGGTCAAGTGCGATCTTCATGCCCGGGTCCTTACTTGTACAGTTCCGGCTTGGTGTTCAGCTGGACTTTGACCTTCTCGCCGGACTTCTGCGCTTCGACGCCAGCCTCGCAGCACGCCGCCGTGGCATAACCATCCCAAGCCGTGGGTCCGCCGATTTCACCGCGAAGTGCCGCATCCACCCAAGCCTGCACCTCGACGTCGTACGCGGCACCAAAACGTTCCTCGAAACCGGGGGTGACGTTGCCGCCCCACTTACCGGCGGTCTGGACGTACGGGCCGCTGTCACCACCGATGCTCACGATGCCGTCTTCGAAGGACGCCTGCGTGGCCACCTGGTAGCCGAACTTGGCATTGACGTAAATTTCGACGTCGGCCAGCACACCGGATTCTGTTTCGATCAGGACCTGCTGGGGATCGTGCTGACCGCTGGGCGCGTTGCGCGTCGGCTTGCCCAGCCGGACCTGCACGGACGTGATTTCCTCACCGGTAAAGTAGCGGATCGCGTCGAACTCGTGGACCACGGAGTCGTTGATCAGCATCTCGTTGGTGAAGCCCTCGGGAGTGCTCGGGTTCCGGTGCTGGTGGTGCAGCATCAACAGCTCCCCCAATTCGCTGTTGCGGATGATGGAACCCAAGGCCGAGTACTCGGCGTCGAACCGGCGCATGAAGCCGACCTGGATGCGCTTGTGGCCCAAGGCCAGCTCCGCCTGGACAACCTTCCAGGAGCTCTCGGCATCCGGGGTCAGTGGCTTCTCGCACAGGATCGGGAAGTCCCTCTCCAGCGACTTGTACAGGATTTCCTCGTGCAGGAATCCCGGCGTGGCGATCAGGACGGCGTTGACGTCACCGTTGCTGAGTGCCTCGTCAGCACTGGCCAGGGCCACTGCGCCCTCGATGCCTTCGATGGCGGCTTGCGCACGGGCCAGGTCAACGTCGACGACGGCGGCAACTTCAGCGCCGTGGATGCGCGTGCTGAGGCGCTTGATGTGGTCCGCACCCATGCGGCCTGCGCCGATGACGGCTACGCGGAGAGTCTTAGTCACTGTTTCTATCCTTCGTGAGGTGGGTTGGCGGTGCTACTGGACCCGGGTACGGGAACCGCAGGAGAGCAGGTAGTTGCGGGTGCGCTTGGCGATCGGCATCGGTACATCGAAGGCTACCGGGTACATGTCCTGCTCGACGATGCCGAAGATGGGACGGTTCAAGCCCTCAACGGCTTCGATGACGGCACGGAGGTCCGGCAGGCCGTTCGGCGGCTCCGTCATGACGCCAGCCAGATTTGCCGCTGCCCAGGTCATGTTCTCTTCGTTGACCTTCTTCAGGACCTCGGGGTTGATCTGCTTCAGGTGCAGGTAGCCGATGCGGTCCGGGTAGTTCTTGATGAGCTCCAGGCTGGAGGCTCCGCAGTATTCGGCGTGGCCGGTGTCCAGACACAGGTTCAGGTACTCCGGGTCCGTGGCCGCGAGGAGGGTCTCGATGTCCTTCTGGGCACCGACGTGCGAATCGGCGTGGGAGTGGAACTGCTGGTGCAGGCCGAAGTCCTCCAGGAGGACCTTGCCCATGCGGTTGTGGCCGGCGAAGAGATCCGCCCACTGCTCATCGCTGAGCTCCCCGTTTTCCACGGCCTCGCCAGTGACGTCGTCACGCCACATGGCCGGAATGACCACGATGTGCTCGCCGCCCATGGCTGCCGTGAGTTCCGCTACCTTGCGGGCGGGCTCCCAGGCTTCGTCGTACTGCTTGGCACCGCGGTGGAACGCAGTGAAGACGGTACCGGCGGTGACCTTCAGGTCACGCTGCTTGAGTTCTTCCGCGAGTCGGGTGGGGTCGTTCGGCAGGTAGCCGTACGGGCCCAGTTCGATCCACTTGTACCCGGACTCTGCAACCTCGTCCAGGAATCGCTCCCACGGTGTCTGCTGGGGGTCGTCCGCAAACCAAACGCCCCAGGAATCGGGTGCGGTGCCGATGATGAGCTTGTTCTCGACGTCTGTCATGACAACGGTGTCTTTCTTCGTGGCCGTGGGGGGGGGGGGGGGTTGGGTGGGGGCCCCCCCCGGGGGGGGGGGGGGGGGGGGCGGGGGGGGGGCGCCCCGCCCACCACAGTGGGGCTAGTTGGAGGGGAAGTTGTAGGAGGCGCCGGAGGCGTGGTGGGTTTCTGGCCAGCGGGAGGTGATGACTTTGCCGCGGGTGTAGAAGGAAACGCCTTCGGGGCCGTAGATGTGCTTGTCGCCGAAGAGGGAGGCTTTCCAGCCACCGAAGGAGTGGTAGGCCACCGGGACGGGCAGGGGCACGTTGATACCGATCATGCCCACGGTGACTGAGCGCTGGAACTTCCGTGCCGCGGCGCCGGAGGAGGTGAAGATCGCGGTGCCGTTGCCATAGGGGTTGGAGTTGATCAGCTTGATGCCCTCTTCGAGCGTGTCCACGCGGACCACCACCAGGACGGGGCCGAAGATCTCCTCGGTGTAGGCGGTCATTTCGGTTTTGACGTGGTCGATCACGGTAGGGCCGACCCAGAAGCCTTCTTCGTGGCCCGGGACCACCAGGTCGCGGCCGTCCACCACCATGGCAGCACCGGCTTGCTCGGCTTCGGTAACGATCTTCACGATACGTTCCTTGGAGGCCGGGGTGATCACCGGGCCCATTTCGGCGCCGGGTTCGGTGCCGTTGTTGACCTTCACGGCCAGGGCACGCTCCTGAACCTTCTTCACCAACAAATCAGCAGCGTCCCCGACCGCGACGGCGACCGAGATCGCCATGCACCGCTCCCCTGCCGAGCCGAACGCGGCAGCGGCGAGGTGGTCCGCGGCGTTGTCCAGGTCAGCGTCCGGGAGCACGATCGCGTGGTTCTTCGCCCCACCCAAGGCCTGGACACGCTTGCCGTGCTTGGTGGCGGTTTCGTGGACGTATTGGGCGATCGGGGTGGACCCGACAAAGCTGATGCCGTCCACATCCGGGTGGGTCAGGAGGCCGTCGACGGTTTCCTTGCCGCCGTGCAGGACCTGGAACACACCATCGGGCAGGCCGGCTTCCTGCCAGAGCCTGGCCAGCAGCAGCGACGGGGACGGGTCCCGCTCGGAGGGCTTGAGGATGAACGCGTTACCGGTGGCGATCGCCATCGGGGCCATCCACAACGGCACCATGACGGGGAAGTTGAACGGGGTAATACCGGCCACCACACCGAGCGGTTCGCGGAAGGAGAACACATCGATGCCGGTGGAAACCTGGTCCGAGTAATCACCCTTCAACAAAGAAGGAATACCGCAGGCGAATTCGATCACTTCCAGGCCGCGGCCGATCTCGCCCTTGGCGTCGGAGAGGACCTTGCCGTGCTCGGCCGTGATCAGCTCAGCGAGTTCGTCCACGTGCGCTGCGACCAGTTCACGGAACTTGAACAACACCGCGGTGCGCTTGGCCAGGGAAATATCACCCCAGGAATCAGCGGCTTTGCGGGCAGCGGCAACAACCGTGTTCAGGTCGGCCTCGTTCGCCAGGCGCAGCTCGGCGGTGACCTGCCCCGTGGCCGGGTTATAAACCGGCTGGGTCCGGTCACCCTCACCGGCAGACTCGGCACCGTTGATGAAGTGGTTGATAGTGGTCAAAGTGGTCGTCGTCGACATGCGTGGACTTCCTTGTCTGTCTGGGAAACTCAGCCGAGCAGTTTGCGCTGGCGGTTCTTGTGGTCGGTGTAGGTCTTGAAGGCCTGTTGGGTGGACTCGAGCTCCGAGACCGCGGAAACGGGCACGTCCCACCAGGACTCCGAGGACGGGGCGTCCAGGAGAGGATCGGACTCAACGTGGATCACGATCGGCCCGGTTTCCTCGGGAGCTGCCTTGGCGTCCCGGATGGCCTGCTCGAGCTCGGCGATGACCTTCTCGCCCGGTTCGACCCGGATGACCTTCGCGCCGAGGGATTCGGCGTTGGTGGCCAGATCGATAGGCAGGTGCTCGCCGGCGTCGAAACTGTGCTGTTCCTTGTCCAGGACCCGGTACTGGGTGCCGAAGCGCTGCGAACCGAGGGATTCGGACAGGGAGCCAATGGAGGCATAGCCGTGGTTCTGGATCAGGACCACGATCAGCTTGATGCGTTCGGCGACGGCGGTGACCAGTTCGGTGTGCATCATCAGGTAGGAGCCGTCGCCCACCATGACCACCACATCCCTGTTCACCCCACCGGCGGCGGCTTCGGCCAGCGCAGCACGCTTGACGCCCAGGCCGCCGGGGATCTCGTAGCCCATGCAGGAGTAGGCGTATTCGACGTGGTAGCCGAAGGAGTCCCGGACCCGCCACATCTTGTGCAGGTCACCCGGCAACGAACCAGCAGCGCAGATCACTACGTCCTGGGCGTCCATGGCCTTGTTCGTGGCCCCGATGATCGCATTCTGGCTGACCAACGGTGCGTAGTCCTGCCCGTACGCGGCATCCACTGTCGCGTCCCAGCGCTGCTTTTCGGCTGCGACCTTCTCTTCCAGGTCCGCGCCGACGCGGTAGCCGCCCAGTGCCTGGTTCAACTTCACCAACGCCTTGCGGGCATCGGCAACGATCGGCAAGTGGGTGCCATGCTTGTACGCATCGATTGCCGCGACGTTGATGTTCACGAACTTCACGTCCGGGTTCTGGAACGCGGTCCGGGACGCGGTGGTGAAGTCTTCGTAGCGGGTGCCGATGCCGATGATCAGGTCCGCCTCGGCAGCGATGGCGTTCGCCGCCGTCGTACCGGTTGAACCAATGGCACCGAGCGACTGCGGAGCATCCCACGGCAGCACCCCAACACCGGCCTGCGTGTTTCCTACCGGGATGCCGGTCAGCTCGGCGAACTTCGCGAGTTCGTCGTTCGCGTAGGCGTAGAGCACGCCGCCGCCGGCGATGATCAGCGGGCGCTTTGCTGCACGGATGGCTTCGACGGCGCGGCGGATGTCATCGTCCTCGGCCTCCGGGCGTCGGATGCGCCACTCCCGCTCGGCCAGGAACTCCTCGGGCACCTCGAACGCCTCAGCCTGGACATCCTGCGGCAGCGAAATGGTCACCGCACCGGTCTCGGCCGGGTCCGTCAACACCCGCAGGCCGTGGTGGAAGGCGGAGAACAACTGCTCCGGCCGGGACACCCGGTCAAAGAATTTGGACAGCGGACGGAAGGCATCGTTGACCGTGATGTCATATGCGTACGGCAACTCCAGCTGCTGCAACACGGGGTCGGCGGCGCGCGTCGCGAACGTATCGCTGGGAAGCAACAACACCGGCAGGCGGTTGGTGGTGGCCAGCGCCGCACCCGTGAGCAGGTTCGAGGAACCCGGGCCGATCGAGGTGCTGATCGCGAACGTCTGCCGGCGGCGCGTGTGGCGTGCGTACCCCACTGCCTGATGCACCTGGGCCTGCTCGTTCCGGCCCTGGTAGTACGGCATGATGGTCGGGTCCGCGGCCTGGTACTGCTTCAACGCCTGGCCCACACCGGCCACGTTGCCGTGCCCGAAAATACCGAACGTGCCCGGAATCAGGCGCTCATGGAACTCCACACCGGCAACAGAGTCCACGGTGTACTGCTTGGACAAGAACTCGACCACGGCCTGCGCCACGGTCATCCGACGGGTTGCTCCCACTGGTCTCTACTCCGATACTTTCACGGGAATACGGTCTGACGAGGTGTGCCCTGCAGCCTCGGCGACAGCGGGCGAACTGTTGTTCAGCAGCGAAGCGGCCGTTGCCACGGCCCCTGCGACGTCGCCGTCGTGCGGGTACAGCAGGGTGCGTCCGACGGTGAGGCCCTGCACGCCCGGAAGGGCGAGGGCTGCCTGCCACGAAGCGAATACTTCATCGGGGCTACCGTCAGGGTCACCGCCCAGCAGCACCGTGGGCAGCGTGGTGGAGGCCATGACGCGCTCCATCCCGGCGACCACCGGCAACTTCATCCAGGTGTAGGCGCTGGTGGAACCGAGGCCTTCGGCAATACCGACGGACTTGATCACGGCGTCGGCGCGGAGGTCGTTGCGCACCTTCCCGTGGGCGTCGCGAACAGACAGGAAAGGCTCCACCATGGCGATGAGCTTCCGCTCAGCCAAGGAGTCAATCGCCTTCGCGGTGGCTTCAAGGGTGGCCACCGTGTCCGGGTCGCCCAAACAAATCCGGGTGAGCATCTTGCCGCCATCGGCACCGAGCGCCTGCAAAGCCGCCGCAGTATGACCGGTGAAGCGGTCATCGAACTCGTTCACCAGGCCAGCAAGGCCGCCACGGTTCATCGAACCGAAGACCAGTTTTCCCTCGAGGGCACCGAGGAGCAGGAGGTCGTCCATGATGTCCGGCGAGGCCAGGATGCCGTCAACGGCGGGGTTGGCCAAGGCGATCTGCAGACGGTCCAGCAGGTCGCGCCGGTCTGCCATGGCCATCGGATCGGTACCAACTGCGAGGGCTCCCCGGGCTGGATGGTCGGCGGCGACGATGAAGTTCTGCACGCCGTGCTTCAGGCCGGGATGACGACGGCGGGTGGCAGCTGCGCGTGCCACGGCCTCCGGGTCCTCCAGCCGTAAGCGGCTCAAGTGTTCGTAACGGCGGGGGTCATCATTGATGCTCAACGCACGGCTCCTTCTGCGAGTGCGGCGGATGCGCCGGGGATGGGGCGGCCGCGTTCGGCCAGCAGCGAGGTGACCTCATCCGGCGTCGGCATGGCATCCGCGCAGGAAAGGCGGGAGGCGACAATCGCACCCGAGGCATTCGCGTAATCGAGGACCTCCGAGAGCGGCCACCCGGACAGCAGGCCATGGCAGAACGCCCCACCGAAGGAGTCGCCGGCGCCGAGGCCGTTGACGGTCTCAACGGGGACCGGCGCAGACACCACGCGTTCGGTGCGGGTCTTCGCCATGACGCCTTCAGCGCCCAGCTTCACGACCGCGATCTCGACGCCGGCGGCCAGGAGGCGGTCCGCCTGCTCATCAGGAGTGCCCTCCCCTACCGCCACGGAGCACTCCTTGTCGTTACCGATCGCGACCGTGACGTGCGGAAGGATCTTGGCGACCTCGGCGCGGGCTTCCTCTTCGGAGGCCCAGAACATCGGCCGGTAGTCCAGGTCCAGAATGGTGAACTGGCCATCCTTCAAGCTGGTCCGCGGACGGGCCTCATGCGCGGCAAGGTGTGCGGCGCGGGAGGGCTCCTGGCACAGGCCCGTCACGGTGGACCAGAAGATTCCGGCCTCGCGGATGGCGTCCAGGTCCAGCTCTTCGGCCTTGATCTGCAGGTCCGGGGCCGTGGGGAAACGGCCGTAGAAGTAAAGCGGGAACTCATCGGTAGCCGGCTTGATAGCACAGAACGTGGCCGGCGTCTGGCCCGGCGCCGGCGAGACGAAGGAGTCGTCCACGTTGAACTTGCGCAGTTCGCGGTGCAGGAAACTACCGAAAGGATCATCGCCCGTGCGAGTGATCACGCCTGTGCGGCGGCCGTGGCGGGCGGCTGCGACGGCCACGTTGGACGGCGAGCCTCCAAGGTACTTGCCGAAGGACGTCACATCCTCCAGTCCGACGCCGATGTCGTTCGGGTAGATATCAACGCTGATGCGCCCGATCGTGAGCAGTTCGTGGGTCACGGTACTCGTGGACCTTTCTCTTGTGAACTCTGAACCTTTGAGCGCTGGGCCCCAATGCCTTGCTACCCCTCAGTGAGCGGGGCCACATGACTACTGTGCACCAGAATCAATGTCCTGTCAAAGGTTTGTACTGACATATTTACAACATGACACAGCACTTGCTATTTGGCAGGAACAGCCAGCTCTCCGGTGACATACTGGCTGCGGCCAAAGCCGAAGGACCAATCCCCCGCCGTATTTTCGACGTATCCGACAAACACGTCCTCGCCGGCCACGCCGACCTCTGCCAGATTGGCCGCAAGAGCTTCGAACAGCGAACTCTTGGCCACCTGGCTGCGACCCCCCTGGGTGAAGATCTGGATCATCACCACCCCGGAACTGCGCTCGAATCCAAGCCCTGCATCCTGGGCAATGATGTGCCCCTGCGGATGCTCGGTCAGGATGTGGAAGTAGTCCCGGTCGGGAATTCCATACTCCTGCAGGATGGCGTCATGGATGGCGCGACTGAGACGGGCGAGCTCCTCGGGCGAGCGGCCCTGGTTGACGTCGATGCGAACGAGAGGCATTGTGGATCCCTTCGAAATAGTTTGTCCTAACATACTAACAAACTTGGAGGATTCTGGGTACAGCAAAGTCCCGCCGGAAGCACCGCCGGGACTTTGCTCCCCACAACGGGGCTTAAAGTACGACGGCGGCCCGCCACCTTCCATTCGAAAGGTGACGGGCCGCCGTCGGGGGTCAGCCGTGGAGACTAGAGCGCTGCGTAAACCTCGCGCAGGAGCTTGGCGGTCTCGGACGGCGTCTTGCCGACCTTCACGCCTGCTGCCTCGAGGGCTTCCTTCTTGGCCTGCGCGGTTCCGGCGGAACCGGAAACGATGGCGCCTGCGTGGCCCATGGTCTTGCCTTCGGGAGCCGTGAAGCCTGCCACGTAGCCCACAACGGGCTTGGTGACGTTGGCCTTGATGAAGTCGGCTGCGCGCTCTTCAGCGTCGCCACCGATTTCGCCGATCATGACGATGGCCTTGGTCTCCGGGTCGGCTTCGAACGCGGCCAGGGCGTCGATGTGGGTGGTGCCGATGATCGGGTCACCGCCGATGCCGATCGCGGTGGAGAAGCCGAGGTCGCGGAGTTCGTACATCATCTGGTAGGTCAAGGTACCGGACTTGGAAACCAAGCCGATGGGGCCCTTGCCTGTGATGTTCGCCGGGGTGATGCCAACCAGGGCCTCGCCGGGGGTGATGATGCCGGGGCAGTTCGGTCCGATGATCCGGGTGATCTGCTTGCCGTCAGCGTCCACCTTGGACTGGGCGAGTGCCCAGAACTCGGCGGAGTCCTGAACCGGAACGCCTTCGGTGATGACCACGACGAGGCCGATTTCGGCTTCGATGGCTTCAACCACGGCGTCCTTGGTGAATGCCGGCGGAACGAAGACGATGGAGACGTCCGCGCCGGTTTCGGCGATGGCTTCCTTGACGGTGCCGAAGACGTTGATTTCCTTGTCACCGTGCAGGACCGTGGTGCCGGCCTTGCGTGCGTTGACGCCACCGACAATGTTGGTGCCGGCCTTGAGCATCAGCGCGGTGTGCTTGGTGCCCTCGCCGCCGGTGATGCCCTGGACGATGACCTTGGAGTCCTTGTTGAGGTAGATAGACATTGTCGCGTCCCTTTACTTAGCTGCGTTGGCGAGCTCGGCGGCCTTGTCGGCGCCCTCGTCCATGGTGGCGGCCAGGGTAACCAGCGGGTGGTTGGCCTCGGTCAGGATGCGGCGGCCCTCTTCGACGTTGTTGCCGTCGAGGCGAACAACCAGCGGCTTGTTCGCCGAGGAACCGAGCTCAGCCAGTGCACCAACGATGCCCTTGGCCACGGCGTCACAGGCGGTGATGCCACCGAAGACGTTGACAAAGACGCTCTTGACCTGGGAGTCACCCAGGATAACGTCCAGGCCGTTGGCCATGACCTCGGCAGAAGCTCCACCACCAATGTCCAGGAAGTTGGCGGGCTTCACGTTGCCGTGGTTCTCGCCGGCGTAGGCAACGACGTCGAGGGTGGACATCACGAGACCGGCGCCATTGCCGATGATGCCTACTTCGCCATCCAGCTTCACGTAGTTGAGGTCCTGCGCCTTTGCCTTGGCCTCAAGCGGATCTGCTGCGTCCTTGTCCTCCAGTGCTGCGTGGTGCACGTGGCGGAAATCTGCGTTCTCGTCCAGGGTAACCTTGCCGTCCAAGGCAACGATGTCGCCGGCACCGGTACGGACCAGCGGGTTCACCTCGACCAGGGTTGCGTCTTCCTTCTTGAAAACGTCCCAGAGCTTCAGGATGACGTCCGCAACCTTGCCGCGCAGTTCTTCGGCGAAGCCTGCAGCCGCAACGATTTCGTCAGCCTTGGCCTGGTCGATTCCGACGGCCGGGTCGATGGCGATCTTGGCGAGGGCCTCGGGGCGCTCGACAGCCAGCTGCTCGATTTCCATGCCACCCTCGACCGAGCACATGGCCAGGTAGTTGCGGTTTGCACGGTCAAGAAGGATGGAGAAGTAGAATTCCTCGGCAATGTCCGCACCCTGGGCGATCATCACCTTGTTGACGGTGTGGCCCTTGATGTCCATGCCCAGGATGTTGGTGGAGTGCTCAAGCGCCTCGTCAGCGGACTTGGCAACCTTGACGCCGCCGGCCTTGCCGCGGCCACCGACCTTAACCTGTGCCTTGACGACAGTAACGCCGCCGATCTTCTCAGCAGCTGCCTTCGCTTCTTCAGGAGTGTGCGCCACGATGCCGGCGAGCACGGGTACACCGTGCGCCTCGAACATATCGCGCGCCTGATATTCAAACAGGTCCACGGTTTAGTGTCCTTCTACGTCGAAGTAGTTTTCTGTTCAGCCGGGAACCGCGATGACCGCGATAGCCAGCTGCGGAAAGTACGCGGTCACAACCAGGATTTAAGCCGGTCACATTGCGTAAGGTCCTCTCGGAACTTTAGCCCTTTGAGGAGTCCCGCCAGCCCCACACTACCGGTTAAGTGAGTAAGCTTACACTTCTATCGGACGTAGAAAATCCGCGCGATATCGCGGGTTTTCGCCCCCGGCCAGGTGTCCAGGAGCTCTAGCCCAGGGTTCCGCGGACTGTCTTGCCGCCGTCGGAAATCAACTGGTAGCCCTCACGGCTGACGAAGAACGCCACCCCGCCGGAAACATTCCCGCAGGCGACGCCGCCGTTGTAGGCCGAACAGCGCAGTCCATTGCGTTCAATGTTCTGCCCCTCCCCCAGTTCACGCAGCTTGGAGATCGGACCGTCCTTGGTGCCCTTGGGCCCAAATTCCGATTCCATCTGTGTTACGCCGGACCGACACGATCCATAGACTGCCTTGTCCGGCGTCAGGAGGACGGTCCCGCCCAGATAGCCGAGGCCGGTCCCTGCGCAGTCGTCACTGAAGTCCTCCGGCGCGGGCTTGCCGTACTTGGCGAGTTCGCAATGGACCACGGGCACCACAGGGAACTTATTGTTGGCCGCGTCCGAGTACGTGTTGGGCAGGTAGGGGACGTTCAGGTGCCCACCCCTGGATGAGGTCATGGCGCACACCACGTTCCGGTCGGCCGTAATGAAAGCGGTGACATCTTCCCCCGCGGACAACGTGGTCTGTTCCGTGACCGGTACCTGGGTCAGCTGCTCGAGCGGCGGCAGCGGGTCCGGCGGCACGTAGTGGGGGTCCTTGGCCGAGAACGAACAGGCTGTGCTGACCACCAGGAGCAAGGCGGCAAGA
The DNA here is from genome assembly GCF_052156435.1 of Paenarthrobacter sp. NCHU4564. Taxonomy (NCBI): domain Bacteria; kingdom Bacillati; phylum Actinomycetota; class Actinomycetes; order Micrococcales; family Micrococcaceae; genus Paenarthrobacter; species Paenarthrobacter sp. NCHU4564. The sequence continues at coordinate 104,232 of NZ_JBQLIS010000009.1, forward strand.
ATCCCCAATACAGTCTGTCGCATGGGTTCAATTATGCCGTGGGTCTTCAGGCGTCCAGTTTGGTGAGCGGCGCGTAGCGCAACAGCAGGCGCTTCTCGCCGACGTCGAACTTCACCTTGGCGACCGTCTTGTCTCCCGCGCCTTCAACACCGAGTACCACCCCGTTGCCAAAGCTGGTGTGGTTGACTTTGTCCCCCGCCGCCACCGCAATGACTTCCTTCTGCGGCTGGACACGGTTGCGCGCGACGGCGGCAGGCACGTCGGCGTCGAACCCTGCGGTGGGGCTGGCAGCCGCCCCGCGGGAGGTGCCGGCACCCCAGAAGGACCCGCCGTAGCGGTTGGAACCGATGGGCGCACTGCCCCATCCCCCGGCCTGGCGGCTCATGCCCTCGCGCTTCCAGTCCACGAGTTCCGAAGGGATCTCTTCCAGGAACTGGCTGGCCGGGTTGTACTGGCTCTGACCCCACATGTTGCGGACCTCGGACCGCGTCACGTAGAGGCGCTTCCTGGCCCGGGTCAGGCCGACGTAGGCAAGGCGGCGCTCCTCGGCAAGTTCCTTGGGATCGGTGGCAGAGCGCTGGTGCGGGAAGATCCCGTGTTCCATGCCTGTCAGGAACACCACCGGGAACTCCAGGCCCTTGGCCGTGTGCAGCGTCATCAGGGTAACAACGCCCAGGCGCTTGGCTTCCGCGACGGCGGCATCGATGTCCGCTCCCGGAGCGTCCGGGATCTGGTCGGCGTCTGCCACCAGGGAGACCTGCTCCAGGAATTCACCGAGCGATCCCTCCGGGTTGTCGCGTTCGTATTCACGGACAACGGCCACGAGTTCAGCAAGGTTCTCCACGCGGGACTCGTCCTGGGGGTCGTTGCTGGCACGCAGCCCGGCCAGGTAGCCCGTCTGCTCAAGGACGGCTTCCAACGCAGCGGCAGGACCCGAGCCCGCGGCTACCTCGGCGAGGTCGTCCAGCAGTTTCACGAACCCTTGTACGGCGTTGACCGAACGGGTGGCCATGCCCGGCGCTTGGTCTGCGCGGCGGGCGGCCGCCATGAACGACGTCCGGTCCCGTTCCGCGAGGGCGGCCAGGGCGCCTTCGGCACGGTCGCCGATACCGCGCTTGGGTTCGTTGAGCACCCTGCGGAGATTGACGTCGTCATCCGGGTTGACCAGTACCCGAAGGTAGGCCAGGGCGTCCTTGATTTCCTTGCGTTCGTAGAAGCGTGTTCCACCGACCACCTTGTACGGCAGGCCCACACGCACCAGAACATCTTCGATGGACCGGGACTGCGCGTTGGTGCGGTAGAAGATGGCGACGTCGCCTGGACGCAGGCCTTCCTCATCCTGGAGGCGGTCGATTTCCTTGGCGATGAACTGGGCTTCGTCGTGTTCGTTCTCGCCCACGTAGCCAACGATTTTCTCGCCGTCCCCTTCAGCCGTCCAGAGCCGCTTCTCCTGGCGGTTGGGATTGCGGGAGATGACGGAGTTGGCTGCGCTGAGGATGTTCTGCGTGGAACGATAATTCTGTTCCAGTTTGATGGTGCGGGCGCTCGGGTAGTCGTGCTCGAACTCCACAATGTTGCGGATGTCTGCGCCGCGGAAGGCGTAGATGGATTGGTCGGAGTCGCCTACCACCGTCAGTTCGCTCGGCTCCACGCCACCCTCAGCGCTCAGGCCCACGATCTCCCTGACCAGCGCGTACTGGGCATGGTTGGTGTCCTGGTATTCGTCCACCAGGACGTGCCGGAACCGGCGGCGGTAGGACTCTGCGAGCGCGGGGAAGGCTCGGAACATGAAGACGGTCTGCGCAATGAGGTCGTCAAAGTCCATGGCGTTGGCCTGGCGCAGCCGTTGCGTGTAGCCCTTGTAGACCTCTGCCACGGCGGTCTCGAAAGGATCGTTGTAGTTGGCTCCGGACGCGAAGGAGTCGTCATCCACGAGCTCGTTCTTCAGCGCCGAGATCTTGTGCTGGATGGACTTGGGCGGGAACTTCTTGGGATCCAGGTCCAGGTTCTTGGCCACCAGCGTGATGAGCCGCAGTGAATCGGCGGAGTCGTAGATGGAGAAGTTGGAATTCAGCCCGACATTGGCCGCTTCCCGGCGCAGGATACGGACGCAGGAGGAGTGGAACGTGGAGATCCACATGGCTTTGGCACGGCCGCCCACCAGGGCCTCGATGCGCTCCCGCATCTCAGCGGCGGCTTTGTTGGTGAAGGTGATGGCGAGGATCTCGCCGTGGTGGGCCCGCTTGGTGGCAATCAGGTAGGCGATCCGGTTACTGAGCACACGGGTCTTACCGGAGCCTGCACCGGCCACGATCAGCAAGGGGCTGCCCGCGTGCTTGACGGCCTCTTCCTGCTGCGGGTTCAGGCCCTGCAGCAGGGCATCCGCACCGGGTAGTCCGGAATGGCCCTCCCCGGACCAACTGTTGGGTGCCGTGCCGTCCCCGGTCCCGGCGTTTGCGCCCCCAACGGAGGTGCGGGAGCCGCCGCTTCCGGCGTGCGAAAGCTCCGGGGCAGCTTTGGCTGCGGCTCTGGAGCCAGCGTTGAAGGGGCCGTCGGCATAGGGATCGAACAACATATCCATGGTGCCTACCAGTCTAGGCGGTGGGTGCGACACTCATTGATCGGGGTCGTTGAGCAGCCATCCTCCGGCCACCAGCCGCTCCCGCAGTGCCAGGCGGGTCAGTGGTTCCTGGTCCTCCTGGAACTTCCGGCGCACGGACGCCAGGTGTTTCTTCACCCCGTCCACCGAGATGCCCAGCATCCGTGCCGTGTCAGCCATGGTGGCCGCCACGCCGCCGAGGTAGACGGACACCACCTGGTGTTCCCGTGCGGAGAGCTGGGGCCCGGCCTGTCCGTCCGCGATGGCGGCGGCCACCTCGTCCGTGATGCACGGCAGCCCCTTGGCTGCGTTCCGCACCGCCATCTCCACCACGTCGGCGGGTGCGGTCTTGGGGATGTAGGCCAGCGCACCGGCGGACATCGCCTGCCTCATGACCGCCGGTTCAAGGATGGAGCTGCAGACCACCACCTGGGGGCCGGCCGAGATGATCGCCTGGATCTTGGCGCGCAGGGGCACCTGGTCTCCCAGCAGGACATCGAGGATGACGACGTCGGACAGCGCGCCGATGTTTGCCGCAGCTTCGGCCCAGGAAGCAAACCGCCCCACCACCTGGATCCCGGAAGAATTCGTTTGGAGCCACTCGGCCAGGCCCTCGCGCAGCACGGCGTGGTCTTCCACAATGTCCACCTCGATGGTGGGCCGGGACAGCGGGTATCGCGTCAAACCTTCCCTCCCCCTTTTATGATGTGGCTAGGTCGTCATCAGTTTAAGCGACACGTTTCGGGGGGAACATTCATGGGGGCATGGTTGGGCGGGGCCGCCATACGGCGGTTGGACGTGGATCATTCGGGCCTGTTGGCCCGCGCTGGTGCTGTCATCAGTTTCTCTTTCGTCGCGGGTGCGTGGCTGTACTTGCGGCCGGCCGTGGGCGGGCCCGTGTGGCACCGCGTGGCGGCGACAGTGCTCGTGGCTGTGGTGTTCGTGTGCCTGGCAGCCATGTTGAAGACGGATGCCTGGCCGTTGCGCCTGATCATCGTGTTCAGCCTTATCCCGCTCTCGGAACTCGCTGCCGGCGTGGACTTCCGCCTGGACTCCGAGTCCTTGTTGGTTGCGCACTCCATGCTGATGGCTGCGAGCGCTTCGGTGGTGCTGTCTTTGCGCGGTTCGTGGCAGTCCGCGGCCTTCACTGCCTTGCTGGGTGCCATGGTGTTCGGCCATACGGTGGCTACGTCCTTGGTCCACGGGCTGGGCCCTACTACTGTCCTGACGCTTCTGGCGGCCTGGTCCATCATGTTGGCGATCCGCTGGGCGGTTCCCCCGGCCTTGGCGCAGTACCGGCGGGACCAGGATGTCCGCCGGAAGTCGCTGGAGGCCCAGGCTGCGGCCCATCAACGCATGAGTGCGCGGCAGCAGGACGCACGGACGCTGCATGACACCGTCCTGCGGACGCTGGCCGTTATTGGACGGGGCGGCGAGGGTGCCACCCCGGACGAACTGCGGGAGCTGGTTTCCGCATCAGCGTACGACGGCGGCAGCCCGGGCTCCGCTGCCACCGGCAGCGCATCGCCGCGCGAGGCGGGTGACGCCCAGGGCGACGGAAAAACGGTGGCTCCGTCCGCCGTCGTGGTTGGCTCCAACGGGGCAGACGCAGCGGGGATGCTGGAGCGCATGGCGGAACGCCGGAGCGGAAACGGTTGTACCGTGGAGGTCTTCGGCGAGGCCGGGACGTTGCCGGAGGGCTTGGCCGCAGCGATTTGTGATGCCGCCGACGAATGCGTGGTGAACGCGGTCCGGCACTCGGGCACTGAACGCGTGGATGTTTTGCTGTCCCGTACCGGGTCAAGGGTCTGCGTGGTCATCAGCGATTCCGGGACGGGGTTTGATCCGGGCGCGATTCCGGCGGACCGGCTGGGCGTCCGGCATTCGGTGGTGGAGCGCATGCGCGACGCCGGAGGGGCGGCCAGGGTGATGTCCAGCCCGGGACGGGGAACCACTGTGGTCCTTGATGCGGAGGTTCCTTGAGGTCCCCGCTCCTGGTCTCCGCCGCGGCAGGGCCCTTGTTCATTTCCCGGTCCATCCTGGTGGTCACTGCCTTGGCCACCTGGATACTGTCCTTCGTTGCCACCGCCAGTTCCGTGGACGGGAGCCCGGCCGACCACGCCCGCCTGGGCGCGCTGACGTTCGATTTGCTGGGTTTGGCCATGGCCCTTTTGGCCTCCGACCCCCGGACACGGCGTCGTACCCTTCCGTACCTGCGTCTGCTGTGGCTGGGATCCTCCGTGGTCTCTGGTGTCATGACCGCTTCACTCGTGACGCCTACGTCCGGGTATTCGGCCCTGACCTTCAACGTGTTGCTGGGGACGTCAATGGTGTTCCTGGTGGCCATGCGCTGGGACCTGCCGGGGTTTTTGCTCCTGGTGGTTCTCAACGCAGTGCTCAGTGGTTTCTACTACTCCCTGACACCGCGGTTCGGGTCAGGCGAGGGAGCCCTGATCTTCTTCCTGTCCCTGATGCCGGGCCTGCTGGGGGCCGCCGCCGTGGTGGTCCTGCGCAGGTACCTGACAGACGCGGACACGACGGAATGCGCCCACCTTGAGGGGGCGGAAGCCGGTGACGGCCAAGGCGGTCCGGGCACCGGGGACGATCTTGCCCTGCTCCACCGCCAGATCCAGGACCTTTACGCGCAGGTGGCGGCGGCCCCCTCCGTTCCCTTGGCTCCGGAGCTGTCGCAGCACGCCCAGCGGTTGGCCGGACAGTTGAGGGCCCGGCTGCTGGTGGCCGGTAGCAAGGACTGGTTGACCGAGTCCCTGGCTTTGTCGGACATGGACGCCGTGGTGGCCGTGGTGGCACAACCTGACGTGGTGGCACGGATTCCGCACGCGTCAAGGCCACGGATCCTGGCAGTTACCATGTTGCTTGCGGCTCCGGTGGACCGTGACGCCGCCGGCGAAGAACTCTCCCGGCAGCTCCACATCTTCGTCGAACCGCATCTGGAACGGACCGTGCAGGTCACCTGGAACGTGGCCGGACTCCGGCCCAGCCGCTGCACGCCCGCTTTGTGGAGCGAGATCGAAGCCCTGGGCGTGCCCCGGGTCCTGTCCACCCCTGGCGGTGCCAGCATCACCATCAGGATTGAGGCAGAAGCATGACATCGGCCCGTGTGCTGGTGGTCGACCAGCATCAACTGATCATCGACACCCTGGATGCCTGGCTGCAGGCCAACGCCCCCGACCTCGTGGTGGAGGACGGGTGGCGGGCAGTCCCCCTTGCCCAGGACCCGGCTGCCGTGCAGCCCCCCGAATGGTTGCCTGCCGGAAAGGGGGCGGCCGTTGCCATCCTTGGCACTCTTGACCACCACTCGGAGTTGATTCCTGCCGTGCAATGGCTGATAGCCGCAGGCTTCCGCGTGGTGGTCCTCGCGGCAACCGCAGACGGTTGGGAAGCGGGGGCCGCCATGGCGGCCGGAGCCCACGCCTACGTCCCCAAATCCGCAGGCCCGGTAACCATCGAAGAAGCCATCAGGGCGGCAGTGGATGGGCAGCAGTATCTCCACCCGGAGGCCGCCGGAGTCATCCTGGACACCCCTCCGCAGCGGGTCAAGTTGTCACCTCGTGAACAGCGTCTTGCCCAGCTGTACCTTGGCGCCGACGCCCTGTCCGTCCGCGGGGTTGCGGACGCCCTGGACATCAGCGAACAGACCGTCAAAGCCCACCTGCACCGCATCCGCCAGCGCTACGCTGCGGCGGGAATCAAGGTCGGCAATGTGATCAGCATGCGCAAACAGCTACATCTCGACGGCTGGATCACTTGACCCGCGATCGGAGGCAAGGATGCTGATGAGCGCAACCAGCAGAGGCACGCAGAGTGCCGCCAGGAATGCCGTCACGATCAGCTGGCGGTAGATCTCCGGTTGTCCGGAACCCAGCACCACCACCCAGAAATGGAGCCATCCCCCGGCTACCATGACTACCGCCAGGCGCCCGATCGCAGCGCCTCGACGGAAAGCAACGGCCAGGCCCAGGAGCATGGTCAGCAGTTGCATGGCCACGAGGACCACCGGCGCCGCCTTCATTGCCGTCAGGAGCCCCAGCATCACCGGGAAGCGCCGGTCCTTGGCAAACGGTTCCTCCCCGGAGTCCTCCATGAAGGAGCCTACGTAGCGCAGTTCGGGTGAGAGCATCGCGGAGATTCCCCGCTCCCCCATGCCAATCAGGCGTTCAGGGTGGGTCGCGTAAAAGCCGGCCAGCTTCAGCGGTGTCACCTGTTCCCTGAACTGGTGGAAGTCCGGGTTGGTGACTGCTGAACCCGCGGACGCTGCCGTGGTTCCGCTGGCAGTGGCGAAGCTTTCGTCCAGGCCCAGCCAGGCAAGGTCTTCCTCCGGCGTGACAGAGTGGGGCAGCAACTCGGCGAAAACGGCATTGTAGAGGTTCAGGTCAGCCGTCCGCCCGGGTTGGGCAGCGACCACGGCCGCGGAGACGCCCACCAAGGCCACCACCGCCACGAGCGGCAGGGGCCTGCGGCGCCACCACCCCTGTTGTCCCGGGTTCCTGGTACGCGTTGCACCCCTACTCCGCCCGGCAGGCACCCACAGCAGCGCCAGAACCAGCACAGGAAGCCAGGACACCATGGAGGGTTTCGCGGAGACCAGGAAGGCCCCGGCCACCACCACCCCTGCCACGGCCACCCAGCGGACTCTCCGGCCATTCCAGTAGTGCAGCAAAGCCACGGCCAAACCCAGGATCCCCAGGAAAGCGGCAGGTTCCGGATACGGCGAAATAAAGAATGCAGCAAACACCCCGTCTGCCATCACGGCGACAACCAGCCCGGCCACCAGGAGCCGGAAGCTGGTGCGGCCCGGCAGTACCAGGACCAGGGCGGCGATCAGCGCGCCGAACACCACACAGCCCACCAGGCCCACGGCCCGCATATCAAGGCCCGGACCCCAGCCAAGGAGCGGAGTGAGCAGCTTGCCGAGCCACAGGAGCACAAGCTGCGAGGACATCACCGGCTCGCCGCTTCCGCTGGCACCGCATGCTTCCCCAAAGAATTCGTGCGGGACCCAGCGGGGGTAGATGTACCGGGTGAAATCGGAATAGTCCCACGGGCGGACATTGGTGACGCCCAGGGAGCACGCCAGGCCGTGGCCGTCGCCTTGATCGGCCATGCCCGAGGGCGAAGGCACGAACAGCCGCACCACCATGGCCACGGCTGCCACCAGACCTGCAAGGATCGCCGGGAGCAGCGCCGGCCGGCTGCCCAGGTCACCGGGGCCCAGCAAGCGGGCAAGGAAGCGGGCAATCCGCCGCACGGGGCCCGGTGATGTTCCCCTGGCGGGACGTACCCTCAAGGGCGCGAATTCTCCCGTTCCGCTGCTTTGTTCTTCAGTCCTTGCCTCAACCATTGGTGACACCTCCGACCGGGGCCAACGTTCCCGTCCACGGCGCGGGTACTTCCTGGCGGGGTGCCACGCCGCAGCGGACCGCGCGTGCACCGCCGTCGATCCTGACGATGGGCCGCACTTCCACGTTCTCCGGCAGAGTATCCACCTTGAGGAACTCCAGGACGAACGGCAGGCACCGTTGCACTTGGGCTTCCCTGCCCACCAGGGACGCGTCCTGACCGAACCAGGCGCTGACATCCTCCGTGGTGTGGGGCTCGGAACAGGTGGTGTCCGTGCCTTCCGTAGCAAGCACCCCGTCCTTGATGTCCTGCGCATAGCACAACCGGATGGTGGCAGAACCGGGCGCGGCGAGCGCACCCTCCAAGTCCATGGTGTTTTCCCGCGGACTCCCGTCAGGGGCGGTCAGCAGGACGTCGCACCTGACCGTCCGTTCTCCGGCAGCCCATCCGGCACGGCTCGGGTAGTACGCCGTGATGGTCATGCCAGCGGTGGCATCCCGGTCCACACCGCCCAGGTACTTCCGGAGTTCAGAGGCAGGGCACAGATTGCCGGTGGCGTCCTGCAGTTGCTCTGGAAACGGGCGTTCCGGGTAGGTGGCCAGTGCCGCCGGGACCTGGGCCGTCAGGAACGTCTGTGATGTATGCGGCTCGGTGCAGGGCACCGCCGGCGAACCGTCACTGGGCGAGGCGAACTCCTCCGGCGTGGTCAGGCTGTGGCACAGTCCCACCACCGCGGTTTGGTCCGTCGAGGCAGTAACCACCGCGGCTCCGGATGCCCCGCCGCTCCGGGCATCGCCGCAGCCGGACCCGGCGAGCAGCACTCCCAGCCCCAGGGCCGCGGCCCGAAACAGGTTACGCGGCACGTTTGCCCTTCCCGCCGGCCTGCTTGTCGTGGCGGACGACGGCGGCACGCACCAGCACGATGATGGCGGCCACGAAGCCAAGAATCACCACGAAGGAACCGAGGAAGTGGTGCATCAGGTCGAATCCCTGCTGCCCCCAGCTCTGCTGCGCGGCGGCGATCATGAAATACCTGGTGGCATTGCTGATGCACACGATGACCAGCGCCAGGAAGGCTGCGGGCAGCAAGCGTGACACCGGGATGCGGCCCATCAGGAACAGGATTCCTGCCAAAGCGGCGATGGGTGTCAGGAGCACGGCGCTGGAACACAGTCCCGTGACCATCAGCGCGTAGGGCTGGCCGCCCCCGACGTTGTGGAAGATGATGTCGTCCACGCTGTAGGAGGCGCCCCCCAGGATGCCGTCGAAGACCGCGGCCATGAGCCAGGCCTCTGCCGCCCTCACGGTTTCCTGCTGCAGCATGGCCACGGCAGCGGCAGCCAGGAACAATAATCCGGGTATCCCCCCGCCGCGTCCGCCACGCACGGGGAGGGCACGTGGTCCAAGGGGAAGTGCGGGGCCGCTGGTTTCTGCGCTCGTGGCCATCAGGCTTCCTTCGCTAGGAGGTTGGCGTCGTTCTCATGGTTGCGCCGGGTCTTGGCCCAGCCTTGGCGCCCGGTGATCAGGCGGTAGGTGGCCCGGAGCACGGTGACATAGTTCTGGTACATGTAGATCCAATAGCCAAGGCCCCACCCGACACCGAGCAGGAAGTTCTTCTCCGGCGTGACCTGCCTGCGGTAGACAACTCCCCAGAGGGCAAATGGCAGCACGCCAGTGGCAAAGATCAAGGGGATGATGTACCAGGCCTCCGTGATCCACGCCTGGAAGCTGCCCATGGTCAGTGACCCTTGCGCCACCATGGTGACAAACAGGGTGGGCCAGAGGACCAGCCCGATGATCTGGATGAAGGGCTGGATGAGGAAGTAGCTCGATTCGATGGCGCCGACATTACTGAAGTACGGCGATTCGAAGATCCGCTTCAGGTAGGTGCTGCACTGCATCCCCCCGTGGCACCAGCGGGTCCGCTGCGTGAGGAGTCGCCGGACATCCGGCAGCGCTTCCTGGGCCACATGGGTGTCGTGCATGTAGACCGTTTTGTAGCCGCCCAGCATGATGTGGATCGCCAGCTCGTAGTCCTCCAGGAGGGCGCCGTGCCACGGTTGCCCGGACGTTCTGGCAATCACGTCCAAGGCGGAAAGCCGGGTGAACTGTCCATTTCCTCCCAGGCCCACCGTCAGGGTGTGCCTGCGCAGGGACTGCATGGCGGCGATGGTGGTGCGGAACTCCATGTCCTGCATCAGGACGAGGTAGCGGCCGAAGGCCCGCTTGATGCGGTCCCGGCCCTTGCCTCCCACCAGGTCGGGGTCGTCCAGGTTGGACATCCAGACGGCGGTTTGCGCGGCGCCGACTTCCGGGTCGCCGAAGGCGAGGGGACCGGCCGCCTGACGGAAGGCGTTGTCAGCAAGGTGACCGTCGGCGTCGACCACCAGGACGATCACCGAGGAACGGTCGACGCCGGGCGGCAGCCACCGGTCCAGGGTCCGGTAGGCGGCGTTGAGCGCATCGCCCTTGCCGGTGCGGGCCAGGGGCCTGCGCCGCCGGACGAGGTGGACCATGCTGTCCCGGTCCGCAGCGGCCTCCACCAAGGCGGCTGTGGCGTCGTCGCTGTCGTCATCGACCACCCAGACATGCGCCCCGGGAAACTTTCCGCGGAGCAGTTCCAGTGTTTTTCCAATCACCACTTCCTCGTCCCGGCACGGAACGAACACATGCCACGAGAAGGCGGAAGGGTCACCCTCGGGGTCCGGCTTGCGCCGCAGGAACGGCACCAGGATCACCAGGATGTAGGAGAGAAATACCACCAACAGCACAAAAGCCAGTGCCTGTGCGGACTCGAGTACCGACATTTACTTCCGATGCTTGGGCATGGCCTGGGGTCAGGCCAGGGAAATGGGTGGCGGGACGGCCCTTGCAGGGGCCGCCCCGCCGATGGTGCTACGGGTTGGGGCCCGTACCGCGCTTCGTAGCCTTGAGCCTGCTGTTGCGCAGGACCACGAAGCCGGTTACCAGCAGGGCGATGCCAACCAGGATGACCCAGCCCAGTGCGGGCGCACCCGTCACGGCAAGGGCGGTTCCTCCTGCGGCGGTACCGCCTGCAGTCCAGTTATGGCCGTACATAGCGTGTTCTCCTTTCGCTGCTGCTGATGCGCCGGAGCGATCAGGCAGCTGCTGCCGCGACCTGGCGGCGCGAGCGGACGAACAGCCAGGTGAACAGCGCCAGGAGTCCCACGCCACCGCTGATGGCCAGGGTGTCCGCGTTCACCAGCGGAATCGCTGCCGCGTCGAGGTTCGGACCAACGGTGGCGCTGGCCAGATCCACGGTGGCGATGGAGCCGCCGGCCACGCCAACCTGCAGCGCGGTTTGGGTGAAGGCGCCCGACGGTGCCGTCTCCTGCACGTTGACGCGGGCTGACACCAAGGCGGTCAAAGCGTCGCCCAGCGGGGTGACGAGGCTGGCAGTCAGGCCGCCCACCAGGGTGTTGATGGCGGTTTCCAGGGTGCCCACGGCGAGGAGGGCCGTGGTCTTGGCGATGTTTGGCAGTCCAAGCGGCGGAATGGTGTCAGGCAGTGCCTCCACGGCGCTCCGGGTGGTGGCCAGCGTGGTGGCCAGGATGCTTTGGATCTTGGTGGACACCGCTGCCGGGAGGAAGGAGACCATGTCCGTGCCGGCAGGCAGCGAGTTCAGGTCGGAGACGCCTGCCGCAGCCAGCAGATCCGCTTCCGTGATCTCGATGACGCCGCTTGCCAGCGGGTTGGTGATCGGCAGTCCTACGGCGCCCAAGGCAACGTTGGCGGTGGTCAGCAGCGGGTCCACGGCGCTGGCCACACCCTGGACGATCGTGCCGCCGACTTCGGCCGAAACCCCGGCAACGGAGTAGGCACCCTGCGGTGCGGCGCCCTGGTCCTTCTTGGCGGCTGCGGCGAGCGTGTCGATGTCCAGGGTAACGTTGACCAGGTCCGCGCCGCCCAGGATAGCGGCCGTGCCTGCGGTGATGCGCGCCGCCGGGATGGCCGGGTCACCGGAGGTCGGCAGGCCGGCCGGCAAGGTTACCAGGCCGGGTGCGCCACTGACGGTCCCGGAGAAAGCTTCCGAGGAGCCGTCGTTGACGGCCTTGCCGTACTGGCTGACGGCACCGACCTGGATGATGCCGTTGTTCTGCAGCAGCGGGATGTTCCCCGCGCCCACATTCACTACGCCGAACACGGCGCTGAGGTCCAGGGGCGTGCTGTTTTCGATGACTGCAGGACCGCTTGGCGGCGTACCGATCTGCTCGGCCGTTGCCGCGCCGTTGGCGGCAAGCCCGGCGAAGTCCGGGATGGCCAGGACGGTGCCGTCAATGATCTGGCCGCTGCCCACCGAAATGACATCGGTGGGGGCGGCATTGGCGGCAGGAACCGCTACGAGGCCCATGGCCAGCACCGATGCGGCAGTAGCGCCGACGGCAGCAGGCCAGAGCTTGCTCTTGTTATTCAAGTATTTCCCCCTTGCGAACGCTGCAGGACAGGGACCGGCAGCTGAGATTGCGGGGCACAATCACCCCCGGTGCAAACTAACAAGGGCGGACGGCCCTGCCCGGGGAGGTACCCGAAGGGGTTAACGCGTTCCGGCGCCTAAGCGAACTGCGGAACAGAGGTGAGGGCGGCACGCAACTCGCGGACCGCCGTCGTACCTCCTGCCATGAACCAGTTCATTCCGTTGACCTGCACGACGGCGGTGTCCCCGCCTGCCGCGCGGACGATCGCCTTGCCGGGGAGCCAGTCCCACTCCGGGCAGCTGTGCTGGAACCAGCAGCCCAGCTCGCCGTCGGCGACGCGGCCAAGGTCGCAGGACCCGGAACCGAACATTCGAAGGGACGCTGCCGTAATTGCTGCGGCATGCCACGGCATGGCGGTCCTGGGGTCGGCGAGCCACGTGGGGTGGATGTACGTGGCCGCGCACAGTTCAGCCACGGAAGTCTCCCCCGCGCCCGAAATGGGTTCGTCGTTCAACGTGGCAGGCCTGTCTTCGCCGCCCAGCCACAACTTGTCCGGTTCAGGCTGGTAAATGGCGCCCAGGATCACTGAGGGGTCCGCCACCGGGTTGCCGCCGCGATCGGAATCGTCGCGTTTGAGCGCAATGGCAGAGCACCAGTAGCTGGAACCGTGCAGGAAGTTGTAGGTGCCGTCCACGGGGTCGATCACCCAGGTCCGGCCGCTGGTGCCGGCCACGGAAGCGCCTTCCTCGCCGAGGATGCCATCATCCGGGCGGCAGCGGCGCAACTGTTCCAGCACATACGCCTCGGCCGCGCGGTCGGCCGCCGTGACGACGTCGGAAATCGATGTCTTGCGTTCGCCCTGCAATCCACCCATCCGCATCAGCAGCGCCAGTTGGCCTGCCTCACGGACCAGGGCGCTGGCCAGTTGGTAATCGTCAAGCGAAGGGTCGAGTTCAGTAGCGGTGTGCCTGCCAGTGGTCATGGCTCCAGCTTATGTGGCGGGATAATGAATGGCATGGCCAAGACACCAGCACAGCGCATCAAGAAGCACGGGGCCAAAGCAGCGGTTCCCCAACACTCGCTGCCGCCCGTCATCAACCCCACTACACAGCGGACGCCGCAAAAAGCGCAGGGCAATTCGAGGCTGATCGTGATCGCGGGAGTGGTGGCCAGCCTGTTCCTGTTCTGGTACCTCCACCTGCTGACACTCAACCAGATGACCCAGCTTTCCGACGGCATGGCCATGCCCGACTCCCTGATTGGCGGTTTCTCCCAGGACTACGTGGCCCAGCTCCGAGGTGCCATGGACGACAACGACCGGGGCCAGCTCAATTACATCCATAAGACGGCGGGCACCCTGTTCCCGCTGATCTTCGGCTTTACCTGGCTGTTGCTGATCGGCAGCAACGTGGCCCGCAAGGCATTGCGCTGGGCCATGTGGGCTGCTCCCCTGCTGTTCGCCGTGGCGCACTTGTGGTCCAACGCCGCGATCGACTCCATGCTCACCCCGGAAACGCCCGACGCCGGTTCGGTCGCCTTGGCCTCGGGCCTCACCGTGGCGTCGTGGGTGCTGTTCTTCGTCAGCCTGGCCTGCGGGGTGGCGGCGGTCTTCCTGGGCCGCAAGCGCGCCAATAAATAATTCGCAGCGCCAGACTCGGCAGCCGCCGTCATGTCCGGCTGCGCGCGGCCTTCCGTTCCGCAGACACCCGCTGGGCGATCACCAGGCCTGCGGCTGACAGGCCGATCGTTACCGGGTAGCCCATGAGCCGCTCCAGTGTTCCCGGTTGCGGCACCTCCATCCGGGTCAGCCCGCCTACCACCAGCGCCCCGATGCACAGCACCCCGCAAGCTGCGATGAACCAACTCATGGGCGTCTGCCGGAACCACAGTATTCCCAGCAACAACAGGGCAAAACCACCACCGATGAAAAACATCAGCGCACCGGCGAAATGCCACGGCGAGGCGTGGTCCTCCGGCACGAGGCCCACTATGACGGTTCCCGCCCCTGCCACGGCAGTCAGGATCCGCACGGCGACGGCGAGGACCCAGGACTTGGACAACACGCGGGCGGATCCATTGCCGGCAACTTCCTGGAAACGGCGGGCACGGGCACCTGGCCTCGCGGCTACGCACAAGATCCCGGCCCCCAGCAATGCCGCGCCCAGGAGCAAGGCCAGCCCCTGGACCACAAAAGAGGCGTTCATCAGCAGATGCAACGGCGAGCAGACGTCCCGGTCCTCGTAGACCCCGCAGGAAACCGCGCCGAGGTCGCTGATGAAACCCGTTGCCCGGCTGTACGGTTGGGGACCCGCCCATGCCTCGATGACGGCGGCCTCCGCCACGAAATACTGGACGACGCTCAAATGCGCCCAGCCGCCGATGTTTGCCCGGATGCTGCGGACATCGGGAAGGAACGTTCCCGCTGCTGAAGGTGCTGCGCCGTGCCCATTCATGGTGGCCAGCCTAGCGGTGTTCGGGGAGCGGCCCCGCAGCTTGTATGCTTGTAGTCGTGTCCGGGCCAAGGAGCTCCAGCAGTGGGATTCATGCGCCAAGGACGCACAGGCCCTCGTAGCTCAGTGGATAGAGCACGGCTCTCCTAAAGCCGGTGTCGTTGGTTCGATTCCAATCGAGGGCACTTGAACCACCAGCAGCCTCCCCGGGACCTGCAGGCCTACCTGGCCGGCAGCTGGAGTGTGGAGCGGACACTCCTCGACCGCGCCACCGGCACACGCGGTACCTTCACCGGCGTCGTACGTTACACCAGGAACCCCGACGGCGGGCTGGATTACCGCGAAGACGGCACCATGCACTGGCCTGCCCATTCAGGGCCGGCGTTCCGTGAATACCTCCTCAAACCCGGAGCCGACGGCCAGACCATGGACGTCTTCTTTCCGGACGGACGGCCGTTCCACGCGATGAGCTTCGCCGCCCACGCCAACCAGGACAAGCACTGGTGCGACCCGGATGACTACTACGTCAACTACACCTGGCAAGGTCCGGACGCCTTCAGCTTCACCTGGGATGTCCGCGGCCCGGCGAAGGACCTGCTGCTGGAATCGCAGTTGAGGAGGACTGTATGAACGTGATCGTGGTCAGCGCAGTGTGCGTCTACAACCAGGCCGGTCAACTGCTCACCGTCCGCAAGCGCGGCACGGACAAGTTCATGCACCCCGGCGGGAAGCCGGAACCGGGCGAAACAGCCGCCCAGGCGGCATCACGGGAGCTGGCGGAGGAAGTCGGCATCGACGTACCGCCGGCGGAGCTTGAGCCCATGGGTGTGTGGCATGCCGTTGCCGCCAATGAAGCAGAAACCACGATCGAGGCAACGGTCTTCACCGCACCCGGCACTTGGGAGGCGCATCCCTCGGCGGAAATCGCCGAGATCCGCTGGCTGGACCTGCACGCGGAACTTCCGGGCGATCTCGCCCCGCTCCTGACGGACCACGTCCTTCCAGCCCTCGCCTCCCCCAACTAGGTCGCAGTTGTGCGCGTTTTGAGCTCTCAAAACGCGCTTAACTGCGACCTACTTGGGTGCTAGTGGTCGGGGACTGCCTCCTGGGCGACTGCGGCTGCTTCCGCGAACTGGGTGCGGTACAGCTCTGCGTACCGGCCGTCGGCCGCCAGCAGCTCGCTGTGCGTACCCCGCTCCACGATCCTTCCGTCCTCCACTACCAGGATCGCGTCTGCCGCGCGGATAGTGGACAGGCGGTGGGCAATCACGACGGCGGTACGCCCCTCGAGTGCCTCCCCCAGAGCCGCTTGGACAGCGGCCTCGTTGGTGGAGTCCAGCGCTGCCGTGGCTTCGTCCAGGATGACCACCCGCGGTTGCTTGATGAGCAGGCGGGCGATGGTCAGCCGCTGACGCTCCCCGCCCGAAAGCCGGTAGCCCCGTTCTCCCACCACGGTGTCAAGGCCGTCGGGCAGGGACCGGATCATGGGTTCCAGGCGGGCCCTCCGCAGCACGTCCCACATGTCGTCCTCGGTGGCGTCCGGCCTGGCAAGGCGCAGGTTGGAGGCGATGGTCTCGTGGAACAGGTGCCCGTCCTGGGTCACCATGCCCAGGGTGTCCCGCAGGGAGTCGAACCGAGCATCCCGGACATCAACGCCCGTGCCCGGCCCGTCGCCACCCAACCGGACAGCGCCGGAATCCACGTCATAGAGGCGCGAGAGCAACTGGGCCACCGTGGATTTGCCCGCGCCGGAAGAACCAACCAAGGCAACGGTCTGGCCCGGCTCAACCCGGAAGGCCACACCGTGCAGGACTTCCTCGCCGCCACGGGTGTCAAGGGTGGAGACCTCTTCCAGCGACGCCAGCGAGACCTTGTCGGCGGCGGGGTAGGAGAAGCGCACGTCGTCGAACTCCACGGCCACCGGGCCTGCGGGGATGGCGACGGCGTCCGGCTTCTCGCTGATGAGCGGCTTGAGGTCGAGGATTTCGAACACCCGCTCAAAACTGACCAACGCGCTCATGATTTCCACCCGCGCGTTGGACAGCGCGGTCAGCGGCGCATACAGGCGGGTGAGCAGCAGTGCCAGGACCACGACGTCGCCGGGAGCCAGCTGGCCGCCGATGGCAAGCCAGCCACCCAGGCCGTACACCAAAGCCAGCGCCAAGGCCGATACCAGGGTCAATGCCGTGACAAACGTGAACTGCAGCATCGCCGTGCGGATGCCGATGTCCCGGACCCTTCCGGCCCTGGCGGCGAACTCACGTGACTCCTCGTCGGGCCGGCCGAAGAGCTTCACCAGCGTGGCACCGGGCGCGGAGAACCGCTCCGTCATCTGCGTACCCATGGCAGCGTTGTGGGCGGCGGCTTCGCGGCGCAGGTCTGCCAGCCTGGACCCCATGCGCCGGGCCGGAATGAGGAACACCGGCAGGAGGATCATGGCCAGCACAGTGACCAGCCACGAGGTACTCAGCATGACAGCCAGGGTAAGGACCAGCGCCACGACGTTGCTGACCACGCCGGACAGCGTTCCGGCGAACGCGGACTGGGCTCCGATGACGTCGTTGTTCAACCGGCTCACCAGGGCGCCGGTGCGTGTCCGCGTGAAGAAAGCCACCGGCATTCGCTGCACGTGGTCGAACACCCGCGTGCGCAGGTCCACGATCACGCCCTCACCGATCGTCGAGGACAACCACCGGGTGAGCAGGCCCACCCCCGCCTCGCCGACGGCCACCACAGCAATGAGGACGGCCAGCCAGATGATCGTTCCTGCTCCGGCCTTCCCGATGATCGCGTCAACAACCTGGCCGGCGAGCACGGGGGTGGCCACAGCAAGGATTGCTCCGGCAACCGAGGCCACCACGAAGGCTATGAGCTTGCCTTTGTGCGGTGCCGCAAAGCCGAGGACCCGCTTGAGGGTCGCCTTGGAGAAGGGCTGCGAGCCGCTCTGGGCCCGCGTCAGTTTGTACAGCGAGCTCCAGGCCACGCCATCCATGCTCATCGTTGCTTCTCCTGACCGGGAACGTGGTGCAGCTCCTGGACGCGCCCCTGGTCCACGTGCCACCGCGAATCCAGCCGCACGTTCTCCAGCAGCCGACGGTCATGGGTCACCAGCAGCAACGCACCCTCGTAGCTTTCCAAAGCCTCTTCCAATTGTTCGATCGCCGGCAGGTCCAGGTGGTTGGTAGGTTCATCCAGCACCAGCAGGTTCACGCCACGGGCCTGCAGGAGCGCCAGGGCCGCTCGCGTCCGCTCCCCCGGGGACAGCGAGTCCACGGTCCTGGACGTGTGGTCCGCCTTGAGGCCGAACTTCGCCAGGAGGGTGCGTACGTCGGCGCTGGCCCAATCCACCAGCACGGCTTCCACCGCATCGCCAAGCCGCCGCCCGCCGTCGAGCAGTCCGCGCGCCTGGTCGATTTCGCCGATGGAGACGGAGGCACCCAGGGAAGCATCGCCGTCGTCAGGTGCCTGGGTCCCCAGCAGCAGGCGCAGCAGAGTGGATTTCCCGGCCCCGTTGGGGCCCGTAATGCCGATCCGCTCACCGCCGTTGAGCTGCAGGCTGACAGGACCCAGCGTGAAGCTGCCTTGACGTGCGACGGCGTCCCGCAAGGTGGCGACCACGGCGCTGGAGCGGGGCGCCTGGCCGATGCTGAACTGGAGCTGCCACTCCTTACGGGGCTCCTCCACCTCGGTGAGCCGGGCGATCCGCGACTCCATCTGCCGCACCTTCTGTGCCTGCTTCTCGGAAGATTCAGTGCTGGCCGCGCGCCTGATTTTGTCATTGTCCGGACTCTTCCGCATGGCGTTGCGGACACCCTGGGAGCTCCACTCCCGTTGCGTCCTGGCCCGGGAAACGAGGTCCGCCTTGGTGGCCGCGTATTCCTCAAAGCGTTCCCGGGCATGGCGTTTTGCGATGGCCCGCTCTTCGAGGAAAGCTTCGTAACCGCCGTCGTAGACCGCCACGGAGTTCTGCGCCAGGTCCAGCTCCACGATCCTGGTGACGCAGCGGGCCAGGAACTCACGGTCATGGGACACCAACACCATGCCACCCCGCTGGCCCTGGACGAAGGCTTCCAGCCGGGCCAGGCCGTCGAGGTCGAGGTCGTTGGTGGGTTCGTCGAGGAGGACGACGTCGAAGCGGCTCAGCAGCAGGGCGGCGAGCGCCACCCGTGCCGCCTGGCCGCCCGAGAGCCCGGTCATGAGGGCGTCGGCGCCCGGTTCAAAGCCCAGGTCCGCCAGCACTGCGGGAATGCGGTCTTCGAGGTCGGCCGCGCCGGACGCCATCCAACGGTCGAACGCTGCCGAGTAGGCGTCATCTGCACCGGGCGCGCCGGAGCCGAGCGCCTCGGCACTGGCTTCCATCTCTGCCGTGGCCCGGGCGCATCCGGTGCGCCGGGCGATGGACCCGGCCACAGTCTCGCCGTCGATCCGCTCGTGCTCCTGGGGCAGCCAGCCGACGAATGCGTCCGACGGCGCCAGGCTGAGCGTGCCTTCCTGCGGACGGTCGACGCCGGCCAGGATGCGCAGCAGCGTGGACTTCCCCGCGCCGTTGGCACCCACCACGCCCACCACGTCCCCGGGCGCCACCGTCAGCGACAGTTTGGAGAAGAGGGTACGGTGGCCGTGTCCGCCGGCCAGGTCCTTGGCCACCAAGGTTGCAGTCATGTGTCTGTCCTCTCGCGGCCCGCGCTCAGGCGGGCATGGAAAAACCCGCTGGTCCGGACTTGGGGGGTGTACGGACCAACGGGTTCAAGCATCAAGCATAATTCAATGTGGCCTCCGCGTAAAATCAAGATGTACCCCACCCGCCATCCTCCTTGCAGCCTTGCGGGGAACCGCCAGTTTGAAAGATCCAGAAAGCTCTACATGCCCCTTCAGTCCAAGGCATTCCAAAGATGGCTCCAAGGCGTTGCGCCCGACGCCAGCACGGCCGACGTCTGCAGGATCTCCGGGATCAAACGAACAACCTTGGCCCAGCAGCTGGTCCGCGGAAAGGTGGCGGAATCCACGCTGGTCAGCATCAGCCGCGCCTACAACATCAACCCGGTGCAGGCCCTGGCCACGTTCGACCTTTATGCGGACCTTCGCGGAGAACCGGTTCCGCCGACGTCATGCGAACTGGTAAGCCAGGTGGCCACCACGGACCTGTTGCGTGCGGTGGTTGAACGAAGCGAACCGGGATCGATTCCGCCGGGCCGCCTGTCTGATCCACCGCACCCCACCGCTGTGCGGAACTGGGTGGACGCGATCGACGACGGCGAGTTGCGGCACCGCGTCAGCGAAGCCACCGGCATCGCCCCCCAGAACTTCTCGGCACATCTGACGGCCAACAGGCTTCCCCCCGAGCTGGCGATCGCTACGTCCCGGGCGGCCGGCGTCGGACCTGCCGGCGGGCTCGTGGCCAGCGGGCTGATCACCGAAGCGGAGGCCGGATGGCCGTTGCGCGGCCGTCAGGAAGCGTTGGACAGCATGACCTTGGGCGCCTTGGTAACGCTGGCCGGTGAACGGCTCCAGGCCCTCGGCAAGACCCTTCGAAGACAAGAACAAGACCAGGAACACACGGAACGGATTTGGGAGAACCTCGGATGACAGCTGTCCTGCCCTGGGCAACGCTGATTGTTTGCCTGGCCATCACGGTGGCGCGTATCCCCAGCCTGCTGCGCGGGGAGAACCGTGTGGTCTTCTACATCTTCGCGCTCATCACGCTCGACATCTTCCTCAGCATTGAAGGCCCGTACATGGCCATCGACGCCGTGCTGGGCGGCATGAACGTGACAAACCTGATCCTGCGTTTCCTGCTCTACGGGACGTTCCTGCTGATGGGCTACAAGATTGCCACCGGCTTCGACTCCAAGTCGGCGGTCCAGGCCATCAGGGGGCCATGGGGGCTGGCCGTCCTTGCCCTTACGGCGGCACTGACCACTTACTTCTTTGTCAT
Organism: Paenarthrobacter sp. NCHU4564; assembly: GCF_052156435.1. NCBI lineage: Bacteria > Bacillati > Actinomycetota > Actinomycetes > Micrococcales > Micrococcaceae > Paenarthrobacter > Paenarthrobacter sp. NCHU4564. Next base: position 125,013 of record NZ_JBQLIS010000009.1, read on the forward strand.
CACGGACACCCGCGGTTCCACTGTGGGCATGAACGGCCTGACGTGGGGCCCTTCCATGGAGGCCTACGCGGCCCTTGGGCGCTTCTATCCGGGCTACGTTTCAGCGTGCCTGCTTCCGGCCATCTGGCGCACCATCACGGGCCGCGCTCCGGGCCTGCTGAGGGCTGCGTCAGTGTCCCTGTTCGTGGGTTTGACCCTGCTCCTGGTGTCGCAGCTTTTCCCCCTGATCCCCGCGGTGCACCTGTGGCTGCGTTCGCTGATCAACTACTCGGCGGTCCTGGCAACAGCGATCGGGCTAGCGGGGATCTGGTTCTCAAAAACCGTGGCAAAGCGAAAAGCACGACTTACGGCGTAAGACTTTCACAAAACCATAATTTCGTGGCACAATCATGAATGTGTGAAAGAGGCCGCAGCCTGACACCGGAATCAGAGAACGGGTTTCCGGTGGATGTGGCGCCCACGGGATCACAATTGGGGGGATGAGTGGTGGCGGGCTGTTGGGGACCGCCCCCACTCAGCCTTTTTAACGGCCGTTTCTGAGCGTGATAATACAGCCGGGCGGTGTTACCCGCTGGTACTTTCCCGCCCGTGACTAAGATGGCTCCATGAACAGCCTTCGCAACCGCCGGTCCGTCCTCGCAGCCACCCTGGCCTCAGTTGCCCTTGCACTGTCGGCATGCGGCGGTGGTTCAACTCCGGCACAGTCCGGTGGAGGGGATACCTCCCTGTCGGACGTGAAATCCAAGGGCGAACTGGTCATTGCCACGGAGGGCACCTACCGGCCCTTCAGTTTCCATGCCGACGGCGCAGGTGAACTGACCGGGTACGACGTAGAGATTGCCAAGGCAGTCGCAGAGAAGCTCGGCGTCAAGGCCACCTTCCAGGAAACCCAGTTCGACGGCATCTTCGCAGGCCTGGACGCCAAGCGGTTCGACACCATTGCCAACCAGATCTCCATTAATGACGAGCGCAAGGCCAAGTACGACTTCTCGACTCCGTACACCGTGTCCACCGGCGTGGTGGTCACCAAGTCCGACACCTCGGACATCAACAGCTTCGCCGACCTCAAGGGCAAGACCACCGCGCAGTCCTTGACCTCGAACTTCTACAAGATGGCCGTTGACGCCGGCGCCAACGTCCAGGCGGTGGAAGGCTGGGCGCAGGCAGCCACGCTGGTGCAGCAGGACCGCGTGGATGCCACCGTTAATGACAAGCTGACCTACCTCGACTACGCCAAGACCACGCCGGACTCCGGCCTGAAGGTCGCCGCAGAGGCACCGGACAAGACCGAGAGCGCGTTCGTCTTCCGCAAGGGTTCCACGGAACTGGCCAATGAAGTCAACAAGGCACTGGCCGACCTCCAGTCCGATGGAACCCTGGCAAAGATTTCGGACAAGTACTTCGGCGCGGATGTCACCAAATAGATGAACTGGGATCTCGTCTGGAGTTCCTTCGGCCCGCTCGTCACGGGCGCCGTCACCGGCACCATCCCCCTGACCCTGCTGTCCTTTACCTTCGGCCTCGTGCTGGCGCTCGTGGTCGCGCTCATGCGGCTCAGCCCCAACATCGTGCTCTCCGGCATCGGACGTTTCTACGTCTCGGTGATCCGAGGCACTCCCCTGCTGGTGCAGCTCTTCGTGATTTTCTATGGCCTGCCGAACCTTGGCGTGAAGCTTGATCCGTGGCCCAGTGCCGTCATCGCGTTCTCGTTGAACGTAGGCGGGTACGCGGCAGAGATCATCCGCGCGGCCATCCTGTCGGTCCCCAAGGGACAGTGGGAAGCCGGACACACCATCGGCATGTCCGGCGGTCAGACCCTGGTCCGCATCATCCTTCCCCAGGCTGCACGCGTGTCTGTACCGCCGCTGTCCAACACCTTCATTTCCTTGGTCAAGGACACGTCACTGGCCTCGCTGATCCTGGTCACGGAACTCTTCCGAAACGCCCAGCAGATCGCGGCCTTCAGCCAGGAATTCATGATCCTCTACCTGCAGGCAGCCTTGGTTTACTGGGTCATCTGCCTCGTCCTCTCCACAGCGCAATCTGCCGTGGAGCGGAGATTGGACCGCTATGTCGCCCACTGACGCACCCCCGCCTTCACAGCCTGCCGCGCTGGTCCTGGAAGCCCGCAACCTGGCCAAGGCCTTTGGCAGCAACGTGGTCCTCCGCGACATCGACCTGCAGATCCGCCGTGGCCAGGTGGTGGCCTTGATCGGACCTTCAGGCTCCGGTAAAACCACGGTTCTGCGGTCGCTGAACGGCCTGGAAATTCCCGACGCCGGCACTGTCACCTTTGGCGGCAACGGCGCCGAAGCCGGACTCGCCATCGACTTCGGCTCCAAAGTGGGCAAGAAGGACATCGCCGCCCTCCGTGACCGCAGTGCGATGGTGTTCCAGCACTACAACCTGTTCCCGCACATGACCGTGTTGAAGAACGTCATCGAGGGCCCGGTGCAGGTACAAAAGCGCCCCAAAGCCCAGGCCATCGAGGAAGCCGTGCGGCTGCTGGAAAGGGTTGGCCTGGGTGACAAGCGCGACGCCTACCCCTTTGAGCTCTCCGGGGGCCAGCAGCAGCGTGTAGGGATCGTCCGCGCCCTGGCGCTGAAGCCTCAGCTGCTCCTCTTCGACGAACCTACCTCCGCCTTGGACCCGGAACTGGTTGGCGATGTCCTGGGTGTCATCAAGGAACTCGCCGAAGAAGGATGGACCATGGTGATCGTCACCCACGAGCTGGCGTTCGCCCGGCACGTGGCGGACGAAGTCATTTTCATGGACGGCGGCGTGGTGGTTGAACGCGGACCGGCGGCCGAGGTTTTGCGGGCACCCCGCCAGGAACGGACCAAGCTCTTCGTCAAACGGCTGCAACACGACGTCTAGGCGCTGGACTGGCGTATCCTCGAAGGGGGCTGCACAGCAGGGGAGCCGCGGTTCTTCGGTGCCCAGGTGGCCGCAACAGTCAGCAATGTGGGGGATGTGAAAACTGTGGATGCGACACAGCAGCCGGTAGGAAAGACCAGACGGCGTACGCCGATCATCATCGTGGTGGTGGCCCTGGTCCTCGCCGCAGGAGGCCTTGGCACCTGGTGGGCGCTCTCCCGTCCGGAAGGGGCGCAGCGCGCCGATGTAGCCCGCCTGGACAAGCAACGGGTGATCGTGGACACCTCCATGAACCTCTACGACCCGTTGGTGCAGGACTTCACAGCCCGGTACACCAACGTGGTCTCCGAGAGCGCGGATGAGCAGGAGAAGGAAACAGTTCTGCAGCAGGAGACGGAGCGGCTGCAGCGCGAGTCCCGCACCAACAGGGCACGGCTGGACCAAATGGCGGAGTCGCCGGCACTTGGCGACGGCAGCCTTGCCGATGCCTTCAACCGCTTTAAGGAGCATTACGGAGCGGTGGTGGATTACAACGACCAGCGCATTACCAATACGGCCAACATCACCCGCTCGGTGGGAGGCCCCTGCGCACCCCTCCACGCTGACTTGAACGTCACAAGCCCGACATACGCCGAGGACTACGTGAAGACTGCAGATGCCTGCCTTGGGGCGCTGGCGGACGCGAAGGACACCTCGGATCCGGCCACGGTGGAGCTCCTGACGGGGATCGAAGGCGTTATCAAGGGCCAGCGCGATAAGCAGCAGGAGGTCCTGGACGCCACCAGCGAGCTTGAGCGCCTCGCCAAGCGGACCACCGCAGGTGTGGCCCTGCTGGACATCAACGATGCCCTGGGCAAGGTCAGGACCACGTATGAGACAGCGGTCAAGGAAAGCTCCACGAAGCTTGTTGACGAGGCCAACAGCTCCAACGAGGAACTGGGGCGGGTCCTGAAGGAGCGGCTGGACCGGTTCGATGCCGCCGGCCAGGAGGGGAAATAGGCCATGACCATGGAACAGCCGGACACCACCACGGCACCCGCCCGCCGCAAGCGCAATCCTGCCCTTCTGATCATCGGCATTGCCGTAGCACTGCTGGTCATCGCCGCCGGCACCATAGTCGGCGTCACCCACTTCGCCGGAGAGCAGCGGAAAGAGAGCCTGTCCCTGCTCAAGGATGACCGGCTCAACGCACTCAGTGACACGCGGGCAAAAGTCTCCCCTGCAGTCAACGCGTATTTGGCCGCTTACAAGGAAGCACGGAACGCGCCGGCGTCCCGTGCCGATGCGGAGAAGGCCAGCCAGAAGCAACGGGATGAATTCAGGCAGGCCTCCGATGCCGCGCGCGCCGCACTGCAGAACGTGAAGTCCAGCCATGGTTCCGGTGAAGATCCGGTGGGTGTGGCCTTACAGCAGCTGGTGGAGTCACACGAGGGCTACTTTGACTACATGGAAGGACTCGTCGACTCCTATCCCCTGTTCGAAGGTCTCTTCCGGGAAGGTGACGAGGCCGGATGCAACGGTCTGTTCGTGGGGTCCAAAGCGTCCAGCCTCCGTGAGCGCCAGACGCTGCTCGCCCAGGCAGCCGGCCCCTGCCGGAAAGCAGCAGGCGATCTGAAACAGTCAAAGAACGCAGCGTATGTAGAGTTTGCCCGCACGTTCGATAACCGGGTGGCTGAGCTGGAGGCCCACGCCGAAGTAACGGCGAAGTCCGAGGAAAGCTACACAGAATTCGTCCGGATCAAGGACGAATTCGAGACCAGGCTCGACGACGCCGAAGCACGCAATGCATCCGATGAGGAATACCGGAAAATCGCTGATGAGGCCAAGGCCGTGAACGCCCAAATACGCGCCAACAGGTCGGAGTTCGACTTTGCCGCCGACCGCTACCTGGACAGGGTACGGGAGATGCCTGACCTGGTGGGGGATGTGTTCTCCAAGAACGTGGCAGCCGACATCAAGCATTTTGACGCGGTCATCCCCTTGCGGGTGCAGGTCCTCAAGGACGTGGTGGACACCGAGCTGGTGGAGTAGCCCGCCGGTGGTTCCGGCGGGCCGTTCCTGCACTGCGAAGTGCCGTTCCTAGACTGCGAAGCGCCGTTTCTGGACTGCGAAGCGGAGCGTTGCCAGCTGGAAGGGCCGGAGCTCCAGTTCGGCCGCGCCTTGGACCTCCTTGACCCCCGGGGTTTCCGTTGGCCTCTCCAGCAGGTCGGTGGCCGTCACCCCGGTGGAACCGAAGTTTGCCCGGACAACACCCTTGGAGCGCTGGCCCAGCGACTCGTACAGCCGCACGATCACATCCCCACTACCGTCCTCCGCGAGCTTGACAGCCTCCACCACCAGCGCCGGGTTGGACACGGACAGCAGCGGCTCAACGGGCCGGGAGCCCCGGATGAAGCGCGGCTTGAGGTTGGTCCGGTAGCCCTCTTCCACGGCGTCGGCAATTCCCGCGCCCGGCCTGATGGACACGTCCAGGGTGTGCTGGCCCCTGTCCGCTTCGGGATCGGGGAACCGGGCCGAGCGCAGCAGCGAGACGCGTACCGTCGTCGTGGTTCCCGCGTCGTCCCGGACGGCGCGGGTGACATCATGGCCGTAACTCGAGCCGTTGCTGAGCGCCACACCGTAACCGGGCTCGGCCACGTGGATCCAGCGGTGGGCGCAGATCTCGAACTTGGCTGCATCCCATGACGTGTTGGTGTGGGTTGGCCTGAACACGTGGCCGAACTGTGTCTCGGACGCCGACCTGTCCGCGCGCACGTCCAGGGCGAAGGCGAGTTTGAGCATTTTCTCGCGCTCCTGCCAGTCCACGTCCGTGGAGATGGCCAGCGATTCAGCCCCGGCGTCGAGCGTGAGGCGCTGCGTGATGGTGGAGGAACCCACCCGCCGTTTGACGACCACGACGGCGCCCGTCGCCGTGCGTTCGAGCCCGACGGCGTCCGCCGTGGCCAGCGGAGTGACGTTGTGACGGTAGAACTCCTCAATATCCCAGGCATCCCACTCATTGGGGGTATCGCGGTACAGTTCCAGCAGGTTTCCGGCCTGGCCGGGTGCAATCGCGTCGCGGCCGCTCGCGTGGTCCACCAGGGACGTGAGCAGGCCGTTCCCGTCCAGGACCGCCCGGATCACGCCGTTGTCCAGCACAAAACCGCCATCGGTTTCAGTGACGGAAACGGGAGCCCCGGCCCGGCCGGCCTGCCCCACTGCCAGGGGCGGAACCCCTAGGCGTTTGTGGGGAGCGGCATTGAGCAGGAACTCCGTGCCGCCCTGCCCCACCAAGGCCTGGGCGGCGTCGTTGATGATGGCTTCAAGGTCCCGTGAGATTGCCTCGTAGTTCCGCTCTGCGTCCTGGTGTACCCACGCGATGGAGCTGCCCGGAAGGATGTCATGGAACTGCTGCAGGAGGACAAGCTGCCACAGCCTCTTCAGCTCCTGCGTTGGATAGGTGTACTGCTCCCCCACGCGGATTGCGGCGGTGGTGCACCAAAGCTCGGCTTCGCGCAGCAGGTGCTCGCTGCGACGGTTGCCCAGCTTGGTCTTTGCCTGGCTGGTGTAGGTACCCCGGTGCATCTCCAGGTACATCTCCCCCACCCACACGGGCAGGTTGGAGTATTCAGCCTCCGCAGCCGTGAAGAAGTCCCTGGGGGTACCGATCGTGACCTTCGGTGAGCCTTCCAGGTCTTTGGTGCGGTGCGCAGCGGCCACCATTTCCCGCGTAGGTCCGCCACCGCCGTCGCCATAGCCGAAGGGAACCAGGGACATGGTTCCCCGGCCATGCTCCCGATAGTTGCGCTCAGCGTGGGCGAGTTCCCGCCCATGAAGTTCGGCGTTGTAGCTGTCCACCGGCGGGAAGTGCGTGAACAGGCGTGTACCGTCGATGCCTTCCCACGAAAAAGTGTGGTGCGGCATGCGGTTGACCTTGTTCCAGGAAATCTTCTGGGTCAGGAACCACCGGGAGCCGGCCGCTTTCACGATCTGTGGCAGCGCGCCGGAGTAGCCGAAGGAATCGGGCAGCCATGCTTCCTGGCATTCGACGCCAAACTCCCGCTGGAAGAAGCTCTTCCCTTCCACGAACTGGCGGGCCATGGCCTCGCCGCCGGGCATGTTGGTGTCCGACTCCACCCACATGCCGCCTACGGGAACGAACTGCCCGGCTTTGACTTTCTCGCGGATCCGGACGAACAGTTCCGGGAAGTACTCCTTGATCCACGCCAATTGCTGGGCGGAGGAACAGGAGAAGACAAACCCGGGGTCCTCGTCCATCAAGGCCACCACATTGGAGAAGGTCCGGGCACACTTGCGGATGGTTTCACGGACCGGCCACAGCCAGGCAGAGTCGATGTGCGCATGGCCGGTGGCCACCAGCTGGTGAGCAGAGGCGTATGCGGGCTGGCTGAGGACACCGGCCAGGGCCTCACGGCCGGCGGCGGCAGTCCCGGCGACATCGTCCGGGTCCATGATGTCCATCATCCGTTCCAGGGCGCGAAGGATGTCGTGGCGCCGGGGAAGCTCCATGGGGAGTTCGTGCATGAGGCCGCTCAAGGTCCAGATGTCCTGGTTCAGTTCCCAGACGGTCTCATTGAGTTCGGCGATGGCGATCCGGCCAAGGCGGTACCGCGGCTCATCACCCGAGGTTGCCTTGTCCCCCAGGGGTGTGGGCACGAAGGACCAGCCTTGCGCGACATCCGGGTTGGCCGCAGCCTCCACATAGAAGTCCACGGAGAGTCCGCCGCCGAGGAGTTTGAGGGGCACATGGTAGTTGCGGGGAGAGATGGCCTTGATGATGTTGCCGTCAGCCCGCCACGCGGTTCCTTCGCATTGGAACCCGGGGACATCGCTGTTGAAGCCGAGATCGACCACGATCTCCACCGCGGTGCCTTCCCGCGAACCCCAGCCTTCCGGGACCTCGCCCTGCAGGCGGAGCCACTTGGTGCTCCAGGCCTTGCCCCACGCAGCGCCGTGTTCCTGCGGGGTGAAGAGCTGGCGCATGGCTTCCGAAGCCGGAACGGGCTCCCCCGGGGCTTCCCAGCTGCTCAATTCAAGGGGGACTGACCTGCCGTAGACAGCAGGAAGGATGCGGTCCCGCACAAACCGGTCAAGACGCTGTTCAGTGATCCGGCGGTTGTCGTGCAATTAGTTCCCCTTAGGCTTTGCGGGCGTGGCTGGGCAGGGTTTCGCGTTTCCATTCGATGGATAAAATCTACGTCGTTCCAGCCCGATAGCCAAGTGACAGTGAGCTCTTCCAGCCCCCATCAGGCCGGATCACCGAGGATCCGGTCCCTTCCGGCGTAGACGTTGAGGCTCTGCCCGCGGCTGAAGCCCACCAGGGTTACCCCGGACTCTTCAGCCAGTTCGGCGGCAAGGCTGGAAGGTGCGCTGACGGCGGCCAGGACAGGAATCCCCGCCATGGCTGCTTTCTGCACCAGCTCAAAGGAAGCACGCCCGGACACCTGGAGGACGGTACCCTTCAGCGGAAGCATGCCGGCACGCAGGGCCCAGCCCACCACCTTGTCCACCGCATTGTGCCTTCCCACGTCTTCCCGAAGGCAGAGCAGCTCGGACGTGCCGTCGTCGTGGATCCTGAAGAGGCCGGCAGCATGCACGCCGCCGGTTTTGTCGAAAACGGCCTGGGCCTCCCGCAGCCTGTCCGGAAGGGCGGCCAGTGCACGGACCGGAACGGTGACGCCGTCCTCCATCGGCGAGTGCCTGGATGATTTACGCACTGCCTCGATTGAATCCGTGCCGCAGATACCGCACGAGCTCGAGGTATAGACATTCCGGCCCGTTTCGGGGCGTACCACATCGGGCCTGAGCTGGGCATCGACCACGTTGAAGGTCTGCACCCCGTTTTCGTCCTCACCGGAACAGAAGCGTTCGGAAACCAGCTGGCCCGGCTCCCACACCACCCCTTCCGACACCAGGAACCCTGCCACGAGGTCGAAGTCGTCACCCGGTGTCCTCATGGTCACCGAAAATGACATATCCCCCAGCCGGATCTCCAAGGGCTCCTCCACCGCCAGGACGTCTTCCTTGAAGCGGACAGGATGCTCCAGCGCCTGCGGCGAGCCGTCCAGGACGAACTTGTGCACCTTGCGGCGCTGGGTCACGCGTCCCACGTCAGGCTCCAGCCTCCTCATGCGGAATGAACCGGACCGTCATGGCCTTGTAACCGGGCGTGTTCGATTCGCGGGCCACCAGCTCGCGGTGCACCAATGCATTCGCCTCCGGGAAGTATGCAGCAGCGCACCCCCTGGCCGTGGGATAGGCCACCAGGCGGAACCTGTTGGCCCGGCGTTCCGTACCCGCGAACGTGGAAATGACGTCCACCAGGTCCCTGTCCTTGAAACCCAGCTCCACCAGGTCGTCCTCATGGACCAGGACCACGCGGCGGGCATCGGAAACGCCGCGGTACCGGTCATCCAAACCGTAGAACGTGGTGTTGTATTGGTCGTGGCTGCGGACCGTCTGCAGGATCAAGTGACCCTTGGGGGCCTCAAGGTACTCGAGTGGGCTGACCGAGAACCTCGCCTTGCCGATGTCCGTGGCAAACGTGCGGGTGTCGCGCGGCGGGTTGGGCAGCACGAACCCGTTCCTGCCGCGGACCCGGGTGTTGAAGTCCTCGAAGCCGGGGATGACACGGGAGATGTGGTCGCGGATGACGTCGTAGTCCTCGGCCATGGCCCGCCAGTCGACAGTGTGGTCATCGCCAAGGGTCGCCTGGGCCATCCGCGCCACGATTACAGGCTCGCTCAGCAGGTGTTCGGACACCGGATCGAGGCGGCCCTGCGTCTTGTGGATGACGGACATCGAGTCCTCCACGGAGAGGAACTGGCGGCCGGTGGGGTGTTTGTCGTCAGTGTCCGTGCGGCCCAGGGTTGGCAGGATCAGGGACGTCCTGCCGTGGACCACGTGGGCCCGGTTCGGCTTGGTGGAAATGTGGACCGTGAGGCCTGCCCTCTTGAGTCCGGCCTCAAGGGCATGGGTGTCCGAACCCGCCGCGGCAAAGTTTCCACCCATGGATACGAACACATCAACCTCGCCCTTTTCCAAGGCGTGCTGGGTTTCCACGGAGTCGTAGCCATGGTCCCGGGGCATCCGGAACCCGAACTCGGCATCCAGTGCGGCGAGGAACGATTCCTTGGGCTTCTCCCAGATCCCCATGGTGCGGTCGCCCTGGACGTTGGAGTGCCCGCGGACAGGACACGCACCGGCGCCGCGCTTGCCGAAGTTGCCCTGCAGCAGCAGGAGATTGATGATCTCCTTCAACGTATCCACTGAATGCGGCTGCTGGGTCAGTCCCAGCGCCCAGCAGATGATGGTCGCCTTGGACCGTGCCAGCATGCCCGCAATCCTGGTGATTTCATCGCGGGAAAGCCCGGTGGCCCGTTCAGTTTCGTCCCAGTCGAGCACCGAACGTGCCCGCGCGTACGCTTCGAAGCCCTCCGTCTGCTTGCCGATGAAGGATTTGTCGACGACGGTTCCCGGGTTGCGCTTCTCTTCCTCCAGGAGCAGGTGGCCCAGCGCCTGGAACAGGGCGAGGTCGCCGCCTACCTTGATCTGGAGGAATTCGTCGGCGATGGTGGTACCCCCGCCGATCACGCCGTTGAGGGATTGCGGATCCTTGAAGTTCAGCAGGCCTGCCTCCGGAAGCGGATTCACCGCCACCACCTTGCCGCCGTTGTTCTTGCAGTCCCGCAGTGCCGACAACATGCGCGGGTGGTTGGTGCCCGGGTTCTGGCCCACCACGAACACGAGTTCGGCGTGGTGGATGTCTTCGAGCGAAACGGTCCCCTTGCCGATGCCGATGGTGGGGTTCAGCGCGCTGCCCGACGATTCGTGGCACATGTTGGAACAGTCCGGGAGGTTGTTGGTGCCCAGGCTGCGTGCGAACAACTGGTACATGAACGCTGTCTCATTGGCTGTCCGGCCCGAGGTGTAGAAGACGCAACGATCAGGAGTGGTGGCATTGATGTGCTCCCCGATCAGGGCGAACGCCTCAGTCCAGGTGATGGGTGAGTAATGCGTTTCCCCGGGTCTGATGACCACCGGCTCCGAGATCCTGCCCTGGCTGCCCAGCCAGTATTCGGTTTTGTCTTCCAGCTCCGCGAGGGAGTGTGCTGCCCAGAAGTCCGCTCCCACCGTTCGCGTGGTGCTTTCCTCCGCGATCGCCTTGGCACCGTTTTCACAGAACTCGGCGGGGCTGCGGCGCCCTGTGATGGATTCGGGCCAGGCGCAACCGGGGCAATCGAAACCGTCGCGCTGGTTCACCCTGAGCATGGAACGGACAGTCCGGGCGACCCCGGCCTGGGAGTAACCCCGTTCGAGTGCCACGGAAACGGCTTTGAGACCAGCCGCGGCGCGCTTGGGTGGATGGATCTGCAGGTCATCCTCGTTGATGTCCTGTTCTGGGGCATGCCTGTTCATACGTCCATCATGTCAAGGCTTCGGGCCCTGTGACCACCCGCGTCCGCTGGACGACTCAATCGTCCAGGGCACTCCAGTCGACGGGGCCGGAGGCAGCCTTCCTCTGCTGCCGGACGGGGGTCTTGCGGGGCTTGTCACCGGGCGGTTTGGGCACAGGCAGCGGCTTTCCCCACGGCAGCGGAAATGCCGGAACCAGCTCACCCATCTGCACTCCGTGCGGCGGCACCACCATCACGCCATCGGCAGCAGCAAGGCCGCGCATCATTCCGGGGCCTGCGTGCTGCGCTGGCGATGCAAGGCCGTACACCAGCTTGAAGGGCATCAGCCGCGTCCGGCCGGGGTCGGCGTCGACCATGGCTCCGCACGGAACCTCACCGATGTCAGCAAGCTGCCCATGGCCCAAGGCCGCAAGCAAGGGCCCGCCGATGGTGAACAACGCCATCATGGCCGCCAAGGGGTTGCCCGGAAGGCCCAGAATAAACCGTCCGTCCGGCAGTTCGGCAAGGACGGCAGGGTGTCCCGGGCGCATGGCGATGCCATCGATGAGCAGGTGTCCACCCAGCTCCGCCACCGCGCGCCGGAAATGGTCCGTTCCGGAACGTCCGGTCCCGCCAGTGGTAATTACGACGTCGGCAGGCGGCTCCGGCGCTCCGCCCACCTCTGCTGTGACTTCGGCGGCGGTACCTGGCTCAACTTCCCGCAGCGCGGCCAGCCACTCTTCATAGCTGTCGCCCACCCGGACCTGCTCCCCCGGAATTCCGCCCAGCAGGCCCACCACGGCGCCCAGTTGGGGTCCGAAGGTGTCCCGGACCTCGCCTGGTCCGGGAACTCCGGCCGATACGACTTCCGAGCCCGTGAGCAGGAACCGCACCAGGGGTTTGCCGAGGACCACCAGCTCATCCAGGCCCGCGAGGGCCGCGAGGGCAAGATGCGCAGGGTTCAGGATGGTGCCTGCCTTAATCAGCACATCACCTTCCGCGGCCTCTTCCGCCGCTTTCCGGATGTGCTGCCCGTTGCGCGGCTCCCCGGGCTTGGCCCCTCCCCCGACGGTGAGGATCGGAAGGCCGTCCTCATCGGCGGTGATGACGCCGTTTTCACTGCGGAGCACCGCCTTGGCTCCGGGAGGAATAAGGCCTCCGGTGACAATGGGACTTGCCTGGTGCGGGGCCAGCCGCTGGCCGGGCTCATTCAGGATCCATGGACCGCTTCCGTTGACGGCCCAACCGTCCATGGCTGAGGACGCGTAGTGCGGCATATCCTGTACGGCCACGGCGTCCTCGGCCAGGGTCCGCCCCAGGGCCGCGGAAAGAAGCACGGGGCCGGCAGGTATGGGAACAGCGCCATCGAAGGCCCGCTCGCGGGCCTCGTGCCAGGTGTGTGCTGCGTGGTGGCCCTGGTCCGGGGCCTCGGTCACTCCGCCTCGGTCCCCGTGCCGCCGCTGGTTTCCTTGGCGGCTTCAGGGTCCGCATACTGCTTGGCCACCTGGCGCGCGAGGTTCAGGGCAGCGGCCATCGCGGCGTCATCATCGGCCTGCCCGATACCCCGGGCCATGCCGGCAGCGTATCCGGCAATGAAGGTAGCCAGCGGGGCGGCCGGCCGGACCACGGAATGGGCCGCGACGCCTGCCACCGCAAGGACCTCGTTGACGTCCACCTCTACACCCTCAAGTTCAAAAGCCTGCAACAGCGCACGGCACCATTCCTCAAGCGTCTCGTCCTGGCTCTTCATGTCCGCCTCCAGTTTCTTGTCACGGTCCGGGCCTGTGTCCACGCCCAGGGCAGCCGCGTCCTCCCAGGTGTCCACGTCGTCGGTGGAACCAACAGGGACGGGCACTGCCAGCAGGTTCAGCCTAGCAAGCAGCCGGAATACCGAGGCGTTCGTTAACGTGCCGCTATCCGCGGCGGAGGCAATCTCCACCGCCAAGGCGTCCGTCCTGTAAATGCCCAGGAGGGGTTGTTGCCGCCCGTCCGCCGACACTGCCATTGCACCCTGCTTTCCGGAAGCCCGGGCGACCTGGTCGAGCAGTGTTCCCACGCCCCTGGCGGCATGCGGCATGTCGCATGCCAGCACCAACGTCCACGGAGCGGACCCACCCCCCGACTCCAACGCCGCCAAACCCGCAGCTATCGCAGCGGCCGGTCCTGCATACGCGGGTTCCTCGCGCGCCCTCAGCACCCCTGGAGGAAGGTCGGGGCCCGGCGGCCCAACCACTACTACCGAGCCCGCACCAGCGGCAGCCCGCAGTGCCAGCGAAAGGAGGGTGGCGCCGTCGTACGTCAATCCCTGCTTGGGCACGCCACCGAGGCGGGTGGCCCTGCCACCCGCCAGGATCACGGCATTGAACTCCATCCGGCCAGACTACCGCCACTGGCGGGAGCCCGGCGGAAATCGATCAGGCAGCCGACTCCGGCAACAAGAACGGATCCCAGTCCGGTGCAGGTTTCTCGAGTTCCTTGATCTGCCACGTAGTTCCTGTGGGAACGCCGGGCGTGAAACGGAGTTTCCATCCCATCTCGGCGAGTGTGTGGTCGCTCTTGGCGTTGTTGCATTTCAAGCACGCCGCAACCAGGTTTTCCCAGGAATCCGCGCCGCCCCTGGACTTGGGGTGGACGTGGTCTATGGTGTGTGCTGTTTTGCCGCAGTAAGCGCAACGGTGTCCGTCACGGCGGAGTACTCCGCGGCGGCTCACAGCTGTGATCCTGTTGTAGCGGGGACGGATGTAGCGGTTAAGGAGAATCACGGTGGGGCGACCCAGGATTTCCTGCGGCCCGACGACAGGCTCGTCGCCTTCGGCCACTACGCTTGCTTTTCCGGCCAGCACAAGGACCAGCGCCCGGCGGAAAGTCACTACCGCCAGCGGTTCATATCCAGCATTCAGAACGAGTGTGCGCATGCACGTACCTCTTCACGGCCGCACCCGTCAGGGGCACGAGGGCCGGCTGCCCTCTGCATGTACGGGCTGTGGATCGACAAGACAAGGGTAAGCACTTATATGCCATATCAACGAATTATTCTGTTGATTCCCCTGTGGTGTCGGTCAATGTTCACGTGCGGGACACCTGTTCCCGGGCAAACGTGGCGGCGTTAAAACGAGGAAACCCCGCAGGCGCTGTGCCTGCGGGGTTCCCTTGGGATGATCGATCAGCCGTTGACCCGGATGAAAACGGGGCCTGAGCCGACATTTGCACTGAACAGTGCGGTGGTGGATCCGTTCCATCCGCCGTGCACTGCCATGCCGTTGCCGACGTAAACGGCAATGTGTGCCATTCCGCCGTAGCCGCCGTTGGCGTAGTAGATCAGGTCTCCCGGCTGCGCTTCAGCTGCGCTCACCGTGCGTCCCAACGAAAGGTAGCCGGCCGGCCAGTCGTGGAAGTTGATTCCCACCGCCGCAAGGGAGTTGGTCACCAGCATGGTGCAGTCCTGCGTGACACCCAACTGTGCGTAGGCTGCCGCGGCGATCGCGGCACCCAGGCCGCTGGAGGCGGCGGGAGCCTTGGTGGCAGGGGCCGCAGTGCTGACCGAAACATTGGCCGCACCGGACTGCGTGGTGGCACCGGAAGCGGCTTTGGTTTCAGCCTTTGCGGGAGCCTTCTCCACCACGGGAGCCGGAGCTTCAACCGTCGTGACGACGGGGCGCTCGTAGGAGATGGCCACGGTGGAATCGGCTGCAATGGTTACCTGGGCAACGGCCTGCACGTCGAGTGCCGTGGTGGCGGTGGACTCGCGCTGGATGTTGGTGTCGGCCGCGTTGGCAGCAACACCACTGGTCAGGACCAGGCCTGATGCAGCGGCGATAACGGCTGCCTGGCGGCCAACGCCGCCTGCATTGCCGCTGACGGCCTTGGCGATGACGGCGATGGAGCTGGTCTTGGGGGCCTCAGCGCGGTGCCGTGCATTCTTGTTTGCACTCGTCATGGTTACTCTCTTTTGTCGTATCCGGACGCGGTTGGGGACGCGTCCGGTTCGGCAGGCCAGCACTTGGGGGGCATGCTGGCTTGCCCCGAACGGGATGTGCTAGCCGAGGGTGTAGAACGAGGAGCTGCCGGTGGAAGCCACCGAGTGGAGCAGCGTGCCCTGGCTGGGGTTGAGGGCGCTGATCATCATGCCGTTGCCAACGTAGATGCCCACGTGGGCTCCACCGTTCTGCATCACCAGGTCACCGGGAGCCGGCGTGCTGGTGGGCTTCATGGCGGTCCATGCGTTGACGCGGGGGATGCTGATGCCGGCCTGGGCGTAGACCCACTGGGTGAAACCTGAGCAGTCCCAACCGTTGGGGCTGGTGCCGCCCCAGACGTAGGGGTGGCCAATGCCGGTGTAAGCAATGGCGGCGAGGCCCGAAGCGGCTGCGCTGGAAGCGGAGTCCTTGGCCTTGGAAGACTGGGCCGTCACTGCAGCACCGCTGGTGGAACCACCGTTGCCGGCCTGCGTGCGGGTGGTCTGGGAAGCGCGCTGGACCTTGGGGGCTTCCTTGGTGGCCACGACGGGGCTTTCGAAGGAAACCGTGGCGGTGGGCTCGGCGGTAACCACTGCGGTGGTCACGAGCTGCTGGGTGCTTGACGATTCCGACTTGGAGACGTCGGTGTCAGCTGCCTGGGCGGGCATTCCAACGCTGAGGACAAGTCCTGAAGCTGCGGCCAGAACGGCGGCCTGGCGTCCTACGGTGCCTGCATTGGTGGAAACAGCCTTGGAAAGGTTGTTCAAAGGGTTCGTGCGAACCGTTTCGGCGCGGTGGCGCGCAGGGGTAGTGCGTGAAGACACGAAGGTAGCCTCTCCCAATGCCTGCGAGGTGAGCTGTCGGATTCGGATGGGAGTCATCCGGCCGCTCCGCTTCAAGGAAGCTTTGCGACTTAACCCCTAGGCCTTCAAAAAAGGCCGGAAGTGGTTCCCCCGCCCCTGCCAGACGAATTTTGCGAACGGACCCTGGATGGTGGCAGAGCTAGGCAATCCACCCAAGTGCATCGGCTCCCTGGAAGCCGATGCGATTTAGACGGTACAACAGAAGTGCTTCAATGTCACATTCAGATCACGGGGCGTGTCACAAATGCGAGAGACGACCATCGGCTGTGGCTTAGAGCCAACCCATGGGGTCAACGACTTCGCCGTTGACCTGGACCTCGAAGTGGAGGTGGCAGCCGGTGGAGGCGCCGGTGGTTCCGCTCAGGGCAACAGTGTCTCCGCGGCTGACGGTCTGGCCGACCTTGACGCTGAACGACGACAAGTGGTTGTACGTGGTCTCGAGGCCGTTGCCGTGGTCTACCACCACGCGGTTGCCTCCACCGTACTCGTGCCATCCGGCGAACGTGACCTTGCCGGCTGCTGCCGCATGGACAGCGGTGCCGCACTGGGCCACAAAGTCCTGCCCGCGGTGGAAGTCGCCGGCGCCGCCCGTGAGCGGGCTGATGCGGTAGCCGAACGGAGAAGCCGTGCTGAGCGTGTCCAGCGGGCTGCCCAGGCTGCCGACGGATGAGGCACGCTGGATGCTCTCGGCCGACTGTGCACTCAGGAGCTGCTTGAGCTTTCCGTCAGGATCCGCCGCAGTAGCAACGGCTGCGCGGCTGAAATCGATCTTGGCCGACGCTTCCGCGGAAACCTCGGGCTGGCTGCCGCCCGCGACTGTCAGCGCGGCCTCGGTCTGGCCCGACTCGGAGGTGGCCATCACCGGGCTGGTGGCCGGCAGACCGACAGTCAGGGCAAGGCCGGTGGCGGCAAGCGCTACACCGGCTTTCTGCCCGACGCCACTGGCTGCGGCGAAGTCGGCAACCTGGCGCAACGGGCTCTTACGGCGGCGCACCTGACGCTGGGTGTCGCGGGGCCGGATCTCCGTTACGACGCGGGCTGGCCGCAGCTCAGTAGCGGGGCCGGTCGCGCGTCGGCGGCCCCTGGCGTTCTGCGATGTCAAACTCTGTTCCTCTCTGAAAAGCCTGCGAAGTTAGCTGTCGGATTCGGATCAGAGAGTTCAGACCCGGCCCGCACAAAGCGCACACGGCACACAGGTATCCCAGGAGGGACTTGCGTCAGTAGGCACTTCTGCTGCGGGCTTCACCCCAAGGCTGCTTCTTTAGACAGCCGCTTGTGGTTCCCCCGCCTCTGCCAGTGGTGGATGGCACACCTGATCTGCTGGCAGAGTTCGGCTCCAGATCAGGTAACGCTTTGGTATCAGCGCTAGTAGATAACTATAGGGGATTAAAGCCCGCAGTAATAAATTCGTTATCTACAGAAACGGGGCGTGGCGGAGCGAGCCCATACCACTTCCTGCGGAAAAGTGCAGGTCACACGCTGGCGCTGATCCCAAAGGTGAGATCCGCCACCCCGCCGGACGCGCCGGGCGGTGCCCCGGGCATGAGTTCAGTTGACGGCGACGAAGACGTGCGCTGCGACTTCCGGCGGCAGCTCCAAGGCGCCTTCGATACCGGGTACGCGGACCGAGATGTATTCACCCACGCGTTCGAGCGAGACGGCAGCGCCCGGGCGGATGCCGCCCTCGTCAAGCTGGGTCAGGAGCTCGGGCTCCACCTGGATGGGCTCGGCCAGGCGACTCACCACGACACGGGAGTCCGAAGCGTATCCGTCCATGGCCTGCAGGAGGTTGACATCACCGCGTTCCAGCGGCTGGCCACCCAACCCGCCCAGTGCTTCCAGGCCGGGAATCGGGTTGCCGTACGGAGATTCAGTGGGGTGTTCCAGGAGTTCGTAGAGCCTGCGCTCCACCCGCTCGCTCATGACGTGCTCCCACCGGCACGCTTCATCGTGGACGTAGGCCCAGTCCAGGCCGATCACGTCGGCAAGGAGGCGTTCAGCCAGGCGGTGCTTGCGCATGACCTCGGTGGCGCGCTTGCGGCCGACCTCCGTCAGTTCCAGGTGGCGGTCATTGGAGACAACCACCAGGCCGTCGCGCTCCATGCGGCCAATGGTCTGGGAAACCGTGGGGCCTGAGTGGCGGAGGCGTTCGGCGATGCGTGCGCGAAGAGCAACAATGTTCTCCTCTTCAAGCTCCAAAATGGTCCGAAGATACATCTCAGTGGTATCGATCAGATCCGTCATCCAGCTCAGCTCTCCTCGAACGCAGTTCTTGCGTAATCTCCACCGTACCGCGTCCCGGGCAAGTCCGTCGGTGCACAACCTCCGGCTCAGGAACGCCAAACCTTAGCCTAGCTTATTTGGAATTACTCTTGATAATTTCACTCTGCGACCGGGGCCCTCGGAGCCGGCGCCGTTCCACGTGGCGGACTATGACAGCCGGAGGTTAGTGCCCGCCCTCCCCGTCAGGCAGAATTGGGGAGTCGAAGGGGCAGCTGATGCCACCTGCCACCTCCCCATCTTTGACCGAAACACATTGGAGCCACCGTGAGCGACAACAGCATCACCATTCCCGCCGACCTGCTGCCCAAGGACGGCCGCTTCGGTGCAGGACCGTCCAAGGTCCGCCCGGAACAAATAGAAGCCTTGTCCGCTGCAGCGAAGAACATCCTCGGCACCTCCCACCGCCAGGCTCCGGTCAAGAACCTTGTGGGCTCGGTCCGCGAGGGCCTCAGCCAGTTCTTCCGCGCGCCCGAGGGCTACGAGGTTGTCCTGGGTGTGGGCGGATCCACTGCGTTCTGGGATGTTGCTGCGTTCGGCCTGGTGGAGAAGAAGGCCCAGCACCTCTCCTTCGGCGAATTCGGTTCCAAGTTCGCTTCGGCCACCAACAAGGCCCCGTTCCTGGACGAGTCCTCCATCATCAAGTCCGAGCCCGGAACGCGTCCCGCGCCCAGGGCAGAGGCCGGCGTGGACGTCTATGCCTGGCCACAGAACGAGACCTCCACGGGCGTTGCCGCGACGGTCAAGCGCGTGGACGGCGCCGATGAGGGCTCACTGGTGCTGGTGGATGCCACCTCCGCTGCCGGCGGCCTCGACGTTGATGTTGCGGAGTCGGATGTCTACTACTTCGCACCCCAGAAGAACTTTGCCTCGGATGGGGGCCTGTGGCTGGGCCTTTTCTCCCCCGCTGCTCTGGAGCGGGCAGCCCGCATCAAGGCCGGCGGCCGTTGGATTCCCGACTTCCTGGATCTCCAGACGGCCATCGACAACTCCAAGCTGAACCAGACGTACAACACTCCGTCCCTGACCACCTTGGTCACCTTGGACGCGCAGGTCCAGTGGCTCAACAGCAACGGCGGCCTGGACTTTGCCAGCAAGCGCACGGCCGATTCCGCCAGCCGCGTGTACTCCTGGGCCGAAGCCTCCGAATACGCCACGCCGTTCGTCGCCAACGCCGAGGAACGCTCAAACGTCATTGCAACCATCGACTTCGACGATTCGATCGATGCCGCTGCCATCGCCAAGGTGCTGCGCGCCAACGGAATCGTCGACACCGAGCCTTACCGCAAGCTTGGCCGCAACCAACTCCGGATTGCCACCTTTGTTGCGATCGAGCCGGACGACGTTTCCGCCCTGCTGGCGAGCATCGACTACGTGGTCGGGGAACTGAAGAAGTAAGAGCACACAAAAGCGGCGCTGGCCAGGATCTCCCGGCCAGCGCCGCTTTTGTGTTTATGGGCGTCAGGTTTGCTGAGCGTCAGTTTTGCTGGCCTTGCGGCGCGGCTTCAACGTCCTCAAATGCCGTGTCCGGCTCGTCGGACTCGTCGTCGTCGTCTTCGTCCGACTCAGCCTGGACCGCCTCGTCCTCGGCTGCCTGGACGGACTCCTCGGAGATTTCGTCGGTGGTCTCCTCCACCAGCGGTGTTTCATCTTCGGGCCGGACCCGTTTGGCCCAGGGCACCCACTCCGGCGCCAGGATGGAGTCGTCGGAGGGCAGGAGACCGAGTTCGCTGACGGTGACAACCTTGGAACGCGAATTGCGGGTCACCACTGCGAACCACTGCCAACCCCCATAACCGGGAAGCCTGGATTCGAAGAGGTGGGTCACCACGCGTTCACCTTCGGACTTTGCTCCCAGATGCTCACCGATCTCAGCCGGCTTTGCGATGGTCTGCACTGCCTCCCGGGCAACCCCGACGGCGGCAGCCAGGAAGGCGTCCGGCTTGCCTGTGCGCCACACCGGTACGCCTGCGCGCGGCTTGGCCGCGGCCGGCCTCCGCCCGGCGGCTGCCCCGTTTCCGGGAGCCGTCACGGTCCCAGGAGCCTGGCCGTCGGCAGCGGCGTCCACGGCGGTGGCCTGGACGTCCTCTCCGGACGTCGTGTCCTGCGCGGATTCCGATGTCATGGCGTTCCTAGGCTTCCAGCTCGTCGGCAACCTTGCGCAATGCCATGCCGATGGCCTTTGCCTTGTTGCCTTCGGGGTACTTGCCGGAGGACAACGTACCGGACAGGTTGTCCAGGACCGTCACAAGATCCTGTACCAGGGGTGCCAGATCCTTGGCGTTCATGCGCTTTGCCTTGGCAATGGAAGGAGTCTTGTCCAGGACACGCAGGCCTAGGGCCTGCGCGCCGCGGCGTCCGTCAGCCACGCCGAACTCCACACGCGTACCGGCTTTCAGCTCGGTGACGCCTGCGGGCAGGGACGTCTTGGGCAGGAAAACTTCCTGGCCGTCTTCGGCCGCGAGGAATCCGAAGCCTTTTTCCTTGTCATACCACTTGACCTTGCCGGTGGGCACCTAATCAACCTTCTTCGTTCTTGCAATGCGGAGACACGCCCAGCCACCACCGCATCCACAGGGTTCTGCGGGATCAGGAGTGACGGCTCGGTCCGTGTTGGTCTGTTCCTTCAAGGTTATCCTGCCTGGCCCCCTATTCCCGCTTCCCCGTGCCCGAACGCCGCCTGTCCCGGCCGGGCCACCGTCATGCCGGCGTCACAGTAGGCGCGGGATGCTGCGCTGACGGGGCGTGTGAAGTGGCCGCTGCTGCTAGCGTTGGGGTATGACTTCCCCGGGTTACCGCCGCCCTTTGACGATCATTGCCGCCGTGGTGGCAGTGCTTTCCCTGGCCGCTGTCGGAGCCGTGATGGCCATTGCATCAAGCGGCGGGCAGGCTCCCGCCTGGATCATGTCAACGGCCCTGTACGGCCTTCCGGTTGCGTTCATGCTGGCAGCAGTGATCCTGGTGGACGCCGTCCGCCAGCGCCGCCGCCACTAAGTTCCGCTGTCTGCCGGACACGGGCCGGACAGTTCGTAACCAGTCCCGTGCCGGGCGGCTGCGACCAGTAGCCACAGGACAGGCAGGACCGGCCCCATGGCGGTAACGTTGGATTGATGTCCCTCATTCGCGCGCTCAGCAAGGAACTGGAAGCGCGCAGCGACAATTCGCTGCGGGCTCTGTTTGCCGCGCGGCCGGACCTCATCACCCCCATGGCACCTGATTTCGCCGCCCTGGCTGCCCGGGCCAGCGCCCGGGTCAGCGTCCAGCGCGCCCTGGAGCGGCTCACCAAACCCGAGATGCAGGTCCTCGAGGCGCTGCACCTGTGCACCAACACCGACACGGGGCACAGCGTCCCGGCAGCCGGGCTGAAGAAAGTCATCGCCGGGTCCACGCTCTCGGCGCTCGAACCCATCCTGCTGAAGCTGCAGGAACTAGCCCTGGTTCACCGGGCCGACCCGCCCGCCGGATCGAACGGCAACCCGCGCCAGCGTTTCTACCTTCCTGTCGGCAGCCTGAAGGACGTGATCGGTATCTACCCGGCCGGTTTGGGCCGCAGTTATACCGAACTGGTCCGGCTCCAACCGGCCTTTGCACAGCGGGCGGTCCAGTTGGTGGGCGAACTCCACCAGCACGGCCTGGGGATCCAGCCGGCCAGCACGCCTATGGATGCGGCCCTTTCCCTGCAGCGGTGGACATCGACGCCTGAAAGCGTGCACGCCATCCTGTCCACAGCTCCGGAGCGGACGGCCGGCCTCCTGGAAAAGTTCGGCAGCTGGGCCATGGGCGCGGTTCCCCAAGCGCAACGGCGGGCCTCCGTGACCCACGAAAGTGCCGACGTCGGACCCGTTGACTGGCTGCTGGCCCGCGGTCTGCTGGTCCCGTTGGATGCCGGCCACGTTGAGTTGCCCCACAGCGTGGGGCTTGCCCTCCGGGGCGGCGCGATCGTGAACGACTTCACCTTGACTCCACCGGTCCCCGAGCTCGGGCACACCAGTGCGGCCCTGCGGCGGAACGCTGCGCTCGGCGCGATTGCCGAGACCTTGCGGTTGACCGGCGAGATCCTGTTTGCCGTCCGGGAACAGCCCTTGGCCACGCTGCGCAGCGGCGGTGTGGGGGTGCGGGAACTGCGCAGGCTCGCCGAATCCATCCGCTGCGGGGTTCACGAGAGCGCCATCCTGCTGGAATTCTGTGCCCTGGCCGGCCTGTTACGGCTGGATGTGGACAGCTCCACGTGGGTGCAGCCGCCATCGCTCGAATGGCTGGCGCTGTCCCGCCAGGAGCAGTGGCTGTGGCTCGTGAACGCCTGGCTGGCCAGCGAGCGCGCCCCGTCCATGGTCGGCCAGCCAATCGGGGGCTCGGGAGGACACCAGGGGTCGGCCGCCACCACCATCAATGCCCTGTCCGCTGAGGCCCAACGGCCGGACGCGCCGGTGGTCCGCCGCAGGGTACTGGAGATCCTCAACGAACTCACGGTGGAAGCGGCGGCCCCCGACGGGAAGGCACCCGTTCTGGACGCCCGGGCAGTTCTTCAACGGGCCGAGTGGGCGCAGCCGAGGATGTCACGGCGTTTCAGTTCGCTGGTGCGCGGCATTCTCGAGGAAGCGACGCTGCTGGGCCTGATGGGGTCAGGGGCCTTCACCCAGCCCGGGTCGGCAATCGCCAACGGCCAGCCCGAGGAAGCCCTTGCGATCCTCGGCGAGCACCTCCCCGCTGCCGTGAACCACATCCTGCTGCAAGCGGACCTCACCGCAGTGGCGCCGGGCTACCTCGCGCCCGAGCTCAGTGAAACCCTGCTGCTGATGGCTGACGCTGAAGGGCAGGGTCCGGCATCCATCTACCGTTTCTCTGCCGGATCCATCCGCAGGGCGCTCGACGCCGGCCAGGACGCCGAATCGCTGTTGACGTTCCTTCGCGAGCACTCGGCCACCGAGGTGCCCCAGCCGCTGGCGTACCTCGTTCAGGACACTGCCTCACGCCACGGCCGGCTGCGGATCGGCAGCAGCGCCAGTTTCATCCAGAGCGATGACGAGTCCGCGATCGCCGAACTCCTGCTTGAGGCCCGGACGTCAGTCCTCAGCCTGGTGCGCATTGCCCCGACCGTGCTGACATCCTCGGCCAGCCCCCGCGAAACTGCCCGCGTCCTCCGCGAGCTGGGACTGTCACCTGCCGTGCAGGAGGCCGAACCCGCCGTCGTGCGCTTCAAGCGGACTACCGCGGTGCCAGGCAGCGGCCGCCCGGTCTACACTGCTCCGCGGACGGCTCCGCCGGATGACGACGTCGAAGCGCAGTTGTCGGTCCTGCGGCAACATGGCGGGGTCCCGGCCGACGGAACGGGCGAAGCGTCCACCCAACTGGGCCTGGAGACCCTGCGGAAGGCGATCCGACTCAAACAGGCCGTCACCATGAACGTGGTGGACAGCTTGGGGAATGCCAACACGGAGACAGTTGTTCCTGTTTCCGTCTCCGGTGGGCGCGTCAGGGTCTTCGACCCGGGCAAGGACACCGAGCGGGTACTGTCCATCCACCGGATCATTGATGTTGAACCCGCAGGAGACCTGCACACCTAACAGCGCTCCCGGGATGCCGGGATAGTGAGGAACCAAGAGTGACCGACGGTCCGCTGATCGTACAGAGCGACAAAACCATCCTGCTGGAAGTCGACCATGAGCTTGCCACCGAGGCGCGGCACGCCATTGCGGCCTTCGCGGAGCTCGAACGCGCGCCCGAACACATGCACAGCTACCGGCTCACGCCCCTGGGCCTATGGAACGCGCGGGCGGCAGGCATCGATGCCGAGCAGGTCCTGGACACCCTGCTGAAGTATTCACGGTTCCCGGTTCCGCATGCTTTGCTCATCGACATCGAAGAGACCATGTCCCGCTATGGCCGGCTGCGCCTGGAAAAGGACCCCCAGCATGGGTTGGTGATGCGCACGGATGACTACCCGGTGCTGGAGGAAGTGATCCGGGCCAAAAAGATCGCGCCGCTGCTGGGACCCCGTATCGACGGCGAAACCGTGGTGGTGCACTCCTCCCAGCGCGGCCAGTTGAAGCAGCTGCTGTTAAAGCTCGGTTGGCCCGCCGAGGACCTGGCCGGCTACGTGGACGGGCAGCCGCACCTGATCATGCTGGACGAGTCCGGTTGGCAGCTGCGGCCCTACCAGAAGGTGGCCACGGAAAACTTCTGGGCCGGCGGCAGCGGCGTCGTCGTCCTTCCCTGCGGGGCGGGCAAGACACTGGTGGGCGCCGCAGCCATGGCGACGTCCTCCACTACCACGCTCATCCTGGTAACCAACACCGTGTCGGCGCGCCAATGGAAGGATGAACTCCTCAAGCGCACGTCCCTCACGGAGGACGAGATCGGCGAATACTCAGGGGCTGTCAAGGAAGTCCGGCCCGTTACCATCGCCACGTACCAGGTACTCACTACCAAGCGTGGCGGCCTTTACCCCCACCTGGAACTGGTGGACGGCCACGACTGGGGCCTGATCATCTATGACGAAGTCCATTTACTCCCCGCCCCCATCTTCCGCATGACAGCGGATCTGCAGGCCCGGCGCAGGCTGGGCCTCACCGCGACGCTTGTCCGCGAGGACGGGCGGGAAGGCGAGGTATTCAGCCTGATCGGCCCCAAACGCTACGACGCACCGTGGAAGGACATCGAATCCCAGGGTTACATCGCCCCTGCCGACTGCGTGGAAGTGCGGGTGGACCTCCCCCGGGATGAACGCGTTGCCTACGCGATGGCCGATGATGCGGACAAATACCGGCTCTGCGCCACGTCCGAAACCAAGACCGGCCTGGTGGAACGGATCGTGGAAGCCCACCGCGGGGAACAGCTGCTGGTGATCGGGCAGTACATCGACCAGTTGGACGAGATCGCCGAACGGCTGGACGCACCGCTGATCAAGGGCGAGACCAGCGTCAAAGCGCGGCAGAAACTCTTCGATGCTTTCCGTGCCGGAGAGATCCAGACCCTGGTGGTTTCCAAGGTGGCCAACTTCTCGATCGACCTTCCCGAGGCCTCGGTCGCCATCCAGGTATCCGGTTCGTTCGGATCCCGCCAGGAAGAAGCCCAGAGACTTGGCCGGCTCCTGCGTCCCAAGAAGGACGGCCGTGCCGCGCGGTTCTACTCCTTGGTGGCCCGTGACACCCTGGACCAGGAATTTGCCGCGAAACGCCAGCGCTTCCTGGCCGAACAGGGCTACGCCTACCGGATCATGGATGCCAAGGACATCGGCAACGACGTAGGGACCGGGCGCGATACAGGAACGGATGAATAACCCGCTTCCCCTTGCCAACAATCTCCAGCAACTTTACGATTCGGAATGTAGCTCTCCGCCCGAATGGGCTGCCCCTGGTCCAGGCAGCCCGGCGGCCAGTCGTCGGCAGTGGGGGTAGCCCGCAGCCAGGGTGCCGGCGATTCAAGGCCTTGAAGAATCTGTGAAGTCATTGCCAGAGGATTCCCCATGCGTAAGACCCTCTTGGTCCTTGCGGCCATCATCTTGTTGTCATCACTTGCCCAATTGTTGTTTGCCGGATACTTCCACTTCCAAAACACCATCGAAGCCCAGCGTGAAGCCGGGGTCTACCACGTGGTGAACGGCCAGTATGTGCTGCGCTATACGGCCCTGCTGGCGGTCATCGTTGCCGCGATCGCCCGGCTGGGTTCCAGGACCATCTGGCTTGCTGCCGGGATCTTCCTGCTGACCTGGTTCCAGTTGTTCATCTTCATCATCGGCGGAATGCTCACCGGTTCCTCCGAAGATTTCATTACGCCGTCAGGCTCCTGGGTGGCAGCAATCCACCCAGTCTCCGGATTGCTGATCATCTTCATGTCCTACTGGCTGTTCAACCGGGCACGAGCCGCTGCGCTCAACCCGCAACCACTGCCGCCGAGGACCAAGTCACCTGATGCTTCGGCATCGTCCGCTGCTTCCTGACCTGCGCGGCAGTGAACACCGCGCAGTTGCTGGCAGCTGACCTGGTGCTGGCGGTCGCGGCTGCCGCCACCTGGACAGCCGCTGCTTGGCAGACGGTCTCTGCCACCTCACCACGACGCCCCCGCCTGCCCCTTGCGGCGGACGATGGGCCGACGGTGGGGAACCGGCCGGTGCCGGCCGGGCCGGTGACGGCCGGGCCGGCAGTGCGGGCCCGGCCGGCAGTGGGGGCCGCGCCGACGGCGGCGAACCGGCCGGTGGACATTGCCCTGCTGCTGACTGCCGCCGCCGTGATTGCCACGACGGCCCGGTATGCCCTGCTTCCCGCCTTGGCGGCGGGCGGCTGGTGGTTTGCGAACGAGCGCATCACCGTCAGCCTGCCCCTGACCGCCCTTCCCGCGGCTTGGGCCGCGATGGCCGGTGTTCCGTACTTGCTGAGGAGACGGAACACCGGCTCGGACTCTCACGAAGGCGCCGCCCCACCTGCCATCGACGGCACCCCGGGAAAGGAAGCAGCAGTCCTCTCGCTGACAGCGGCGGCCGCTTCTGCCCTGGCTTCCCTGGCTGTGATCCTGGTGCTGGGCCCGTTCCCGGCTCCATGGACGGTGGTCGTACTGCTGCTGCTGACCGCAGGGGTGGTTCTGCTGGTGCGGCTTGCCCTCTTCAGTGGCACATCCCGGAAGAAGAACACGGGCCTTGCGGCCAACCCATCCGTTCGGCGACCTGTTGGGGCGCGGCGTGGACAGGGGTGGGGTGGATTTGGGCGGCGTGGCCGCCCCAAGCCCGCTGCAGCCCTGGCAGGACTGATGGCCTGCACCCTCCTGGGGTCCGGTGTCTTCGCGTGGCTTGGCAGCCGCTCGGCCGATGGCGCCGTGATCGCGGCAGCCGTGGGACATCACGACGGCGGGACGGCACCAACCGTCGTTGGCCCCACGCCGGTGACTGCCCTCCTGGGCAACGCGCCCAGTGACGCCGTGGTCCGCCGTTACGAGGTCACCGCCCGGACGGAAACAGTCACCTTGCCATCCGGGCAATCTACCGAAGCGTGGACCTTCGGAAGCCTGCCGGGCCCTGCCCTGGAAGCAGACCTCGGCGACGTCATGGAAGTCGAACTCAAGAACCGCGACGTCGCTGCCGGAGTGACGCTCCACTGGCACGGCTACGACGTTCCCAATGCCATGGACGGCGTAGCCGGGGCAACGCAGGACGCTGTGGCTCCGGGAAAATCGATGACATACCGTTTCGTGGCCGCACAACCGGGTACGTACTGGTATCACACGCACCAGGATTCAGCCGAGGGAGTCCGCAAAGGGCTCTATGGCACGTTCGTCGTGCACGACCCGACCTTGCCGCGCGCAGACAAGGACATAGTGGTGGCCGGACACGACCTCGACGGTCTGGGGATGCTGGGCTCCTCAGACCGTACCAGCGAACATGGGGCGGTGCCGGGCTCCACCGTCCGGGTCCGCCTCATCAACACCGACTCCCTGCCGCAGCGATACCTGGTGGAGGGCACTGCGTTCAAGGTTTCGGCGGTGGATGGTACTGCCGTGAACCAGCCACCAGACGTCTCAGGCAAGCTCCTGCGTATCGGCGCCGGTGGCAGGATCGACATCGACTTCACGATGCCCGCTGCCGCGGTGACCATCCGTTCGGACTCTGCGGCCAGCGCCGCCGTCGTCGTTTCACCGGGGCCTCCCGCCGGCAGTCCTCCCGGGGATCCGGCCGGCAGTTCTCCCGGGGAGCCGGCCGGCAGTTCTCCCGGGGAGCCGGCCGGCAGTCCTCCCGGGGAGCCGGCCGGCAGTTCTCCCGGTCAGCCGGCCGCGGGGCAGCCGGCTGAGGCGATTCCGGCCTCAGTGTTTTCCACGACTCCCGTGCTGGACCTACTCCATTACGGAGTCCCTGCGGCGGACGCCAAGACCATTCCGGATATCACCCGGGAGGAAGTCGTGGTGCTGGACCGTCAGTTCCGGTTCGTGGACGGCGTGCCGCGGTACGCCTTCACTGTCAACGGTGCTGCCTATCCCCTGGTGCCTGCCATGGAAGTGGCCATGGGCGACACCGTCAAGGTCACGGTGGTCAACAGGACCGCCGAACCCCATCCCATGCACCCCCATGGCCACCACGTGCGCGTCCTCAGCAGGAATGGCCAAGCTCCCACCGGTTCGGCGCTTCATCTGGACACTGTGGATGTCCAGCCCGGCGAGGTTTGGGAACTACTCCTGGAGGCCAACAATCCCGGCATCTGGATGGACCACTGCCACAACCTGGAGCACGCCGCAGAAGGCATGATGATGCTGCTCAAGTACGAGGGAGTGTCGTCGCCGTTCGTGCACGGTGGGCACGCGAACAACCGCCCCGAGTAGGCAGCCGATCGCTGCGGCAACCGCATCTTGGGCTGGTCACCGATCAGCGCGCAGGCGGCCGTCAGGCGACGGCCGTCAGGCGACCAGGCGAAGGTGCCCCTGGACGGCTACTTCCTCAACCACTGCCCAGCACTCATCGTCATGGAGCTGGAGGTTGGCGAAGCGTTCGGCGGAGGCCTTGTCTGCGAACTCCTCCACCCGCGTGAGGCGGGAGTGGCAGTCGAAATAGCACACGTGGTACTCGTAGGCTTCCGAACCAGCCGGTGTGGTCGGTGCGTTCTTTGATGCTTTGTTGCTGGGAACTGTTTGCTGTGCCATGTCTTCAGTGTGGACGGGGGCACTGACATTTTTTTAAGCATCCGTGGGCGTGTTCAAAATTTGGCGGGATTTACCCGCCTGGCCCCTTCAGGCCTTGCGAAGATACCGGCCGGACACCTTCCGGACAGTCTGGCTCAGCACATCAAGCATCACTGATTTCGTCTTCCATCGCTGCCAGTAAAGCGGTACATCAAACGGACGTTCAGGGGCAAGCTCGATCAACCGGCCATGGTCGATGTCCTGCCGGCATTGGACCTCCGGAATGAGTCCCCAGCCCAGGCCCAGCCGGATGGCATCACCGAAGTCCTGCGAAGCCGGCACGTAGTGGCGCGGGCCCCGGCGCTCCATCCGTCCTGCACCGGGTGCCGTGGGCCACGAAGATACGAAGGCCCACTGGTAGGTGTCCTTGCGGTCAAAGTCCACCGCCGGGACTGTGTTGAGGACGGCACCGTCCAGGCCGCCGGGAAAGCCAGGGAGCCAGCGCTGGATGTAGCGGGGAGCCGCCACAGCCCGGTAACGCATCACACCGAGGCTTTCCACACGGCAGCCCTGCACGGGGTCCGCCGTCGCAGTGACAGCTGCCATGACGGTTCCCGAGCGCAACAACGCCGTGGAGTGCTGTTCGTCGTCCCGGTGGAGGTCGAAGGTCACCCCAAGGTCTTCGGGTACCTCGGCCAGGGCCTGGAGGAACCATACGGCGAGGGAATCTGCGTTGACCACGATCGGCAGGGCGGGTTGGGGACCGTCGGAGGCCAGTCCCAGTTCTGCTCCGGCATCGGCTTCCAACTGCGCCACGTGGTGGGCAAGCCGCAGCACAACCTCGCCCGCTTCCGTGGGCCGGGCAGGGTTGCTGCGCTGGAGCAGGACCCGCCCCGCCGACTGTTCCAGGGCCTTGAGCCGCTGGGAGACTGCCGAGGGCGTGACGTGGAGCTGCCGGGCAGCGGCATCCAAAGTGCCTTCCGCAATCACGGTGGCGAACGTAAGGAGCTGTTCCGATGGAAAGTGTGGCACAAGAATATCTTATGTTGCTGAAGTTTCTTTAGCTGGCCTAATGGGCAGGTGCTGCCTAGCGTTGACAACGTGATAGCTCCGGAACTCCTTCATGCAGCAGGCCTCGGCCTTGCCACAGGTCTCGCCCTCATCGTCGCCATTGGCGCACAAAACGCCTTCGTCCTTCGCCAGGGGATCCTTGGTCAACACGTCGGAGCCATCGTGGCAGCCTGCGCACTGTCCGATGCCGTCCTTATCGCCGCCGGAGTCTTCGGCACAGGTGCGCTGATAACGGCAGCGCCTGCCGCCGTCGTGGTTTTGCGTTATGTAGGCGCGGCGTTCCTGGTGACCTACGGCCTCATGGCGGCCCGGAGGGCATTGCGGCCGCAGGCCCTCACCGCTGAAGGCGGCCCCGCACAGGACGGGAAACCCGCCACGGGGTCAGCGCGTTGCGGACTTGCTGCGGCCCTCGGGACGATCCTCGCGCTGACGTGGCTCAACCCGCACGTGTACCTGGACATTGCACTGCTCGGTTCGCTCGCGAACGCGCAGGGCAGCCCGCTGCAATGGTGGTTCGGCGCAGGGGCCATGGTCGGAAGCATCCTATGGTTCTGTTCGCTGGGCTTCGGTGCCAGGTTCCTGCGGGGATTCTTCGCCAAACCGCGGTCGTGGCGGTTCCTTGACGGCGGCATCGCCGTGACCATGGTTGCGCTTGGCGCCGGATTGGCTTTGGGCGGTTAGGGCGTCCGGCAGGCGACCACGCAGTTGCCTCACATACAGCATCCAGATAACTCACAGAAACTGGGAGCATCATGGGTGTCATGAAAAAGAACGGCCCCGAAGCCAAGCTCCTTGTCGTGGATGACGAACCCAACATCCGCGAGCTTCTCTCCACCTCCCTGCGGTTCGCAGGCTTCGAGGTCGTGGCTGCGTCCAACGGCCGCGAAGCTCTGACCGCAGCAGACACCCACTCCCCCGACCTCGCTGTCCTGGACGTGATGCTTCCCGACATGGACGGCTTCACGGTCACGCGCCGGCTCCGGGCAGCGGGGAAGCACTTCCCCGTCCTCTTCCTGACGGCCAAGGACGACACCGAAGACAAAGTCACCGGCCTCACCGTCGGCGGCGACGACTACGTCACCAAGCCGTTCAGCCTGGATGAAGTAGTGGCCCGCATCCGCGCGGTGCTCCGCCGTACCCAGCCACTGGAAGACGACGACGCCGTCATCCGCGTCGACGACCTTGAACTGGACGACGACGCCCACGAGGTCCGCAGGGGCGGAACGGTGATCGAGCTTTCGCCCACCGAGTTCAAACTCCTGCGGTACCTCATGCTGAACCCCAACCGGGTGCTGTCCAAGGCACAGATCCTGGATCACGTATGGGAATACGACTTCAACGGCGACGCCTCGATCGTGGAGTCCTACATCTCCTACCTGCGCCGCAAAGTGGACATTGACCCAGACGCCGCAGCCCTCATCCAGACCAAGCGTGGCGTTGGTTACGTGCTGCGGACGGCAGAGAAGCGCTGACCTTGCTGCAACGCTGGAAATCGGCGTCGCTGAGGTCCCAACTCGTCGCCATCATCATGGGATTGCTCCTGCTCGCCCTGGCGGCAACGGGAGCCGGTACCCTGACGCTCGTCAAGAGCTATCTGCAGGGCCAGGTTGACGACAAACTGAAGGCCGCAGTGGCGCTGGCACAGGACCAGCAGTCGTTCGACAAACTCTCCGAGCCCAATCCCGCCGTTCCCACCGATTACTCGCTCACGCTCTACGTGCCCGGGCTGGATCCCTACCCGTTCGGTGGAAGGTCCAACGACCGCCCCGCGATCGCCACTATCACTCCCGCCGAAGCGAAGGCCCGCGGCAACACCCCGTTCCAGGTCGCCGGTACTACCGGAAGCAACTGGCGCGTGGTGGCAGTGGGCGTCGTTGCCAACGGCCAGAACGGCGTTGTCATCATCGGCCTGCCGCTGACGCCCGTGGACAAAGTCATGGAACACGCCGTCCTCGTGGTGGTCGGCGTGGGGCTCCTTACTTTGGTGGCAGCCTTCTTCATTGCCACCTGGACTGTGGCCAGATCGTTCCGGCCCTTGGCGCGGGTGGAAAAGACCGCTGCCGCCATTGCTGCCGGCGATCTGTCCCGGCGTGTGGAAATCGATAATCCAAACACTGAAGTCGGACGCCTGGGCGGCTCCCTGAATGCCATGCTGGCCCACATTGAGGCGTCCTTCGCAGCACGCGCAGCTTCCGAGGCGCGCATGCGGCGCTTTGCCGCCGATGCATCCCACGAACTCCGGACTCCACTGGTGACCATCCGGGGATTCTCCGAGCTGTACAGGCATGGCGCCCTGGCCACCCCCGAGGACATCTCAACCGCGATGGGACGCATCGAGAGTGAAGCCAAGCGCATGGGTTCCATGGTGGAGGACCTGCTGTTGCTGGCCCGGCTGGACGAACAGAGGCCCTTGCAGCTCAAACCGGTGGACCTGCAGCTATTAGCCCACGATGCCGTAGTGGACACCCGGGCAACCTCGGGCGCCCGGACCATCACGCTGGTGGGCCTTGACGGCTCATCCCCGGCACCGGCACCGGTCCATGGCGACGAAGCCAAGCTCCGCCAAGTCATCGGAAACCTGGTGGGCAACGCCCTGCGCTACACGCCGGAGGACAGCCCCATCGAACTTGCCGTCGGGGTGCGGACCACCCAGGACGGCGCCGCATCCGTGATCGAGATCCGCGATCACGGTGCCGGCATCCCTGATTCGGAAACCAGCAAGATCTTTGAGCGCTTCTACCGCGCCGATACCTCCCGCACACGGGATACCGGCGGAAGCGGGCTTGGCCTGGCGATCGTGGCTGCCATCGTGGGCAGCCACGGCGGGACCGTACGGGTCACAGAGACCGACGGCGGCGGTGCCACCCTGGTGGTCAGCCTCCCCTTCCGGGAAGAGCCGGCAGAGCTGTTATCCACATAGCGGCGAAAGCTGGTTCTGCCGCTATGGAGCGGTGCCTAGGCTCGTTGATGTGGCCCACGCATTCCTTCCGCATCAGCGGACCATCTTCGTCGAAAGGCACTGCCCATGAGCGTTATCTCCGTAGACACAGAGCTGCTCCAGCTCAAGTCGTCCAACGTCAAGGCCACCGTGGATCGCATCAGCGCGGACGTACAATCCATGAGGCACGGGTTGGAGGAACTCCAGGCAACGTGGAAGGGTTCGGCAGCTGCGAATTTCCAGGCGCTCGTCCTGGAGTGGTCCCTCACGCAAAGCAAAGTGGAGGCCTCGCTCGCGTCCATCAATATGGCCCTGGCCTCAGCGGCCGCGAGCTACCTCGAGGTTGAACAGGGCAATACCCAGCGGTTTGCGTATTAGCACCAGCTGCAAGCCATGAACTCCTGCGGGGCCGGCCGTCTTCCCCCTGTGCGGCCGGTCCCGCAGGTCTGCCCTCAGGACAACCTGACAGGACTCAGCTTTCCGGGGTTCCCTGATGGAACCGCAGCCGCCACTGGCCACGGTCCAGGAGCCAGAGGGAACTGCGCAACGAGGAGCCGGTCGGGGTAGCACCGGAATGGCCGGAACTTCTGTAGTTGAGCAGGATGCTGTCCTCGCTGAGCCTGTCTGCACTGATCAGCTCCAAATCCACAGGTTCGCCCGGGTCTTCCTCGAGGGCAACCATCATCGCGTCCCGGGTCCAGAAGCGTCCTGAGCTGCCGATCTCCGCAAAATCAGGATGCAGCAGGACCCCTATGCGTCCAATGTCGGCGCGGACATCCGGCCTAAGCAACTCGCGTTCCAGTGCCACCACCAGTTCCTCCGCGGGAAGCTCCCGGGCGGCCGCTTCATCCTCCAGCTCACTGAACAGGTCCGGCTGGCCAAAGAATCCTGACTCGCCGAACAGTGCAGGCTCAGGGTGCGGCTGGGCGGCGGACGCGGGGCGGGATTCCGTGACGGTACCCGTGGCGGCACTTGCTGCCAGGGGCACCTGTGCGCCGCTGGACACCGCCTCTGCCGCGCCGGGGGCGATCTTGGATGCCTTCCCGGCGGCCTCAGTAAGAGCTGGATTGCCGGTCTTCGGGAATGAACCACTGAAACCCGGGCCGCTGGGGGCAGCGGTGCCCTGCTGGTAGGCCGTAGCAACAGCCCGGGCACGCTCATCCGCGGCTTCGTTGAGTTCATGGCCTGCGTGGCCCTTCACCCACTCGAAGGTGTACTTGCGCCCTGCGATGGCTTGGTCGATGTCCTTAAGCAGGTCCACGTTAAGTACAGGCTTGCCATCGGCCTTTCGCCAGCCTTTGCGCTTCCATCCAGGCATCCATTTGGTGATGCAGTTGATGACGTACTGACTGTCACACAGGATCCGCAGGTCCTCCTGTGGAATATGGGCCGTCGACCGGAACAGGTCGAGGACTGCCATGAGCTCACCCATGTTGTTGGTGCCGTGCGGCCAACCCCCTGCGCGCCAACAGGAATCGTCAACATACCAGGCCCATCCGGCCGGCCCAGGGTTGCCGAGGGCGGAACCGTCGGCGGCAGCAATAATCGTCATGCGTTTAATCCTGCCAGACCCCACAGACACTGAAACCGCGCCAGCACCCAACTACGTAGCAGTAGATGCCGTTTTGGGCCCTCAAAACGGCATCTACTGCTACTTGGATGGGACGCAGAACGGCGGCCCCCACCCGAAGGTGAGGACCGCCGTCGTACGTGCTAAGCGTGACGCTGCAGTACAGGAGGCTTAGAAGCCGCCCATGCCTGCCATCTCGTCGCCGCCCGGAGCCGGAGCGTTCTTCTCAGGCTTGTCAGCAACAACAGCCTCGGTGGTCAGGAAGAGACCAGCGATGGAAGCAGCGTTCTGGAGTGCAGAGCGGGTCACCTTGACGGGGTCGTTGACGCCTGCGGCCAGCAGGTCCTCGTAGGCACCCGTTGCCGCGTTCAGGCCGTGGCCGGAAGGCAGTCCACGAACCTTGTCAGCAACAACGCCCGGCTCGAGGCCGGCGTTGAAAGCGATCTGCTTGAGCGGAGCGTCGATGGCAACCTTGACGATGTTGGCACCGGTAGCTTCGTCGTTTTCGAGGCTCAGGTTGGCGAATGCCTTGGCACCGGCCTGGATGAGGGCAACGCCACCACCGGCAACAATGCCTTCCTCGACTGCAGCCTTCGCGTTGCGGACTGCGTCCTCAATGCGGTGCTTGCGTTCCTTGAGCTCAACTTCGGTTGCGGCACCGGCCTTGATGACTGCAACGCCACCGGCCAGCTTGGCCAGGCGCTCCTGCAGCTTCTCGCGGTCGTAGTCGGAATCGGAGTTCTCGATCTCGGCGCGGATCTGGGCAACACGGCCCGCGATCTGGTCGGCGTCGCCCGCACCCTCAACAATGGTGGTCTCATCCTTGGTGACAACAACCTTGCGGGCGGTACCGAGGAGTTCCAGACCGGCATTCTCCAGCTTGAGGCCAACTTCTTCGGAGATGACCTGGCCGCCGGTGAGGATGGCGATGTCGGCGAGCTGGGCCTTGCGGCGGTCACCGAAGCCCGGAGCCTTGACGGCCACGGACTTGAAGGTGCCACGGATCTTGTTGACGATCAGGGTGGCAAGAGCCTCGCCCTCGATGTCTTCGGCGATGATCAGCAGCGGCTTGTTGGACTGCATGACCTTCTCCAGGACTGCAACGAGTTCCTTCACGTTGGAGATCTTGGAGTTGACGATCAGGATGTACGGGTCTTCGAGGACCGTTTCCTGGCGCTCTGCATCGGTGACGAAGTAAGCGGAGATGTAGCCCTTGTCGAAGCGCATGCCTTCGGTGAGCTCGAGTTCCAGCCCGAAGGTGTTGGATTCCTCGACCGTGATGACGCCTTCCTTGCCCACCTTGTCCAGGGCTTCGGCGATCAGGCTGCCGATTTCCGGATCGCCGGCGGAGATGGAAGCCGTGGCTGCGATCTCTTCCTTGGTCTCGATTTCCTTGGCGGAGGCCAGGAGTTCGCTGATGACGGCGTCAACCGCCTTCTCGATGCCGCGCTTGAGGGACAGCGGGTCAGCGCCGGCTGCAACGTTGCGCAGGCCTTCCTTGACCAGTGCCTGGGCGAGGACGGTTGCGGTGGTGGTACCGTCGCCAGCGACGTCGTCCGTCTTCTTGGCAACTTCCTTGACCAGTTCCGCACCGATCTTCTCGTAAGGATCGTCCAGCTCGATCTCCTTGGCGATGGAAACGCCATCGTTGGTGATCGTGGGGGCGCCCCACTTCTTTTCGAGGACGACGTTGCGTCCACGCGGGCCGAGGGTAACCTTGACGGCGTCAGCAAGGGTGTTCAGACCCCGCTCGAGGCCGCGGCGTGCCTCTTCATCAAATGCAATGATCTTGGCCATAACGGCGGTAGTCCTTTCGGGACAGTCGTTAAGAAGGTACCTGTCGGATGGGATGCCCGCGACGGACGGTCCTTTGCTTACGGCCTCTGTATGCCCCGCGCGCCGGACCTCATCCCACCAAGGTGTTTCTTGGTCCTCCCCCGCACCAACTGCAGGGAGCGCCGGCCGAAGCCGGTACACCGTTAGCAGTCAGCACCAAGGAGTGCTAAATCAATAATTAGCACTCGACCGTGGAGAGTGCAAGCAGGGGCGCCACCCAGAGCCACAAAATTCCGTGTATTCAGCCAAGAGCGGAGGCGCGGTACTGTCAGGCGACGCGGACACTTTCTGCTTGGGGGCCCTTTTGTCCTTCTCCGAGCTCGAACTCCACCCGCTGGCCTTCCTCGAGGGCCCGGTAGCCTTCCATCTGGATAGCGGACCAATGTACAAAGACGTCGTCCCCGGAATCATCAACAGTGATGAAGCCGTACCCTTTTTCGGCGTTGAACCATTTCACGGTTCCCAAAGCCATGATGCCCACACTTTCACAGTAGCCAAGACCGGTGGCCGGGATCTCCGGACCGGAATCAATCCACTGTAACCACAGTCACTGTCGTGGCGCTGCGCTGCGGGCCGGGGGCTGCTGTTTTGTTATTGAGGCTTAACCGGAACGATGGGCAGCAAGTGCTACTGGTAGCCCGGGCCTACAACAACCACCAGGGGCTGCTGGACGTCCGGGGACTCCACCACGTTGGTGATTCCCAGGAGCGTGGCCAACGCGTCAGCATTGGCCTTTTGCCCGGGAGCGTTGTAGAAGATCACTGATGCCTGCTGCGGAATGCCGCCCCAGTTGCCCACCGTGCCAAGTGCCCAACCGTCACCTTGCACCAAACCGGCCACGCGGCCGGCAAGGCCGGCCGTGGAGGTGCCGTTGTACACAGCAACGGCCGTGGTCTTGTCCAGAGGCGCACCGGACGGGGTCGCGGAGGGAGTGTCGGACGGTGTTTCGTTGGGCGTGGGTTCTCCGGAAGCCACGGAAGCACTGCCAGACTCAGTCGGCGAAGCGGAAGGTACGGCAGAAGTTTCCTGGGGTGCCGGCGTCGAAACGCTGGACGAAGCGCCGGGTGCCACCAGTCCCAGGCGCGGAAGGATGAGGAACGCAACCAGGCCGAGCACCAAGGCCACGGCGCCGACGGTCAGGATCGGCCAGAGCGAAGGGCGGGACGTTTCCTGGGCATCGCGGTGCACGCCTTGCCGGGTGCTGTTTTGCGGAACCCGGTCGAATTCATCCTTGGCAAATTTGGTCATGGTGAAGCGTTGTCCTTGCTGGTTGCTGCTGACGGTCAGCCTGGCGGTTTACGCGTCGGACCCCAAGCGGCGCGCTGTCCGCGCGCGTTGGCGGGACGTACGTAGTCTACGCAGTCTCTTGACCAGCATGGGATCGTGGGCCAGCGCTTCCTCGGTATCGATCAGCGCATTAAGGATCTGGTAGTAATGGGTGGCGGACAGGTCGAACAGCTCCCTGACCGCTTGTTCCTTGGCCCCGGCGTACTTCCACCACTGGCGCTCCAAGGCCAGCATCTGCTGGTCCCGCTCACTGAGGGGCGAATCGCTGCGGACGCCCACCGATAGGTCATCAAGAGCAAAACCGGTGGTCTGCTGCGCCATTGGTTCCTGTGCTGGTTCTGCCATGGCACACTCCTTGGACGCTGGTTGGCGAAAATGTCTCACCCCCATGTTACGGGTGAATAACAACGGTGTCATTCACAGCCCCCGGGCACAGCGATGGACAATGGCTGGATGACTGGCGAGCATGCACTCTTCGACCTTGAACCTGCAGGCACCTCCGGGCCGGGTTTCGATGCCCTGCCGGACCTGCCGCTGGAAAGCCTGGTGGCTGCCGATTGGGCCGACGCCCTGCGCCCCGTGGAACAGGAGCTCCGCAGCGCGCTGGCGTTCGTTGCAGGGCAGGCAGCCGGCGGGGTCCAGGTCCTTCCGGCCGCCAGCAACCTCCTTCGGGCCTTCCGCACCCCTTTGGCGGACGTCAAGGTTTTGATTCTGGGCCAGGACCCGTACCCGACGCCAGGTCACGCCGTCGGGCTTTCCTTCTCGGTGTCGCGCCAGACGAGGCCCATCCCCCGCAGCCTCGCCAACATCTACCGCGAACTCCACGACGACCTCGGCCTGCCGCCCCGGATCCACGGCGACCTCACCGCCTGGAGCGAGCAAGGCGTGCTGCTGCTGAACCGTGTCCTCAGCGTCGCCGCCGGCAGCGCAGGCTCGCATCGCGGCAAGGGCTGGGAGGCCATTACGACGGCGGCAGTCACCGCAGTCGCCAACCGCACCGACACAGCGGGCCGCCGGAGCCCCCTGGTGGCCGTCCTCTGGGGGAAGGACGCCGAGGGTGTCGGGCCGTTGTTGAACGGTGCGCCCATTGTGGCGTCCGCGCACCCCAGTCCGTTGTCTGCTTCGCGGGGATTTTTCGGCTCCAAGCCCTTCAGCAGGGTCAATCAACTGCTGAAAGAACAAGGCGCCGAACCAGTCGATTGGGAGCTCCCGGTCCTTTAAGCCCTTGGCGGCTCCTCTCTCACATCCCATCAGTGTCCGTCTAACGGTGGATTCGGGTGGTGGCGTGTAAGTGATTCTGCCTTCAAGGTTGATGCCGAAGGCGCATAGTGGCGGTTTCCGTACTGCTGTCCATCGTGCTCTGCTTTGTGGGGCGGGAATGAGTGAGACAGCGGGTGAAAGCCAACCAAAGGTAAAGGTTCGACGACGCCACCGACGCAATTCTCGGGCCGCGCCCTTTTCCGCCGCGTGCACCCCAGACGACTTCGGGCCGCGCCCTTTTCCGCCGCGTGCACCCCAGACGACTTCGGGCCGCGCCCTTTTCCGCCGCGTGCACCCCTAACACCGGACGCGTGAGGCGGAAATGGGTGCGGCGGCGCGGGACGGGGAGGTGAGGTGAGAGAGCATCCGCAGAAATCGGTGTTTAGGTGAGAGAGCATCCCCGGAAACCGGTGTTTAGGTGAGAGTGCCCCTATGTTTTTCGTCAAGCTGTTGATGGGTGTTTTGGTTGGTAGAGGGTGCTGTCGCGGAGCATGG
>NZ_JBQLIS010000010.1:0-159106 GCF_052156435.1 Paenarthrobacter sp. NCHU4564
ATGGGGCCCACATTACGCCCCCCCCCCCGCCCCCACGGGGGGCGCTTGTGGGGGGTTTTGTCGCCGCCCCCCGGCCCACAACCGCGACCCACTTGGGTTATTGGTTGAGGTCGCGGATGGTTCGCAGGGCGGCTGCGGTGAGGACCCGGACGGCGTAGCCAAGGGCGCGCTCGTCGACGATGAAGTCGCCGCGGTGGAGGTCATACTCCTCGCCACCGGGAGTGTGGGTACCCAGGCGCATCATCGCACCGGGAAGGTCCGCGAGGAACCAGGCAAAATCCTCGCCACCCATGGACTGCGGAGTCAGAACCACCGCGTTCTCCCCCAACTCGGCGCGGGCGGCAGCCTCAATCAACGCCGTTTCGTGTTCCGAGTTGACCACGGGCGGGACGCCGCGCGTGTGCTCAAGGTGCACATCGACGCCGTAAGGCGCAGCCACCTGCTTGACGACCTCGTCCAGCAATTCGCCGGCACTGTGCCAGGCATCGCGGTCCAGGCACCGCATGGTGCCCGCCATGTAGCCCGACGCGGGGATGGCATTGGGAGCTGCACCGGCGGAAATCTGTCCCCACACCACAGACACGCCACTGCG
Organism: Paenarthrobacter sp. NCHU4564; assembly: GCF_052156435.1. Classification (NCBI taxonomy): domain Bacteria; kingdom Bacillati; phylum Actinomycetota; class Actinomycetes; order Micrococcales; family Micrococcaceae; genus Paenarthrobacter; species Paenarthrobacter sp. NCHU4564. Next base: position 593 of record NZ_JBQLIS010000010.1, read on the forward strand.
CACGTCGACGCGACGCGACAGGACAGCCGGAACGTTGACGGCAATCTGCGCCAGGGCGAAGACCAGGTCTTCGGTCAAGTGGGGACGCGACGTGTGCCCGCCCCGGCCCGTCAACTCGATCTTGATGGTGTCCGAGGCCGACGTGATGGCACCGATGCGCGTACCGATCTGCCCGGCGTTGATGCGCGGGTCACAGTGCAGCGCAAGAATGCGGGGAACACCCTCCAGCACACCCTGCTCAATGCAGGACAGCGCGCCACCGGGCATGGTCTCCTCCGCAGGCTGGAAGATGATGCGGACGGTTCCGCCGAGCGGAGTGTTCTTGTGCATCCGCTGCAGCACCAGGGCGATGCCCAGCATGGTGGTGGTGTGGACGTCATGGCCGCAGGCATGGGTCACGCCATGGTTCTTGGATGCGAACGGCAGGCCCGTCTCTTCGATGATGGGCAGGGCGTCGATGTCACCGCGCAAGGCAGTGGCAATGGGCCCCTCCCCGACATCCACCGTCAGCCCTGTGCCCTCGAGCCGCCGCGGCTTCAAGCCGGCCGCTTCGAGCCTCTCCACGAGTTTGTCCGTGGTGCGGAACTCCTTAAAGGACAGCTCCGGATGCGCATGGAGGTCGCGCCTGAACTCGATGAGCCCGGGAAGCAGTTCATCGACCCAGGGACTGACAACGGGAGGCGGCTCGGTCTCGGTGGTGTAATTGCGCACGTCACAACTCTAGCCAAGCGCGGCGGACGACGAACGAAAGCCACCTCTTGGTTACGCCGCGTTCAGGCGCAGGACAACAAAAGAGGTGGCTTCCGGTGTAGGTTTCCGCTTTACAGGACGTCGGTATCGCCGCTGGCCTTCAACGCGTCAACGGTGCCCTTGACCAGCTGGGCATGTTCCTTGGTGGTGACCAGGAGGGCGTCCGGTGTGTCCACGATGACCACGTCCTTGATGCCGATCAGCGCAATGACCCGCTTGGTATCGGAGACCACCACGCCGCTGGCGTTCTCAGCGAAAACGCGTGCTCCCTCACCCAGGACGGTCACTTCGTCGACGTCGCCGGCGCTGTTCAGGCGGCCGATCGCGGCAAAGTCACCAACGTCGTCCCAACGGAAGGAGCCAGGCACGACGGCGACATCGCCGGCTGCCGCTGCGGGCTCGGCCACGGCGTAGTCGATGGCGATCTTGGGCAGGGTTGGCCACACCCGGGCAGTCACTTCGGCACGCCGGGGAGTGTCCCAGGCTTCGGCGATTTCCTGGAGCCCGGCAAACAGCTCAGGCTGGTTCGCCTCAAGGTGCTTGAGCATGAGCGACACGGGCGCGACGAACATCCCGGCGTTCCACACGTAGTCTCCGGCCTCGACGTACTTCCGGGCCACCTCCTGGCTGGGCTTCTCGACGAACTCAGCGACAGTCAGGGCGTTCGGGGCACCGTCCACCTTCAGTGCCTGGCCGGAACGGATGTAACCGAATCCCGTGGAAGGGTGCGTTGGCTTGATGCCGATGGTGACGATCTTCCCCGCAGCGGCAGTAAAGATGGCCTCCCGGACGGTGTCCTGGAACAGGTCGTCGGGACTGATGACCTGGTCCGCGGCGAATGAGCCCATGATCGTTTCCGGGTCGCGGCGGTGCAGGATGGCGGCAGCCAGGCCGATGGCGGCACCTGAGTCCTTGGGTTCGCTTTCAAGGACGAGTTCGTCGTCGCCGACTTCGGGCAACTGCCGGCACACGGCGGCGCGGTGGGCCTCGCCGGTGACCACGAGCACCCGCTCCCCGGCCAGCGGCTCGAGGCGGTCGTAGGTGGACCTCAACAACGTGCTGCCGGAGCCCGTCAGGTCGTGGAGGAACTTGGGCGCAGCGGCACGCGAGAGTGGCCATAGCCGCGTCCCCACACCACCCGCCGGAATAACCGCATGGAAGCGGTTCAACGGCGATTCCGGAATTGTCACGTCTTCTGTACTCACTGCAACACTTTATCGGACGCAGCACCCGGGACCGGCAGTTCGCCACACATGTGGCTTTCGTCTCAAACGGAGGGATAAATCGCCGGAATACGGGCAGGACACATGGAATTTACAAGCAAAGAAGCCCGTCCTAAATTGAATAAGCTGTAAGCGAAGCCTAGATTTAGGCGTGAGCTACGAGTGCTCTCGCAGCAGGCGTTCCCCCCGCGTGGATCCCATGCCAGCGCCGCTGTGTTGCAGGAAGGTTTATTCAGTGCCGACAAAACCAGCTGGCACCTTGTACCGCGGCCGTGAAGGCATGTGGTCCTGGGTTGGACACCGTATCACCGGTGTAGTGATCTTTTTCTTCTTGTTGGTCCATGTGCTGGACACCTCACTGGTGCGCGTGTCCCCTGAGGCCTACACCGCCGTTATCGGCGCCTACAAGAACCCCCTCATGGCCCTGGGCGAAACGGGCCTGGTCGCTGCGATCATCTTCCACGCCTTCAACGGCCTGCGCGTGATCGCCATCGACTTCTGGAAGAAGGGCGCCAAGTACCAGCGCCAGCTGCTCTGGGTCGTGCTTGCGCTGTGGCTGGTCACGTTCGCAGGGTTCGCCATCCGCCACCTTTCCCTCGCGCTGGGAGGCCACTAAGCCATGACCACTATCCAGTCCCCCCGCAGCGGCAAGATCGCCCCGAAGTACAACCGCACCGGCAGCAGCCGCGGCAACTTCGAAATGCTCGCATGGCTGTTCATGCGTCTTTCCGGCGTCGTTCTGGTCATCCTCATTTTCGGCCACCTGTTTGTGAACCTGCTGGTGGGCGAAGGCATCCACGCCATCGACTTCGGCTTTGTTGCCGGCAAATGGGCCGATCCGTTCTGGCAGTTCTGGGACCTGGCCATGCTGTGGCTGGCCATGCTCCACGGCACCAACGGAGTCCGGACCATCATCAACGACTACGCAGAGAAAGACTCCACCCGCTTCTGGCTGAAGACGGTCCTCTACGCCGCAACCGTGGTGATCATCATCCTCGGCACCCTGGTGATCTTCACCTTCGATCCGTGCCCGGTCGTCGACGGCGTCCAGCTTCCCGGCGGTTTCTGCCCGGCGCCTTAGCCGCTTCCACGGCGTGGCCGACCCCGCCCGGGACCGGCCGCGCCTTCCTTTGCGGAGCAGGCTCCGCCGACCATCTGAATTTCTGAAAGAGAGAGCATCCAGTATGCAGGTCCATAAGTACGACGTCGTCATTGTCGGTGCCGGTGGCGCCGGCATGCGCGCCGCGATCGAGTCCGGTCAGCGCGCACGCACCGCGGTACTGACCAAGCTCTACCCCACCCGTTCCCACACCGGTGCAGCCCAGGGCGGCATGTGTGCAGCGCTTGCCAATGTCGAGGAAGACAACTGGGAATGGCACACGTTCGACACCATCAAGGGTGGCGACTACCTGGTTGACCAGGACGCAGCCGAAGTCATGGCCAAGGAAGCCATCGACGCCGTGCTGGACCTGGAAAAGATGGGTTTGCCCTTCAACCGCACGCCCGAAGGCCGCATCGACCAGCGCCGTTTCGGTGGCCACACCCGTGACCACGGCAAGGCTCCGGTTCGCCGTGCCTGCTACGCCGCCGACCGTACCGGCCACATGATCCTGCAGACGCTGTACCAAAACTGCGTCAAGCACAACGTCGAGTTCTACAACGAGTACTACGTCCTTGACCTCCTGCTGGTTGAAGAGGACGCCGTCCGCGAAGACGGAACCACGTACAAGCAGAAGCGTGTTGCCGGCGTGGTCTCCTACGACCTCGCTTCCGGCGAACTCCACGTGTTCCAGGCCAAGTCCGTGGTCTTCGCCTCCGGCGGTGCGGGCAAGGTCTTCAAGACCACCTCCAACGCCCACACCCTTACCGGTGACGGCATGGGCATCGCTTTCCGCCGCGGTATCCCGCTGGAGGACATGGAGTTCTTCCAGTTCCACCCGACCGGCCTGGCCGGCCTGGGCATCCTCCTCACCGAGGGTGCACGCGGTGAAGGCGCCATCCTCCGTAACTCCGACGGCGAACGCTTCATGGAGCGTTACGCCCCCACCATCAAGGACCTCGCACCCCGTGACATCGTGGCCCGCGCCATGGCCAACGAGGTCCGCGAAGGCCGCGGGTGCGGTCCGAACAAGGACTACGTCCTCCTGGACCTCACGCACCTGGAGCCGGAGCACATCGAAGCCAAGCTCCCGGACATCACCGAGTTTGCCCGTACGTACCTCGGCGTAGAGCCCTTCACCGACCCCGTGCCGGTGTTCCCCACGGCCCACTACGCCATGGGCGGCATCCCCACCAACATCGCCACCGAGGTCCTCCAGGACAACGACACCGTTGTCCCCGGACTCTTCGCTGCCGGCGAGGTTGCCTGTGTTTCCGTGCATGGATCGAACCGACTTGGCACCAACTCGCTGCTGGACATCAACGTGTTCGGCAAGCGCGCAGGCATCGCTGCGGCCGAATACGCCAAGACTGCCGGCTACGTTGAGCTCCCGGAGAACCCTGAGGGCATGACCCGCGGCATCCTGGACAGCCTGCTCAACGGCACGGGCACCGAGCGCGTAGCCCAGATCCGCAAGGAACTGCAGGACACCATGGACGCCAACATGCAGGTGTTCCGCACCAAGGAGTCGCTGCAGCAGGTCCTGAGCGACATCGCTTCCTTCGAAGAGCGCTACAAGAACGTCACCGTCCAGGACAAGGGCAAGCGCTTCAACCTGGACCTCCTGGAAGCCGTGGAACTTGGCTTCCTGCTCGACATGGCAAAGGTCATGACCGTTGGTGCACTCCACCGTGAAGAGTCCCGTGGTGGCCACTACCGCGAAGACTTCCCGGACCGCGACGACGAGAAGTTCATGAAGCACTCCATGGCTTACCTGGACAACACCGTCACCGCCGACTCGTCTGCCGAGTCCGTTGCGGGCATCCGTCTCGAGACAAAGCCCGTTGTCTTCACCCGTTACGAGCCGATGGAGCGTAAGTACTAATGACCACCGAAATGGCAGAGCCCGCTTCCAAGATCGAGCTGCCCGCCAGCGTTGCCGGCGACGGTGAGATCCCCACGTTCCACATCACGCTGCGTGTCCGCCGGTATGATCCCGAGATCTCCGACGAAGCCCGCTGGGACGACTACAAGCTGACCATGTACGGCACGGACCGCGTGCTGGACGCCTTGCACAAGGTCAAGTGGGAAATCGACGGCACGGTTTCGTTCCGCCGCTCCTGCGCCCACGGTGTATGTGGTTCGGATGCCATGCGCATCAACGGCCGCAACCGCCTTGCGTGCAAGACCCTGCTGAAGGACCTCGACACCACCAAGCCCATCACCGTTGAGCCCATCAAGGGCCTTCCGGTGGAGAAGGACTTGATTGTGGACATGGAGCCGTTCTTCCAGTCCTTCCGTGAAGTCATGCCGTTCCTGATCAACAAGGGCCACGAGCCCACCAAGGAACGCCTGCAGTCCGTTGAGGACCGTGAGCGCTTTGACGACACCACCAAGTGCATCCTCTGCGCTGCCTGCACCTCGTCCTGCCCGGTCTTCTGGACCGATGGCCAGTACTTCGGCCCGGCAGCGATCGTCAACGCACACCGTTTCATCTTCGACTCCCGTGATGATGCCGGCGACATGCGCCTTGAAATCCTCAACGACAAAGAAGGCGTGTGGCGCTGCCGCACCACCTTCAACTGCTCCGAGGCTTGCCCGCGTGGCATCCAGGTGACCAAGGCCATCGCCGAGGTCAAGCAGGCCATCCTGTCCCGCAAGATCTAGTCGCCGTTCCCTGAGGAACAGCACGACGACGGCGCCGCTCACCACTGCTGGTGACCGGCGCCGTCGTCGTTAATCCACTGCCGCAACCACCGCCATCCCCAAGGAGACCAGCAGCGTGTCACGATCCGAAAAGATTACCTTCACAGGAAGCACGGGCGATGTCCTGGCCGGCATTGTGGATGTGCCCGAAGGAGACATCCGGGGCTGGGGCCTGTACTCCCACGGACTGACGCTGGGCAAGGACAGCCCTGCCGCGTCGCGGATCTGCAAGGGGCTCGCCGACCAGGGCGTGGGCATGCTGCGGTTCGACAACCTGGGCCTGGGCGGCTCGGAGGGCGAGTGGTCGGCAGGTTCCTTCAGCGTGAAGGTGGCCGACACCATCCGGGCGGCGGGCTTCATGCAGGAGCAGGGCCGGGCGGTTTCCCTGATCGTGGGACATTCGTTCGGCGGCGCGGCCGTGCTGGCCGCGGCCCGCGACCTTCCCGAGGTGAAGGCCGTGGTGACAGTGGGCGCACCCTACGAACCCAAGCATGTGGAACACATGTTCGACGCCGAGATCGATTCGATCCTGCGTGATGGCAGTGCGGTGGTGGACCTGGGCGGGCGGCCCATGGAGATCCGCCGGCATTTTGTGGAGGACGTGGAACGCGCGGATCTTCGGGACTGCATCCGGACCCTCCACCGCCCCCTGATGGTGATGCACTCCCCTACCGACAACACCGTGGGCATCGACAACGCCAGTGAGATCTTCCGCACCGCCCGGCATCCCCGCAGCTTCATTTCGCTGGAGGGCAGCGAACATCTGCTCACAGGGAAGGGCCAGGCGGCGCGCGTGGCACGCATCATCGGCGCGTGGGCGGATCCGTACTTGGCGACCAGCGACCCAGTTGGGTGAGGTGGAGTGGGCTACTTGCCGATGGCGGCCTTGCTTTCGCTGAGCCACTGCTCGGCCGCTTTCTCCGGCGTGAGTCGCTTGAAGAGGACCTCGGTGTTGATGCGCGCCGTGATTTCCGAGACGGCCGTTGAGCCCGTGGGTCCGATGTAGGTCGGCGCGAAGTCCATCTTGCCAATCTGGTCAATGTATTCGGCTTCAACCTTGCCTGTGGGGGTCAGCAGGTCCTGGATGGCCGTCCGCATGCCGGCGTTGCTCGGGACGCCGCGGTCGCTCTGGATGATCTTGGCCGCGGACTCGTTGTTCACCAGGAAATTGACCAGTTTGGCAGCTGCCTCGGTGTGCTTGCTCCGCGCGGAAATCGTGTAGAACTGGGACGACTGCAGCCAGATACCGGGCGTCGGCTTCTCGCCCGGGAGCTTCAGGAGCTTGAGTTCGGCGCCGGAGGCCTTGCTGAGGGCGGAGAGGGAGTTGCTCCAAGTGAGCATCATGCCCGCCTGGCCCATGCCCATGAGTGTCTGCTCAGTGCTGACGTTGAGCTTCTCCACTGTCTCCGAGGCACTGGGGGCTGCGCCTGATTCACTCAGCTTGACGGAGAAGTCGAAGTACTCCTTGACCGTGTCCTTTCCCAGTCCCAGTTCACCGTCCTGGGTGTACAGCGACTCCCCCCGCTGGCGGGCGAAAGCGTCCAGGGAATCGTGGGTCAGTACAGTAGCCGTTCCATAGGTCCCCTTGGGGCTCTTGGACGTGATGTCGCCGGCAATGCGGGCGAAGTCGTCCCAGGTCCACGTGCTGTCATCCGGAAGCGAGACGCCGGCAGCCTGGAAAACTGCGGGGTTCACGACGATCGCCAGTGCGTTGGCCCCGGTGGAGACGCCGTACTGGGTGCCCTTGACCTGGCCGTTTTCCAACGCACCCTGGTCCAGCTTGGACAGGTCAAGTGCGCTGCCGGCCTTGGACAAGTCCAACAAAGCGCCGCGGTTGGCGTACTCAGCCGGGTAGGCGCCGCCCATGGTGATGACGTCTGGAGCGTCGTTGGCGGCTACCTGGGTGGCCAACTTGTCGAAATAGCCGCTGATGTCGCCGTATTCGGGTTTGACCTTGATGTCAGGGTTGGCTGCCTCGAATTCCTGGATTGCCTTGGTAGTCAGTTCGGCCCGGCCGGCGTTGCCCCACCAGCTGAAGCGGATTTCGACGGGGCCGTCCTGGGACTGGCCTGCGTCGCTGCCGCCACAGGCTGTGGCCATGCCAAGCATCCCTGCAACGGCCACGAGGGCCAGTGATCTGCGGAAGGTACGGAGAGATTTACGCGTCATTGGGTAAGCTTCTTTCAGGCTCAGAAAACGGTTCCTGAAACGTATCAAGTGCTGTAGTATCCGTCAATAGTTCTGAATGTGAACTATTACCCGGTGCGGCCCCCAGCGAAGGATGACATGAACCACTCCCGGCTACCGATTGATCGCGAGGCACTGGCCAGGCGACACAACGTACGGCAACACAAGCTGGATCCGCGCAGTCCTGTATCGGTGGGCAACGGCGAATTTGCCTTCACCATGGATCTCACCGGCCTCCAGACGTTCCCCGCTTCCTACCCCGTGGGAGCACGTGATGACCGGGCCCCCGGAACGCTCCTTGGCACGCAAGCGCAGTGGGGCTGGCACTCCGTTCCGGCGGGAACCCCCTACGGGCTCGCAGGCTCCACCGTCATGTACGACTCGCCCCGCGGACCCGTACCCTACGTGGACATGGTGGGCGAGATCGTCAACGACCGTGAGACCGACACGTCCGACGCCGAAACCTGGTTGCGGGCAAACCCGCACCGCCTGGACCTGGCGCGGATCGGATTCCGTTGGGTGGAGGACGGTCAGGATCATGCCCTCACACCCTCGGAGATCAGCGGGGCGGAACAGATCCTGGACCTCTGGTCCGGCGTGGTGACCAGCAGCTTCGCAGTGGCCGGTCACCCCGTGAAAGTCACGACGGCGTGCCACCCCGACCGCGATGAGCTCGGCCTCCGCGTCGAGTCACCGGCGCTCGGCAAGGGCCTGGTGATCGGCATCGACTTCCCGTACGGCTCGGAAGCGTGGCATGACGCCGCCGACTGGACCAAGCCGGAGGCGCACAGCACCCGGCTCAATCTGCCGGCCGACGCCGGACTGCAGGACACCCCGAGCTGGGTTGTGGACCGGGAACTGGATGACTCCCGCTATGCCGTGATCGTCACGGGCCGGGGCCTGGACGTGGAGCAGACAGCCCGGCATTCACTCCGGATCGGACCGGGACAGCCATCCGGCACCCTCGACCTCTCCTTCGCCTTCCTGTCCTCCGGAGACGGTGACTGCATTCCGCGGGGCAACAACAGACCTGGACGGGCCGCGTCCCTGGTGAGCCTGGGAACGGAACCGGATTCCGGCGTCGTGCCTTCAACGGAACAGGGCGCCGGAAGCAGTGTCGCGGCAGCGTCGGCAGCCTACTGGCCAGGGTTCTGGCGCTCGGGTGGAGCGATCGAGCTTGATGCCACCAATGATCCGCGCGCCAAGGAACTGGAGCGGCGGATTGTCCTGTCGCAGTACCTGACCGCCATCAACTGCTCGGGCTCGTTACCGCCCCAGGAAACGGGGTTGGTGTGCAACTCCTGGCGCGGCCGGTTCCACCTGGAGATGCACTGGTGGCATGCCGCGCACTTCGCCCAGTGGAACAGGCCGGAGCTTCTGTTGCCCTCGCTCAGGTGGTACTCAACAGTCCTGAAAACGTCCCGCCAAACCGCCAAGGCGCAGGGCTTCGATGGAGTGCGCTGGCCCAAGCAGGTGGGACCCGACGGGAGGGAAAGCCCCAGCACGATCGGGACGTTCCTCATCTGGCAGCAGCCGCACCCGATCTACCTCGCTGAACTGCTGTACCGGGCCAACCCCGGGCGTGAGGTCCTGGAAGAGTTCGCCGAGATCGTCTTCGAGTCTGCGGCGTTCATGGCCGGCTTTGCCCACCCAACGCAGCGCGGTTTTGAGCTCGGCCCCCCGCTGGTTCCGGCGCAGGAGAGCTACGGCTCCATCCGTAGCCGGGTCAGCAACCCGACCTTCGAACTGGCCTACTGGCAGTGGGCCCTGACCATCGCGTCGGAATGGCGGAAGAGGCTGGGCCTGGAGCCTGTGGCCGCCTGGCAGGACGTGGCCGCCGGAATGGTGGAACCCCGGGTGATGGACGGAGTCTATGCCGCCATTGACGTCGAGCCCTTCACCATCCGCACCGACCATCCATCCATGCTGTGCGCGCTGGGCCTGCTGCCGCGGACGGACGTGATTGATCCGGACATCATGCGGGCAACACTGTCAGGAGTGCTGGCGGATTGGGACTGGGACAGCACCTGGGGCTGGGACTACCCTGTCATGGCCATGACAGCCGCACGCCTGGAAGATCCCCAGGCCGCGGTCAATGCGCTCCTGCTCGACGCTGGAAAGAACACCGTCCTGCCGAACGGGCACAACCGGCAGACGGATTCGCTGCCCCTGTACCTTCCGGGCAATGGCGGACTGCTGGCCGCCGTGGCCCTCATGGCAGCCGGCTGGGACAACGGACCCTCGCGCCATGCTCCCGGATTTCCTGCTGACTGGACCGTGGCGTGGGAAGGGCTGGTGTCCGCCCCCTGATTCGGCTGCGAGGTCATTCACGCCGGGGTCCAGTTGCCGCGCCCACCAGCGCCCCGAGCCCGAGCCCCACCAGAATCCCCGCGAAGGGTGACTCGAAGATCAGCTGGCCCACGATCAACCCGGCCGCTGCCCCCAGGAGACAGGCGATCCACAGTTGGTTGTTCATGGCGCCTCCACGCGAGGGGATCAGTCAGGTTTGGGGCGTGGCACGGCGTGAGCCGAGGAACTTCTTCCGCGGACTCTCCCCGGCCTTCAGGTCAGCTTCCCGGATGGCGGCCCAGGAAGCCGATACCAGGTAAACCTGGCTCACCAGGTTGAACCAGATCAGCAGCCCGATGATGATCGCGAACGATGCCAGGACCGGGTTGTTGCCTGCCCGGGCCAACAATTCCGTGCTGAAGATCTGCAGGACCGTGGTGCCCACGCCGGCAAGCACCACACCCTCCAGGAAGGGTTGTCGCCCCAGCTTAAGGCCACCGGCGATGCGGAACAGGACTGCCGCCGTCGCGCAGTTGAGCAGGAGGGGGACGACGATCTTGACCACGGCCGCCACCGGGGCCGCCACGGCCTCATCGAGCCGAAGGAAATCAAACAGCACGTCCGCAGCAGTGCCGAACACCAGGGAGGCTCCGGCGCTGACGACGAGGATGACGCCCAGGAGCAACAGCGTGCCGGCGTCGACCAGCTTCTGCAGAATGGGGCTGCGCTGCAGGGGGTCGGCGTCCATGACGCCGCGGACCCCCTCGCGCACGCTCGCTATCCACCCCAGGGAGGTGTAGATGGTGACCACCGCTGCGATGACCGCCGTCCAGCCAAGTCCCGACGGGTTCAAAAGCGTCTGCGGATCCACCAGGCCATCCCGGCCATCCACCTGCAGCAACCCAGGGGCTGCCGAGGCGACGCTCCGGATCACAGCGTCGGTCAGGACCGGATTGCCACCCAACACAATGCCCGCCACCGCAAACCCTGTGGTGAGGAGACCAGTGACGGAGAAAAACATGTTGAAGCCGATACCGGCGCTCAGCAGCGGACCGTGTTGCCTGCTGTAGTGCTGGAAGGAACGCATGGCCCGGTTGGTATTGAGCCTGGCCATGAACAGGGCAAAGAACGCGCCGGCCTTTTGTGGCAAGCCTGCACCGGCTCTTTTGGCCTGGCCCCATTCCTGGCGTTTGTGGAGCAGCTGGAGTTTGAGCTTTGCCAGCTCAATGGGCAGCGGAGGACTGTCCGCTTGAGGACGTTGGTTCCGCCTGCTTCGTTTCGTCAGTGTTCCCGCCAAAGTCGAGCTCTTCCCGTAGCTGCCAAATTCCATTGGTGTCGTGCTCGTAGAGTCCCATGCTAACCACAGGAAAGGTGGCCCGGTAATCTCTTAGGACCGTTTCGGCCTCGTCAAGGTTTTCCTGGGCGACGTCGTGCGCCACGGTCACATGCGGGTGGTACGGGAAAGGAAGTAACCGCTCCAAGGGGCCGGTCTGAAGTTTTTCGTGCAACTGCACGCACTCTTCAAAGCCCTCCTCCACGTTGACGAACACCACTGGTGACACAGGCCGGAAGGACCCGGTGCCGGAGATGGTGATGGTGAAGGGCTTCTGTGCACGGGCGACGGCCCTGACGTGGTCCCGGGTAGCGGCCCAGTCCTGGGTGGGGGTGGTGGTGATCAGGGTGATGTGCGCCGGAATGACCTCGGCCATGGGATCACCAAAGGAAGCGCGCCATTCCTGGAGCTCCTTGGCGATCTCCGGCGGGAAGCCCAGAATCACTCCAACGCACAGGGTGTCACCGGCGCCACAGTCGGTGCCGGTGACAGCAGGCCGGCGCGATTCGTCCGGACCGGAACCTGGCAGGGTTCCGGTCTTGACGTTGATCTGGCCAGCGGCGCACATGGACTTAGCGGACTCCCTGCTCGCTGGGGCTTGCGGTTCCGCGGTACGGCAGGAAACCGACCTTGGAGTACACGTCGGCCAAGGTGGCCGAGGCGATGTCACGGGCTTTGTCCGCCCCGTGGGCCAGGAGCCGGTCGAGCTCTGCCGGATCTGCCAGGAGCTCGTTGGCCCGCTCCCGGATGGGTGCCAGGTGTCCGGATACGAGCTCTGCCAGGTCAACCTTCAGGTGCCCGTACATCTTGCCCTGGTAGTCCGCCACGATCTTCTCCACCGGACTTCCGCTGATGGCCGAGTAGATGGTGAGCAGATTGGAGACGCCGGGCTTGTTCTCGCGGTCGTAGCGGATCTCGGTCTCAGTGTCCGTCACAGCGGACTTGATCCTCTTGGCCACGGTCTTGGGGTCATCGAGCAGGTTGATGAGACCGGCCGGCGACTCGGCGGACTTGGACATCTTGGCCGTGGGGTTCTGGAGATCGTAGATCTTGGCGGATTCCTTCTGGATGAAGGCCTCCGGCACCTGGAACGTCTGGCCGAACCGGCTGTTGAAGCGGTTGGCAAGGTCCCTGCTCAGTTCCACATGCTGGCGCTGGTCTTCACCCACCGGGACGCCGTGCGGCTGGTACAGCAGGATATCTGCGGCCTGGAGGATCGGGTACGTGAACAGCCCAACGCTGGCGTGGTCCGAGCCCTGCTTCTGCGCCTTGTCCTTGAACTGGGTCATGCGGCCGGCCTCACCCATGCCCGTAATGCAGTTGAGCACCCAGGCCAGTTGGGCGTGCTCCGGAACCTGCGACTGGACAAACAGCGTGCACTTCTCCACGTCAACGCCACCGGCAATGTACTGGGCTGCGGTGACGCGGGTGCGGCGGGCCAGCTCAGCGGGGTCCTGCGGCACCGTGATGGCGTGCAGGTCCGGGATGAAGAAAACGGCGTCGTACTCGTCCTGCATACGGACCCAGTTGACCAGTGCCCCGAGGTAGTTGCCCAGGTGCAGGGAGTCGGCGGACGGCTGCATCCCGGAGAGCACGCGGTGCTTGGCACCGGCTGCGGGCAAGGTGGAGACGGCGGGCAGTACGGCAGCGTCTGTTTCAGCAGTAGTCATGGAGGTAGGTACTTTCGTCAAGCTTAGAGCCGGTAGTCAACGACCACCGGTGCGTGGTCAGAGAAGCGGGTGTCCCACGAAGGCGCCCGGTCAACCACGGCCGAGAAAGCGGCGGCGGCGAGTGCCGGGGTGGCCAGGTGGTAGTCGATGCGCCAGCCAGTGTCGGTGTCAAAGGCTTTTCCGCGCTGGGACCACCAAGTGTAGGGGCCGGCGACATTACCTGCCAGGCCCCTGTGGACATCCCTCCATCCAATCTCGTCGCCGAAGAAGCGGTCGAAGTACGCACGCTCCTCAGGCAGGAAGCCGGCACGCTTGACGTTGCCCTTCCAGTTCTTGATGTCCAGCTCCGTGTGCCCCACGTTGAGGTCGCCCACCACCAGGGCGTGGTCGCTGTGCTTGGCCAGCTCAGGCAGGCGTGTGGTCATGGCATCCAGGAAACGGTACTTGTCATCCTGCTTGGGCGTGCCTGCTTCACCTGAGTGGACATACGCGCTGACGGCAGTGAGCGTCGTAGCTTCTCCAGCGGAGTTGTGCACCAGGAAATCCGCCTCGACCCAGCGGCCGGACGTATCGAAGTAGGCGTCCCCGTTGCCCACCCGGGTTGCCGTGGGCTCCTGGCGGGATGCGATGGCCACCCCCGCACGGCCCTTGGCCTCCGCCTCGGCGTGGAGGATGTACCAGCCCTCGCCGATCAGCGAGTTCACGATTGCGTCAGGAGCACGGACTTCCTGCAGGCAAAGGATGTCGACTTCGCGCGGCTCCAGCCACTCCGCCATGCCCTTTTTGTAGGCAGCCCTCAAGCCGTTGACGTTGACTGATGCGATGCGAAGGAAATCCTTCTTCAATCCCGTACTCACCCGCTCTACTCTAGTCGATGATGGTTCCGGCCACGGGCTCGTCAGAGCCTCCGGAAGACTTGATCATGTCGCGGGCATTGGTGGACGTGATGGCGATGGTTTCCAGCGCCCGGTTGATGGTGTCCTGGTTGGCTGCAGCGCCCTTGGCACGCTCTTCCTCCACCACGCGGACCTGCACCTGGACGATCTTGAAGGAGTGGTCCAGTTTGAGGTCCCGAACCTCGTCGGCCTGGCTGCGCTCGGCAACGACACGGGTTCCGCCGTGGTCGGCAACGTTCGACGACGGCGCGCGGCCGGCTGCGGAGTTGAAGGCAGCTTGCGCTTCGCTCAGCTTTGCCCCTGCCCGCTGCGCGGCCTTGCGGATGCTCAGCACGACGAACGTGGCCAAGGCAAGCCAGCCGAAGGCCACGACTGCCACGACCCACCCCACGACATCGTTCTGGTTGGCCGCGAAAATAACAGCCACCAGGAAGGCAATGATGACAACGGTCATCCCCAGGCCGCCGATGCGGAAGCCCTTGAACGGACCCTTGGCGGAAGCGGACGTGGACGGGTGCGGGTCACCGAGAGATTGCATGGGTTTATTGTCTCAAACGCCCGGGCCTGCCCATGACGCTTCCACGGACGGCGAACATCAGGTACCCGGCATCACTTCAGGAAGAGTTGCCGCAGCCTGCCGGTGGTCAGCATGATGCCCAGTGTGATCATCACCAGGTAGTAGCCCACGTGGATGGCCGTGGCCCCGCTGAACGAGCCCACACTGATCTGGCGCAGCAACTCCACCCCATGCCAGAGCGGCATCGCCTGGATGAACCATTGGATGGGCTGCGGATAGACACTGAGCGGGTAGAACGTGGCGCTGAACAGGAACATGGGAAGCAGGAAGAAGTTGATCCAGTCCATTTGCTGAAACGTCTTCATGAAGCTGGTGATCCCCATGCCGAAACTCGCAAAGCCGAAAGCGATCAGCACCGACGCCGGAATCACGAGGATGGCCCACCATGAGGTCAGCAGTCCCATGACACCCATCACCGCGGTGAAGCCCGTGGCGTACAGGAGTCCGCGAAGCAGGGCCAGGAAAATCTCCCCCATGGCCACATCCAATGGCCCCAGCGAGGTGTACAGCATGCCCTGGTACAGCTTGGCGAAGTTCATCTTGAAGAACACGTTCCACGTGGAATCGTAGATGGCGCCGTTCATGGCCGAGACAGCCAGCAATGCGGGCGCGATGTACGCGGCATAGCTGATTTCCCCGCCTCCCGGGCCCTGCACGGTTCCGACGATCGACCCCATGCCCACCCCCATGGCCAGCAGGAACAGGACGGGCTCAAAGAACCCGGAGACCATCACCAGCCACGTGCTGGACCTCGCAGCCATAAGCCCCCGGCCCACCACCGCGCGGGCATTGCGCGAGTACAGGGACCCGAACTTCCGCTCCCTTGCCGCATCAGTGGCGCTGTGCCCACCGGCCAGGGTGCTCATGAGCCCATCCTCCTGACGAATTGGCGCCGCACCAGGAGCCAGCCTCCAGCGGCGGTGGCCACGAGATACAGCACATGGACGATGGTCAGCAGCGGGTTCTCCTCCATCCCGTACGTGAAGACGCGACCCAGTTCCGTGCCATGCCACACCGGCGACAACCAGCCGATCCACCGGACGGCAAGCGGCAGGGTGTCCAGCGGAAAGAACGTCCCCGAGAAGAGGAACAGCGGCATCACGATGAACCGTTGCACCAGGGCGAACTGTCCCTTGTCCTGCGTGATGCTGGCGGCGTATGCCATCAGTGGCAGGCCGAAGGACAATGCGGCCACGGTGGCAACAATCGCGGACACCCAGCCCATGGGGCCGGGAGATGCCCCGAACATCGCCACCACGGCAAAGTACACCACCGATTGCAGAAGGAACCTGAGGGTGCTGGCCATGATGTGGCCGCTCGCGATCTGCTGCGGGACCAGCGGCGATGCATGGGGACCGTAGAACACCCGGCGCCACTTGAAGCCGTCCATGATCGGGTAGGAAAACTCACCCGAGGCCGTCATCACTGCCGCGGACACCAGCAAGGCGGGGGCCACGAACTCCAGATAGCTCACTCCGCCAAAGAGGGACTCACTGTTGGCGTCGACCAGGCTGGCCAGCCCCACCCCCATGGCGAAAAGGTAGGCCACCGGCTGCCCCACGCTGTACAGCACCACGGACCAGCCGTAGTTCCGCATCACCCGCAGAACCTGCTCGGCGTAGAAGAAGGAGCCCCACCGCCGCGCCCTGGCTGCCGAGACGGCAGGTGGGTGTGCCCGCAGCGGAGGTCCCGCCGTCGTGGTTTTACTGCCCGGCAGCTGCTCAGTCAACGAGGCTCCTGCCCGTCAGCCGGAGGAACACGTCCTCCAGCGAGGACCGGCGCACCAGCGAGGTCAACGGGCGAAGTCCGCGGGCCGTCACCTGTTCCAGGGCCGATTCGCCGTCCTGCGTGTAGATGAGGACACGGTCCGGCAGCGTCTCCAGCCGCTCACCGATGCCTTGAAGCTCGACGGCGATGGTCCCGTTCCTGTCCGACCCGAACCTGAGCTCAAGTACTTCGCGCGACGAGTGCTCGCGGATCAGGCCGGCCGGCGAACCTTCTGCCATGATCCGGCCCTTGTCCACCACGATCAGCCGGTCGCAGAGTTGTTCGGCCTCATCCATGTAGTGGGTGGTGAGGATCAGCGTGACGCCGCTTTCCTTGAGCCGGAACAGCCGGTCCCAGAGGATGTGCCGGGCCTGCGGGTCCAGGCCGGTGGTGGGTTCATCCAGCAGGAGGATCCGGGGTTCGTTGATGAGGGATCGCGCAATGGTCAGGCGACGCTTCATCCCGCCGGACAGTGCGTCCACCTTGGATTTGGCTTTGTCCGTGAGCTGCGCGAATTCCAGGAGTTCGTCCGCTTTCGGGCGCAGGTAGCTCAGGGGAAGACCGAAATAGCGCCCGTAGACGATCAGGTTTTCCCGGACCTTCAGTTCTTCGTCGAGGTTGTCCTGTTGCGGCACCACGCCCAGGTGCGCACGGACTTCGGGGCCATGGGTTTCCGGGTCCAGGCCCATGATGTTCAACGTTCCGGACGTCCTTTGCGAGACGCCGCCGATCATCTTCATGGTGGTGGACTTGCCGGCACCGTTGGGCCCGAGCAACCCGAAGGACTCCCCTGCCGGAACATCGAAGGAGATGCTGTCCACGGCCGTGAGGTCGCCGTAGGCCTTGGTGAGGTTGCGCGCGCTGATGACGACGGTGGATGGGTTCATGCCGTCGTTGGACTGGGACGTTCCGGAGGGTGTTGGCGACGTTGCCGGGCTGGTTGCTTCACTGTGCACCCTCAGCAGACTAATCGCGCCCACCGATATGTGAAAGGGCTCTTGCAGATAATTGCCCAACTGACCGGCAGCAGTGGTTGTTCTGAGGGCTCAAAACAACCTCTGCTGCCAGTCAGTTGAAACGGCGTTGTGTCTAGGCGATACCGGCCTGGCGCTCGGCGGACTCCACGACGTTGGCCAGCAGCATGGCGCGGGTCATCGGCCCAACGCCGCCCGGGTTCGGGGACAGCCAGGCGGCGACGTCCGCCGCAGCCGGGTCCACGTCTCCGGTGACCACTGCCTTGCCGTTGCCGTCGTCCACACGGCTGACGCCGACGTCGAGCACGATTGCACCCGGCTTGAGGTCTTCAGCCTTGATCATGTGCGGGACGCCTGCAGCAGCAATTACGACGTCGGCCTGCCGGAGTTCGGCGGGAAGATCCACCGTTCCGGTGTGTGCCAGGACCACGGTTGCGTTGACTTCCTTGCGGGTCAGCAGGAGGCCGATGGGCCGCCCGATGGTGACGCCGCGGCCGACCACCAGGACACGCTTGCCCTTAAGCTCGATGCCGTGGCGGCGCATCAACTCCACGCAGCCCTTGGGGGTGCAGGGCAGCGGGGACTTCATCTCACCGTTCACGTTGGCCACCAGGCGGCCGAGGTTCATGGGGTGCAGGCCGTCGGCGTCCTTGTCCGGATCCATGGCCTCCAGGATGGCGTCCTGGTCTATGTGCTTGGGCAGCGGAAGCTGAACGATGTATCCGGTGCACTCCGGGTTTCCGTTGAGCTCCTGGACCACCTTGAGCAGTTCGTCCTGGGTGATGTCCTCGGGAAGGTCGCGGCGGATGGACTGGATGCCCACCTCGGCGCAGTCCTTGTGCTTTCCGCCGACGTACCAGGTGCTTCCGGGATCCGAGCCCACCAGGATGGTGCCCAGGCCTGGAACGATTCCCTTGCCGGCGAGGACGGCAACGCGTTCGGTAAGTTCTGCCTTGATGGCCGCGGCGGTTGCCTTGCCATCAAGGATCTGTGCTGCGTTCACCACTGCTCGTGCTGCGGGTAGAGCGGGAAGTCGGCGGCGAGCTTGTCGACGCGGGCCTGGAGGGCTTCCACATCCGTAGCGGAACCGGACTTCAGTGCGGTGGCGATGATCTCGGCAACCTCGGTGAACTCGGCAGCACCGAATCCGCGGGTAGCCAAGGCAGGCGTACCGATGCGGAGGCCGGAGGTGACCATCGGCGGGCGCGGGTCGAACGGAACAGCGTTGCGGTTCACGGTGATGCCCACGGAGTGCAGGAGGTCTTCGGCCTGCTGGCCGTCCAGCTGCGAGTTGCGCAGGTCAACGAGGACCAGGTGGACATCCGTGCCGCCGGTGAGGACGGAAACGCCGGCCTCGGCCACGTCCGGCTGGTTGAGGCGGTCGGCGATGATCTTGGCGCCTTCGAGGACGCGCTCCTGGCGCTCCTTGAATTCCTCGCTGCCGGCGATCTTGAAGGCCACGGCCTTCGCTGCGATCACGTGCATGAGCGGACCGCCCTGCTGGCCCGGGAACACGTTGGAGTTGATCTTCTTGCCGTACTGTTCCTTGGCCAGGATCACGCCGGAACGCGGGCCGGCGAGGGTCTTGTGCACGGTGGAGGTCACGACGTCGGAGTGCGGGACCGGGCTCGGGTGCAAGCCGGCTGCGACGAGGCCTGCGAAGTGTGCCATGTCGGTCCAGAGGAGTGCGCCGACCTCGTCAGCGATCGAGCGGAAGGCAGCGAAGTCCAGGTGGCGCGGGTAGGCGGACCAGCCGGCGATGATGACCTGCGGCTTCTCCTTGATGGCCTGCTCGCGGAGCTTGTCCATGTCCACGCGGAAGGTGTCTTCTTCCACCTGGTAGGCAGCGACTTCGTACAACTTGCCGGAGAAGTTGAGCTTCATGCCGTGGGTCAGGTGACCGCCGTGTGCCAGGGAGAGACCGAGGATCTTGTCGCCAGGGGTGATCATGGCAGACAGTGCGGCGGCGTTGGCCTGTGCACCGGAGTGCGGCTGGACGTTGGCGTATTCGGCACCAAACAGGGCCTTGACGCGGTCGATGGCGAGCTGCTCGGCAACATCGACGTATTCGCAACCGCCGTAGTAGCGCTTGCCCGGGTAACCCTCGGCGTACTTGTTGGTCAGGACGGAGCCCTGGGCTTCCATGACAGCGCGGGGTGCGAAGTTCTCGGACGCGATCATTTCCAGGGTGCCGCGCTGGCGGCCAAGCTCCTGGTCGAGGACTGCTGCGATTTCAGGATCGAGCTCAGCGAGCGGCTGGTTGCTGACAGACGCTGAAGTGGTGGTGGTAGACACGGAAATCTCCTGGCTAGGGAATGGGAGGTGCTACAGGTCAGGCTACCGGCAGCAGCATTCCCGCGTCCTCTCGATGACAAGAGGCATCGGTCACTCTGCATGCATTCGGTAAAACATGACCCTCGGCCCAGGCGTACGATCCGTGGTCTTCGTGATTGCCGCTCCCTGGTGGTAGTCCACCCAACGCCAGTTGCGACCCGTTAACAGTACAACAAGGCCGCGCGGGTAGGCTTGGGCGTGTGACTGACTCCGCATTTGTTGTGACCCTTTCCTGCCCTGACCGCCCCGGCATCGTGCATGCCGTCGCCGGAGCCCTCCTGGAGGCAGGATGCAACATCGCCGATTCCCAACAGTACGGAAGCCCCACCACAGGTAACTTTTTCATGCGCGTGGAGGCAACGACGTCGGGCCCCCAGCAGGCGCTGGAGGCCGCGCTGCTTCCGGTTGCCGGGTCGTTCGGCATGACGTGGCAGGTCAATCCGGTAGGCCGGAAGGTCCGCACCATCATCATGTGCTCCAAGGACGCACACTGCCTCAACGACCTCCTGTTCGCCCAGCGCGCAGGCACCCTGCCCATCGAGGTCCCCGCGATCGTGTCCAACCACCGCGACCTCGAGGAACTGGCCAGGTTCTACGGCATCCCCTTCCACCACATTCCGGTGACCGCTGACACCAAGCCCCAGGCCGAAGCGGAGCTGCTGAAGCTGATCACCGAGCACGATGTGGAACTGACGGTCCTGGCCCGCTACATGCAGGTGCTGTCCAACGATCTTTGCCGGGAATTGAACGGCAAGGCCATCAACATCCACCACTCGTTCCTGCCCTCCTTCAAGGGCGCCAAGCCCTACCACCAGGCCCACGCACGCGGTGTGAAGCTCATCGGCGCCACCGCCCACTACGTCACTGCGGACCTGGATGAGGGGCCGATCATCGAGCAGGAAGTCATCCGCGTGGACCACGCCCGCACGGCCGCCCAGTTCGTCCAGATGGGCCGCGATGTGGAAGGCCGGACGCTGGCCCAGGCGGTCCAGTGGCACGCCGAGCACCGGGTGCTCCTGGATGGCACCCGGACCGTGGTGTTCAACTGACGCCGGTCCTACGCTGGGGGTATGCAGGGTATCCCTGATCCGGAAGCTGACCTGGCTCTCTACTACGACCGCCATGCCGCAGTGCGAAACACCCGGTCTTTGACTCCACACCGGGTGGAGGCCAGGCAGTGGTTCGTGCGGCTGCTGAAGGAGGAGCACTGTCGCTCCCTGTTTGAGCTCGGCTGCGGAACCGGTGTTGAAGGCCTGGCCTTTGTCCAGGCGGGGCTGCACTACACCGGAGTGGACCTGTCCGGTGAAAGCATCCAGGTGGCCCGGGCCCAGGGGCTTGAGTGCTCTGTGGCCAGCGGACGGAGGCTGCCTTTTGCCGACGGGGTTTTCGACGCCGTGTGGAGCATGAGCACCCTCCTGCACGTGCCCAACAGCAGGATTCACGACGTCGTCAGCCAACTTGTGCGGGTCGCCGCACCTGGTGCGCCGATCGCCGTCGGGCTGTGGTCCGGCGACGACGACGAAGTCCTGAACCCGGAAGACCTCGACGAGCCCCGCCGGTTCTTCAGCCGCCGGAGCGATGACACCCTGCACCGGATCTTCGGTGCCCATGGTGTGGTGGAGCACTTCCGGACCTGGCCCGAAGGAACGGGGGTGGAGTCCGGGCCCGGAGCAGGCCATTGGACCCAGCACTACCAGTTCCTGGTCCTCCGCACCCCCTCACCCAACTAGGTCGCATCTGTGCGCGTTTTGAGGGCTCATAACGCGCACTAATGCGACCCAGTTGGGGGCACGGGGTGACTTATGCTGGGGCACATGGCTCCCTCATACACTTTTGCCGGGGACACCCCGGACATCCATGGCACCGCCTTCGTGGCACCCACGGCGTCGATCATCGGCAAGGCCACGTTGGCCCGGAACTCCAGCGCGTTCTACGGCGTCTCGGTCCGTGCAGACACGGCGGCGATCACGGTAGGCGCAGGTTCCAACCTCCAGGACAACGTGGTCCTGCACGCGGACCCCGGATTCCCCTGCACCGTCGGCGAGCGCGTCTCGGTCGGTCACAGCGCCGTGGTGCACGGCTGCACCGTGGAGGACGACTGCCTCATCGGCATGAGCGCCACGATCCTCAACGGCGCCGTGATCGGAAGCGGTTCCCTCATCGCGGCGGGCGCCGTGGTCCTTGAGGGCACAGTCATTCCCCCGCGCTCCCTGGTGGCCGGCGTCCCGGCGAAGGTGCGCCGCGAGCTCACCGACGAGGAATTCGACGGCGTGAAGCGCAACGCCGCCCACTACAAGGAACTGGCTGCGGCCCACCGGGAAATGCACGCCTGACGAACGAATGCGGGGCCCGCTCGCGCAGAGCGGGCTCCGCTTTCGTTGCATCAGTCCAGGGAGATCGGACCCAACTCGTCCAGCAGCTCACCCGGTCCGGGGTTGCCGGCGGCCGAGGATCCACCCAGGTGGTTCACTACGCCCCACACAGCGTTGAGGCCCGTGGTCACAGCGCCCTCGGCCCAACCGGCGGTAAAGGACACGTCGTCCCCGGCCAGGAAGATGCCACGCTGGTTCTCCGGCAGCTTGTCCTGCTTGAAGTGGGTGAACAACCGCTGCTGGTACCGGTAGTGTCCGGGCAGGTTGGCTTTGAACGCACCCATGAAGTTGGGGTCGGCTTCCCAGGACACCGTGATCGGCTGCCCCACGATGTGGCTGGCAATGTCCACGCCCGGGTAGATCTGCTCCAGCGAGTGCAGCATGAGCTTCACGCGTTCCTCGGCGCTGAGCGCAAGCCACTTCAGGGCATCGTCGTTCCAGGTGTAGGACAGCAGGATGACGGCGGGCTTGTCCGGGCCGTCGTCCAGCAGGTAGGTGGCCCGGTTGAGGCGGTCGGTGAGGGTCATGGAAAGGACCTCGCGGCCGGTTTCCGGGTCGATGTCCTTCCAGAACGGCCGGTCCACCATCACGAAGGTCTTGGACGACTGCATGTAGTGCGAGCGCTCGATCGCGGTCCACATCTCCGCTGGGAACAGTGCTTCTTCGGTGTGGATGCGCGTGGACAGCAACCACGACTGGCAGGTGGTCACCACCGCAGAATAGGTCGCCTCGCGGCCCCAGCTTTCCCGGACCACCAGGTCGCCGTTGTCTGCGCGGCGGATGTTGTCCACGGCTCCGCGCGGCGAACCTGAGTGCAGCGACGCCAGCGAGGTGCCCTGCGGCCAGTGCGTGATGTCCGACGGCGCGTGGTTCCAGAGTGCCTCGGGCAGCCTTTGCGCTCCTCCCCGGATCAGCCGGTGCTGGTCGTCGGCGTCGGTGTAGACGACGCGCAGGATCTCCAGGATGGAGTTGGGGAAGTCCGTGTCCCAGCCACCGGTGCCGAAGCCGACCTGGCCAAAAGCCTCGCGGTGCGCGAAGCCTGCATCCTTGAAGGACTTGCTGGCGGCGATGAATCCATAGAACGTCTGCTCGTCGAGTTCGGGCAGGAGCTCATTCCAGAGTTCCTTGATGCGCTTGGTGTCACGGGCCTTGATGGCTTCCTGCATTTCCGTGAACGCCGCTCCGTCCTTGATCGCGTCTTTCCAAGCGTCGGCTACTTCGCGGAAGAACGGCGGCAGGTCCTCGGGCGTGGCAGCGTAATGCTTCCGGCCCGCCAGTTCGATCACCGTGCTGGAGGTGACAGGCGCCAACGGGTTGGGGAAGTCCTGTGTTTCCAGTCCCAGGAGGTCGATGTAGTGGTACAAGGCCTTGCCGGAGACGGGGAACCGCATGCCACCGAGGTCGGCAACCACGCCGGGGGCCGAGGGGAAGCTGGCTGTCCTGAGCCGGCCGCCGATTTGGTCGGCCTCGTAAATGACGGGCTTGAGGCCGAGCTTCATAAGTTCGTAGGCCGTCACAAGCCCGGACAGCCCTGCGCCGATGACGGCGACTTCGGTCCCGTATCGCCCCGCGGGGACGGACCCCAGCCCGTCCGGGTGGGCCAGGTAGTGGTCGTAGCTGAACGGAAAGTCCGGGTTCAGCATGGTGATGGGAGCCTCCGCCGGGCTGTCGGCTGAGGGGTCAGTGGGGAGTTCGGTGGCGATGGTCATGCGTTGTCTGCTTTCACAGGTTCCGGGCTCGTGGCCCTGGTGGTCATTTCACGGTAGTCCTGCTCGCTCAGTGCGGCTACCTTGGAATTCCGGCGTCCATAGCCGAAGTAGATGGCGGCTCCCACGAGCATCCAGACCCCAAAGGTGATCCAGGTGTCCGCACCGAGGTTGACCATCAGGTAGGCGCACATGGCGGCGCCCAGGATGGGGGTGATGGGGTACAGCGGCACCTTGAAGTTCCGTTCCAGGTCCGGACGGCTGCGCCGCAGGTAGATGACGGCCGCGTTGACGAGCGCGAATGCGAACAGCGTGCCAATGCTGGTGGCGTCGGCCAGCGCGCCCAGGGGCACCAGCCCGGCGGCAAGTGCGACGGCGGTTCCCACCAGCAGCGTTCCGGCCACCGGGGTGCCGGTGCGGCGGGAGACGCGGCCAAAGACCTTGGGCACCATGCCATCGCGGGACATGGACAGCAGGATGCGGGTCTGGCCGTAGAGCACGGTGAGCACGATGCTGGCGATGGCAAGTACGGCACCGGCTGAGAAGACCAGGGCAATCCACGGCTGTCCCGTGATCTCATGCAGGATCTGGACGAGGGCGGCTTCGGTGCCGTCGAACCAGCCCCATGGCCGGGCACCGATCGCTGCGACGGCAACCAGCACGTAGATGGTGGTCACGATCAGCATGGAAAGCATGATGGCCCTGGGCAGGTCGCGCTTGGGGTTCCGTGCTTCTTCACCGGCGGTGGATGCTGCGTCGAAGCCGATGTAGGAGAAGAAGACGCTGGACGCTGCTGCGGATACGCCCGCTGCGCCCATGGGCAGGAGCGGCTCGAAGTTGCCTGCGTTGAAGGCGGTGAAGGCTACTGCACAGAAGAACAGCAGGATGCCGACCTTGATGACCACGATTGCCGTGTTGATCCACGCGCTTTCGCGGGCGCCCCGGACCAGCAGGACCATGGCCAGCAGCACGATGACCATGGCCGGAATGTTGACCACTCCCCCGTCGCCCGGTGGCTGGCTCAGGGCATCGGGCAGGACCTGCCCAAAGGCGGCAAGGGTTTCATTGACGTACTGCCCGGCCCCGACGGCTACCGCCGCCACGGACACTGCGTATTCCAGCACGAGGCACCAGCCACAGATCCAGGCCATGCCCTCTCCCATGGTGGCGTAGGAGTAGGAGTAGCTGGATCCGGCCACGGGGACCAGCCCGGCCATCTCCGCGTAGGACACAGCGGAGAGAAGGGCTGCAATGCCGGCCACCACAAACGAGATCCAGATTGCGGGGCCTGCCAGCGGCACGGACTCTCCCAGGATGACCAGGATGCCGGTGCCCAGGGTGGCGCCGACGCTGATCATGGTCAGCTGGAGGACTCCGAAGCTGCGGACCAGCGGCGTGCCGCCTTCGCTGCTTCCGGCCTCGCCGACCATTTGGCCGAGGGGTTTGCGGCGCAGGAGCTGGGCGCCCAGGCCCAGTCCCGCGCTTCGGGTGGCGGGTGGTTTTTGGGTGTTGACAGGCACGGTCACCGTTGACGTCCCTTCATGAGTAGTTTCGGTTTCCCCTTCACAAGACTGCCATGTGAGCCAGCTCTCAAGCTGGTGCAAAATGACCTATAGTGTTCAACCATGAGACGTAATGCACCCCATTCATTCCCCGCCCCGGCGGCGGTTTCCGGGCAGGTCAAGGTGGATCTGTCTGCGATTTCAGACAACATCCGTATCCTCAGGAAGCGCACGCAGGCACCTCATTTCATGGCCGTGGTCAAGGGCAACGCCTACGGCCATGGCTTGGTGGAGGTCGCCCGTACGGCCGTCAGCTCCGGGGCCGACTGGTTGGGAACCGCCCAACTCAACGAGGCTGTGGCTCTCCGCAAAGCCGGCATCACACAGCCCATCCTTTCCTGGCTCTATCTGGCATCCCAGACAAGCGCGACCATCATCGAAGCCTTGGAAAACGACATCGACGTGTCCCTCGGAAGCGTCCGCCAACTGGAGGTGCTCGCCGGTGCCGCCGGACGCCTGGGACGTCCCGCCGTCGTACATCTGGAACTGGACAGCGGCCTGAGCCGTGGCGGGGCGCGCAAGGAGGACTGGCCGGAACTCGTAGCGCAAGCCCGGCAAGCGGAGGTGGACGGCACCGTCCGGGTGCGCGGAATCTGGACGCACCTCGCGTGGGCCGACGTCCCCGCCCACCCCGGCAATGCGGCAGCCGTGGCTGAGTTCGAGGACGCCGTAAGCCAGGCCCGCGAAGCAGGATTGAGCCCGGAACTTCGGCACGTGTCGAGTTCGGCCAATATCCTGGACCGGCCCGAGTTCCACTTCGACATGGTCCGCGCGGGATTGGCCATCTACGGGTTGGCGCCGGCCGACCACCTGGATCCCGCCGACTTCGGCCTGCGGCCCGCACTAAGCGTCACCGCGCCGCTGGTCATGGTCAAGAAAGTCCCGGCCGGTACGGGCGTCAGCTACGAACACCAGGCCATTACTTACGAGCCGCGCTATCTGGGCCTCATTCCCCTGGGCTACGCGGACGGCATCCCCAAGGGAATCAGCGGAAGGTCGGTGGTTCACGTGGGCGGGCGCCAGGTACCCGTGATCGGCAAGGTGTGCATGGACCAGTTCATGGTGGACCTGGGTCCCGATGCCACGGGGATCGACGTCGGCGACACCGCCGTCCTGTTCGGCGACCCCGCGTGCGGCGCTGCGAGTGCCGACGATTGGGGCTCGGCCATCGGCAGCCACGGCGACGAAATCATCAACAGAATTGCCCCGCGCCTGCCGCGCGTTTATGAATCCAGCGCGTACGAATGCCCCGACTACCAGGAGCCGGCCGCCGCCGGGCAGGGCAATGTCGCCTGAGCCCGCCACCGCCCGCATCAGCTCCGTCACCCTCGACCAGTTCCTGGAGCAGCTGCCGCCTGAGTTGACAATGCTTCACGACGGCGGCAGCGGCACCGAACTGCTGCGCTGGGTGGAACCAAGCGAGCTGGAAGACCCAACGCCCTACCTGCCCGAGGGCGAATTCCTGCTCACCGCCGGGCTGCCTTTCCTGGGGAAAGGTGGCTCGGCGGCCAAGGTGGACGCCTACGTCAAGCGGTTGGTGGGTGCCAAGGTTGCCGCACTGGGCTTTGGCATCCAGCCCTATTTCGACGCCGTTCCCGACGTGCTGCTTGAGGCTTGCCGAAGACACAACCTCACCTTGTTCGAGGTTCCCGAGTCCTTGCCGTTCGCCGCGATCGGCTTGGAGTTCTCCCAGCTCCTGGAGACGGATGCGGCCCGGGTTTTCCGGCAGCTTGCCGACACCAACCGTCAGCTGATGCGGGCGGTCCTCTCCCCCAGGCCGGAACACGAACTCCTGGCTGCGCTGGTCCAGCGCGTACCCGTGTGGGCTTTGCTGGTGGGAGCGGACGGACGGGTGCGGGCCCGCGGGCACAGTGCCGGCGGCAGCACCGCCGTCGAGCAGTCACAGCTGGCACCCATGCTGGACCGGCTCCTGTCCGGCAGCGGGCCCCGCGTGGAGATGGACAGCTTTGAACAGCCCGGCTCGGCGCTGGTGTTCGGGCATCCGCTGCGCAGCACCAAGGACGCCAACCTGGGCGCCCTGGTCCTGGGTGCCGACGCACCGCTGACGCCTGCCCAGAACAGCGTGGTGCAGTCCGCCGTGGGTCTGTTGGAGCTGCTGGTGCGGCAACGGACCAGTGGATCCCTGGCCCCCAGCCAACTTGCAACAGCCGTGCTGCTGCACCCTGACTCGCTGGCGAACGGCGGCACCAGGCATGTCAATGGTCTCCGGGACCTGCTGGCGCAAAGCGTCTCCTCCACCAGGTCCGCTCCGGTCCGCGTGGTGCAGGGCATCAAAGTCGATTCACCCGAGTGGCCCGCCGGCGACAGCCCCGTTCGTGAGGTGCTCCAATGGCGGCGGCTGTTCGACACCAAGCTCGTGGAGATCACCGAGTACGGATTCGCGGCCATCACGCGGTTGCGCGTTGACGATGCACTGCTGGCCGATGTCGAGAAGCTCGGCTGGCGCCTGGTGATCGGCGAGCCGACGGAACTGGCAGGCCTGACCGAGGCCTACCACCGTGCCAGTTCCCTGCGTGCCCGGGTACAGCTGAGCGGCAAGAGCGCCCGCGCGGACGAGATGACCTGGTCCGTCACCGGCCTCCTGGGCCAGGAAGCGGGAACCATGCTGGCGTCGCGGCTGCTGGCACCGGTCCTGGCACTCGAACCTGAACGCCGTGGTCCCCTGCTGGCTGTCCTGCGTGGCTGGCTCAGCGAAAACGGCAGCTGGGACGCCTCAGCCAAACTGCTCGGGTTGCACCGCAACAGCGTGCGCCGGCAGATCGGGGTCCTGGCCGAGCTGCTGGACATGGACCTCAACCAGGCGCAGGTCCGGGCCGAGCTGTGGATCGCGCTGCAGTATGTGGACGGGTCCGGCTAGCGGTCCCACTCCGCATACAGTTCCGGCCTCCGCTCCCGGAGGTACGGGACCTCGTTCCGGGCTGACTTGACGCTGTCCGTCCCCACCTCGGCGAACAGCAAGGCGGGCCCCTCCCCGGCGGCGGCCAGCAACGACCCGTCCGGGCCGGCCACTACGCTGCCACCCAGGAAGCTGTACACATCCTCATGCCCCGAGTGGTTGGCGTAGGCGACGTTCAACTGGCTTTCCAGCGCCCTGGCGCGGATCAGCACCTGCGGGACGTTCTCGAATCCGGCCGACAACGCCGTTGGCACGAGCAACAGTTCGGCGCCGCGGCTTGCAGCCGCCCGGACGGCCTCGGGGAACTCCACGTCGTAACAGATCAGCATGGACGTACGGATTCCGTTGAAATCCACGACGGCGGGAGGTGCTTGCGCGCCAACGAACGCCTTGTGTTCCTCCGGACCAAACAGATGGACCTTGTTGTACGTGAGCAACCCGGTGCCGCTGGCGTCCAGCAAAGTAGCCGAGATGTGCCAGCGGTCCTCGCCGGAAGACGGCTCCGCTCCGGCGTCGAGCGCTTGGGCGTCGTGCGCTTGGGCGTCGAGCGCTTGGGCGTCGAGCGCTTGGGCAGGGAGGTCCGGCAGGGCCGCCGGCGCCGGGAGGCTGTAGACAAGGCCGATACCGTGCTTCCTGGCAATGCCGGCCAACCGTTGGTGAAGCTCCGGCAGGATGGCTGGGTCCAGTTCTGCGTGAAGCCTCAATGGCGCATAGCCCACAGGGAACAACTCCGGAGTGAGCAGGATGGCGGCGCCGGCTTGGGCGGACCGGTGTGCAGCCTCGTCAATGGTCCGCAGGTTGGCGTCGATGTCCAGCACGGACGCGTTGGCCTGAAGGACGGATAGCAGCATCTTTACCACCTTGGTTAATCGACTTCGGGCCACTGCGGGCCACTTCTCCTTCCAGCGTAGGCCTGCGTGGGGCGCCCGGAGCAGGGCGTTTGGACCCACGTGCCCCTTGGCCGGGACGCATTGCCCGTTGCGCTCGGGGAGGAACCACTTGCGTTGGAGTATGTCTCGAAAGATTGACTCCTTGTGTTCACTTCTTGACTACAAGTCTTCTCTTGGGGCACGCTTCTTGTCATGCCCGCTACACAGAGCTCAACGAAGAGCCACCCACGAAAACCCGGTTCGCAATCAGCGCTCCGGCACCTCAACCAGCAACGGATCATCGAGTGCTTGCTGAGTGGGCCGTCGACGCAGGCCGAGCTGTCCCGGCAAACCGGGCTGTCCACCGCCACCGTGTCCAACATCGTCAAGATCATGCAGGACGCCGGACTGGTATCCACTGAACCGACCACCAGTTCCGGCCGCCGGGCAACCAACGTCAGGTTGAACAGCAACGGAGCCGTCGCCGTCGGAATCGACTTCGGGCGCCGCCACCTGCGGGTGGTCCTTGCCTCGCTGGGCTACCACGTCATCGCCGAGGAATTCATCGAGCTTCCCCTCGGCCACCAGGCCGAGGAAGGCATCGACGCGGCCGTCCGCCTGCTGGACCGGCTGCTGGAAGAAAACGACATCGACCCCACCGCCGTCGTCGGCGCCGGAGCCGGCATTCCGGGGCCGATCGACCGCCGATCGGGTACTGTCGCCCAAGGCGCGATCCTGCCCGAGTGGGTGGGAATTGACATCCTCCACAGGTTGGAGGAAGCGCTCAAAGTTCCCGTGTTCGTTGACAACGATGCCAACCTTGGTGCGCTCTCCGAGGTCACGTGGGGACCGCACAGCGGCGTCTCCAACCTGATGTTCCTCAAAGTGGGGTCGGGCATCGGCGCCGGGCTGATCCTCAACGGGGCGCCCTACTACGGAAACGTGGGCATTACGGGCGAAATCGGCCATGCGACCATCCACGAACACGGCCTGGTATGCCGGTGCGGAAACCGCGGATGCCTGGAAACGATCGCCTCAACCACCACCATGATCGAGCTGCTGGGGCGCGGCCAGGACACCCTGCTCACCCCGCAGGACATTGTCCGCAACTGCCTTGCCGGCGACTCCGCCACCCAGCGCGTGGTGGACGACGCCGGCCTTGCCGTGGGCCGGGCACTCGG
The DNA here is from genome assembly GCF_052156435.1 of Paenarthrobacter sp. NCHU4564. NCBI lineage: Bacteria > Bacillati > Actinomycetota > Actinomycetes > Micrococcales > Micrococcaceae > Paenarthrobacter > Paenarthrobacter sp. NCHU4564. The sequence goes on from NZ_JBQLIS010000010.1 coordinate 31,005, forward strand.
CAACGTCGCCAACCTCATCAACCCGGAAGTGATCGTGGTGGGCGGCCCGCTGGCGGGCCTGGGCAACCTGTTGCTGGACCCGATCCGCCGGGGCCTGGTACGCCACGCAGTACCCGTGGTTGGAGAGACAACACACTTGGCCATGTCCTCCCTTGGAGCCCGGGCAGAGGCCCTGGGAGCGGCAGCTCTGGTCTTCCAACACGCAGGTATTACCGCCAGGTAACGAAATCGTTAGCTAGCTCATGCGTTCAAGTCTTGACGACAAGACGGGTGATCCAGTTTACTTTTTCATCAGACAGCCCCGCCATTGTGGGGCCGACAACGACGTCATGCATTGGAGGCGTAAGGGCTAATGACACCCCTCGACACGCAAGATGAACCGATCCTTCTGGAAATGCGGTCCATCACCAAGGAATTCCCGGGCGTGAAGGCCTTGTCCAACGTGAGCCTGCGCGTGAAAGCCGGAGAGATCCACGCCATCTGCGGCGAGAACGGTGCCGGGAAATCCACGCTGATGAAGGTCCTCTCGGGCGTTTACCCCCACGGCAGCTACACAGGCGACATCGTGTACATGGCCGAAACGCAGCAGTTCAAGGACATCCGCGCCAGCGAGGCCGCAGGCATCGTGATCATCCACCAGGAACTCGCGCTGATTCCGGAACTGTCCATCATGGAGAACATCTTCCTGGGCAACGAGCCCACCAAGTGGGGAGTGATCGACTGGGCAGAGGCCCGCCGCCGGTCGGTTGAGTTGCTGGCCCGCGTTGGCCTGCGCGAGGACCCGGACACCCCCATCAAGGAAATCGGCGTCGGCAAGCAGCAGTTGGTGGAAATCGCCAAGGCCCTGAACAAGTCGGTCCGCCTGCTCATCCTGGACGAGCCCACCGCGGCCCTGAACGAATCCGACTCCCAGCACCTGCTGGACCTGATCCTCGGCCTCAAGGGCAAGGGCATCACCTCGATCATCATTTCCCACAAGCTCAACGAGATCGAACAGATCGCGGACGAGATCACCATCATCCGTGACGGCAAGTCGATCGAAACCCTCAACGTCAAGCGTGACGGCGTGGACGAAGACCGCATCATCAAGGGCATGGTCGGCCGAACCCTGGAATCCCGTTTCCCGGACCACGAGCCGAAGATCGGCGAAGTGTTCTTCGAAGTGAAGGACTGGACCGTGGGCCACCCGCAGATCCAGGACAGGCTGGTCTGCAAGGGATCGAACTTCTTTGTCCGCCGTGGCGAAATCGTCGGCTTCGCAGGACTCATGGGCGCAGGCCGCACGGAACTGGCCCGCTCCATTTTCGGCCACTCCTACGGCCGCTTCATCAAGGGCCAGGTCTACAAGGACGGCAAGCCGGTGCACCTGAAGACCGTCCGCGCAGCAATCGACGCCGGCCTTGGCTATGTCACCGAGGACCGCAAGTCCCTTGGCCTCAACCTGCTCGATGACATCAAGACCACCACTGTCGCGGCAGCCCTGAACAAGATCAGCAACTACTCGGTGGTGGACAGCCGCAAGGAATTCCAGGTGGCCGAGGAGTACCGCAAATCGCTGCGGACCAAGACCCCGTCGGTGGAGGAAGGCGTAGCCAAACTCTCCGGCGGCAACCAGCAGAAAGTGGTGCTGGCCAAATGGATGTTCACCGACCCGGACCTGCTCATTCTGGATGAACCCACCCGCGGCATCGACGTCGGCGCCAAGTACGAGATCTACGGCATCATCCAGCGGCTGGCCAACCAAGGCAAGGGAGTGATCGTCATCTCCTCGGAGCTTCCTGAGCTCCTGGGCCTGTCCGACCGCATCTACACGATTTTCGAAGGCGCCATCACCGGTGTCCTGAACAAAGACGAGGCGAGCCAGGAAAGCCTGATGAAGCTTATGACCTCTTCCCGGAAAGCAGCCTGACCCTTGGCCCAGAACCACCCCTTCCTGACACAAGGACCAAAACAATGAACGCGCTCAAGAAGCTCTTTGGTGGCAATACCCGCCAATTCGGCATGATCTTCGCCCTGGTGGCGCTGATCGTCTTCTTCCAGATCTTCACGCAGGGCCGCACGTTGACCCCCGGCAACGTGATCAACCTGTTCAACGGCAACTCCTACATCCTGATCCTGGCCATCGGCATGGTGCTGGTGATCATTGCCGGCCACATCGACCTCTCCGTAGGCTCCGTGGCGGCCTTTGTGGGTGTCTCCGTGGCCCTCGCCATCCGGGACTGGGGCATCCCCTGGTACATGGGTGTGCTCTTCGGACTGTTCCTGGGCGCGATCATCGGCGCCTGGCAAGGTTTCTGGACAGCGTATGTAGGCATACCCGCCTTCATCGTGACGCTGGCGGGCATGCTCCTGTTCCGCGGTTTCAACCAGTTCGTGGGCAAGTCCAACACCATCCCCGTTCCCAACGACTTCCAGTACCTCGGTTCCGGGTATCTTCCCGAAGTCGGGCCCAACACCGGCTTCAACAACCTGACTCTCCTGATCGGCATCCTGGCCGCAGCGTTCGTGGTGGTCATGTCCCTCCGTGCCCGTGCAGCCAACAAGGCCCTGGGTGCTGACGTTCCCGAACTCTGGGTCGAAGTCACCAAGCTGGTCCTGATCTGCGGTGCCATCCTTTACGCCACCTACCTGTTCGCCACGGGCCGCCCCGGCACGTCCTTCCCGATCCCCGGGTTGATCCTGGCCGTCCTGGTCCTCTTCTACGGCTTCGTGGCTGACAAGACCGTCCTGGGCCGCCACGTCTACGCCGTGGGTGGCAACCGCCACGCAGCCGAGCTGTCCGGTGTCCAGTCCAAGAAGGTCAACTTCATGGTCATGCTCAACATGTCGGTCCTGGCAGGCCTGGCGGGCATGATCTTCGTTGGCCGCTCCACCGCGTCCGGTCCGTTCGACGGCGTCGGCTGGGAGCTGGACGCCATCGCCGCCGTGTTCATCGGTGGCGCCGCAGTGACCGGTGGCGTCGGTACCGTGATCGGCTCGATCGTAGGCGGCCTGGTGATGGCTGTCCTCAACAACGGCCTCCAGCTTCTGGGCGTCGGAGCCGACCTTACCCAGATCATCAAGGGCCTGGTGCTCCTGGCCGCCGTTGCCTTCGATGTCTACAACAAGTCCCAGGGCAAGCGGTCCATCACGGGCCTGCTGATGAAGAACTTCCAGCGCAACAACGAGATCAAACCGGACGAGACAACCTCCACCAAAGAGGTCATCTCCAAGGAAGCCTGAGCGGTTTCCACCAGAACTTCTCCACCAGAAGACTCGCTCCACCCCACCCACAGAGAAAGTGAACCAAGATATGCGAATGTTTGGTAAAGCAGGAAAGGCAGCAGCAGTAGCTGCCATCGCGGCACTGGCGCTGACAGCCTGCGGCCGCTCGGACAGCGGCTCCAGCACCAGCACGGCAGGCGGGGAAGCGTTCCCCAAGGACTCGCTGATCGGCGTCGCACTTCCGCAGAAGACCAGTGAGAACTGGGTCCTGGCGGAGAAGCTGTTCAACGACGGCCTCACCAGCGCCGGCTTCAAGCCGGACGTACAGTTCGCCAACGGCGGCGTCTCGGAGCAGCAGAACCAGATCAGCGCCATGGTCACCAAGGGTGCCAAGGTCATCATCGTGGGAGCCATCGACGGCGCCCAGCTCGGCACCCAGCTCAAGCAGGCCAAGGATGCCGGTGCCACCGTCATCGCCTACGACCGCTTGCTCCTGAACACCGAGAACGTGGACTACTACGTGGCCTACGACAACTTCAAGGTCGGTGAGCTGCAGGGCCAGGCACTGCTGGACGGACTGAAGGCCAAGAAGCCAACCGGTCCGTACAACGTCGAGCTCTTTGCCGGTTCCCCGGATGATGCCAACGCCAAGGTCTTCTTTGACGGCGCCATGAGCGTCCTGAAGCCAAAGATCGACGACGGTACCCTCAAGGTCCTGTCCGGCCAGACCGCTTTCGAGCAAGCTGTGACCCAGGGCTGGAAGGCAGAGAACGCCCAGCGCCGCGCTGACACGCTGCTGACCGGCAGCTACGGCACCGCATCGCTGGACGGCGTCCTCTCGCCGAACGACACCCTGGCCCGTGCAGTGCTGACGTCCGTCAAGGCCGCCGGCAAGCCGCTTCCCGTCGTGACCGGCCAGGACTCCGAGGTTGAGTCCGTCAAGTCGATCATGGCCGGCGAGCAGTACTCCACCATCAACAAGGACACCCGCAAGCTGGTTGAGCACGCCATCACCATGGTGAAGGACCTGCAGGCCGGCAAGGAACTGGAGATCAACGACAAGGACTCCTACAAGAACGGTGTGAAGACCGTTCCGGCGTACCTCCTGCCGCCGCAGATCGTAACGGCAGAGAACGTCAAGACGGCTTACGTTGACGATCCGGTCCTCGGCCCGATCACCAAGTAACACCTCTTTACAGCACCACAGCAAGCCCCGGTCGCCAGCAGGCGGACCGGGGCTTGCCGCTTTAAGGCCTTGCGGCTTCCACGTTTCACAGCCCACGCATAGCTTCGGCTGGCTTCCCGCACAGCGCGGCTGGCCAGTGTTGGTCCTGCGGCCCGCGTCCGACGGGCCGCTCATCAGGTCCAAAGGAGAAACGTGAGCGTCCTTGCCCGAAGCGTAGGCAACGCCTTCCGCAACAAAATCAGAACGGCAGCCGTGGTGGCGGTGCTGGCCGTCGCCATCGGCCTGGCCTTGGCCATGTTGGTCGCCAACCAGGCCGTGGGTGCCAAGGTCCAGGAACTCAACGCATCCGTGGGCACCACCCTGACGGTGAATCCGGCCGGCGGACAGGGCTTTGAAGGCGGCGGGGAACCACTCACGACGGCGGAAGCTGAGACCGCTGCGGGCGTCGCCAACGTCACCGCGGTCGTGGGAACCAAAGCGCTCCGTCTCCAGACGGAATCCGCGACGTCGGGCACCACCACGCAGGCCGGCCCGGGCGGCGGTTTCGGACCTGGCGGCCAACAGGCAGCAACGGTCACCACCAACCTGACAGCCGCCGTCGACGCCGGGACGCTCGGCAACCGGAACGGCTCCACGGGAACCACAACGGACGCCGCTGCCCAGCCGGTCCGCACCCTTCCGATCACAGCCACTGGCATCGGCGCGGAAGTGGACACCACCGGCAAGGCCCTGGACATCACCAGCGGCACGGGGTTGGGCGACTACACCGTCGCGGACGGCAAAGCACTCCTGGGAACTACCCTGGCCGAAAAGAACAGCTTGACGGTCGGGTCCACGTTCACGATCGCGGATAAGACCTTTACGGTCGCGGGAATCTTCGACGCCGGAACCACCTTCGGCAACAACGCCGTCTATGTGACGCTTCCCGAGGCCCAAACCCTTGCCGACACCCCTGATGAGCTTTCCACCATGATTGTCACCGTCAACAGCATGGACAACGTGGACGGCACCAAGACTGCCCTGCAAAGCGCACTCGGCACCGACAAGGCGGACGTCACCCAAGGCCAGCGCAACCTCGAAACCGCCGTCAGTTCCCTGGACAGCGTCAAGAACATCTCGCTGGTCGCCTTCATCGCAGCACTCGCCACCGCCGGCCTGATCATCCTGCTCATCATGGTGATGCTGGTCCGCGAGCGTCGCCGCGAAATCGGTGTACTGAAGGCCATCGGCGCCCGCAACCGCACCATCGGCCTGCAGTTTGTACTGGAGTCGCTGGTCCTGGTCGCCTTGGGCAGCGTGGTGGGCGCGGTAATCGCTTCCCTTGCCAGCGGGGGCATCGCCTCTGCGCTCATCAGCTCAAATACAAGCACGACGGCGGCACCCACCACCCAGCGCGGCGGCGGCTTGGCCGGGGCGATGCCAAACGGCGGTGTTCCCGGCGGTGGAGGGTTCGGTGGGCAAGGCGGTCCGTTCGGTGGGGCCGGCCAGTTGCTGACCTCCGTCACCGCGAGCGCCTCCCCCGGCGTGATCGCCGCGGGCATAGCCGCGGTGTTCGCCGTCGCCGTCATCGGCGCCCTTGTACCTGCCCTGCTGACCGCCCGTATCCGTCCCATCGAAGTACTCCGAGGAGAATAGCCGTGATCGTAGTCAAGGACCTCGTCCGCCAGTTCAAGTCCGGAGACAGGACCATCAAGCCGGTCAACGGCGTCAGCTTCGAGCTGGAGAAGGGGTCGCTGGCGTCCATCGTCGGTAAGAGCGGCAGCGGCAAAAGCACCCTGTTGTCCCTCCTTGGTGCGCTGGACAAGCCGACCGCGGGAGACGTCGTCGTTGATGGCGTGAGCCTCGCGGGCCTTCCGGACGGCAAGCTGACCGAGTACCGCCGCCGGGACATCGGCTTCGTGTTCCAGCAGTTCAACCTGATTCCCAACCTCAGCGCCGTGGACAATGTGATGCTGCCCATGGAGTTCGCCGGTGTCCGCAAGGCGGCCAGGCTGAAGCGCGCCAAGGAGTTGCTGGAGCAGGTGCAGCTGGATCCGGAGAAGCACTCACGCCGGACCAACCGGCTGTCCGGTGGCGAGCAGCAGCGTGTGGCGATTGCCCGGGCGCTGGCCAACGAACCCAAACTGATCCTCGCCGATGAGCCCACCGGAAACCTGGATGAGCAGACCGGCGAGCACATCATCGAGCTGTTGAGCTCGATGAGCCGTGACCACAACACCACCATCCTGGTGGTCACGCACGACCGCAGCCTGGCGCAGAAAACCGAACGCTGCTTCCGCCTTCAGCAAGGCAGGCTGACGGAGGAGGTCAGAACCGGATCGCGTCGATGACCTTGACGCGCACTGCCACGAGCGCCGGGATGGCTCCGGCAAGTGCGCCCACCAGGACCGCGGCGGCGAATCCCATCAGGGCGGCGTCAATGGGGAAGGCAGGGTACTCGGTGAGCCCCGGCGCTACCTTCGACTCGATCCATGGGTGCTTCACCACCGCGACCGCCAGCATGACACCGGCCACGCCAGCTACTGCCGTAGCCACCACGCTGTACACAGAAGATTTTGTGGATTCCTCGGAACACATCAGCTGACGCTCAGATTCTTCACCGGCACAATGGATGGGTTCGTGGTTCCTAACGGCCGTTGAAAGAGTTGCAGCCAAATTTGCGGAGTCTAGTCCAGCCAGCTAGCTTTTGTCCTAACGCAGGCATGTGGAGACGCAAGAGGAACACCAGAAAGCCGCTCACCATCGTGGCTGTATAACGACTGCGCCTCGGAGGAACGGTTAGAAGGACTTATGTTCCATCACGACATTACAAATATTCAAATGGGTATATGGGAAGTCAGCTCAGAAGCACTGGCGTCTCGTGGAATGAGCTGGGCCCAAATTCTACATGGACGTGAACCAGGAGGTATACCTAGCCTCCCACCGCGGGCTATGTCCGACTTCCCAGAACATGGTTGGCGAGTACTCGCTCAGACATCAGAACCATGGGCCAAGGAAGTCCTTGTACTGGGCGCACCTTCTCGTCGTCGTCCTGGAGAGTGGACAGTCCTCCAACTGGCGCTAGGCAACAGGGGTTGGTATTTCGCGACGCCGGTTTCATGTTCTCCCCGGCCTCGCCGCGAAGTCCGCCGCTCCGGCCTGATCCTGGAGTGGGCAAATGCCCAGTACACTGCGAACCTGGATGAGATGGCCGGAATGGTAGCTGTACTCCGAAACGCTTCGGACACCATGTGGCACTCAACAGAACTGGATACTGTCCATGTTCACGGTGTTTTGCTTGATGGGGCTGGAAAGCTCATAGGTTGTGGCTGGTATTCGCATGGAGACAGCGAGCAGTTGCCGAGCCTTAGCCCAGGGGAAACAATTGGGCTCCCCATCGATTGGAGTCATTACACGGACAAAGAAATCCCAGCGGGTGAATATCGCGTGCGTGCTCATCTGACATCGTTGGGTTTGATATCAATGCAAGATGCCAGTTTGACGATTCGGTAGGTTCAGATCATCAAACTGGCAATTGCAGCAACGGCTAGCCTTCATTCCGATGGGCCCTTGGAAGCCCATTGGAGTGGCCATATGCCATTAATAGTGCGCCTTTAGGACCAAGTAGTGACACCATTGGCTGCAATCTTGTACTCCCGCCCATCCCAAGCCTTGTAGAACCGGGTGGCAAAGTTTTGGAAGGACAATGCGTAGGTCGGATGGTAGGTCTCACCCAGAGTTCCGCCCGACCAGTTCTCAACGAGAATTTGGCGATACATGACTTCATTGCTCGTCTTGGCTTTCTTACAGTTCCCCCAAGCATGAACCACTGTATCCAGGTTCATCGCAGCATCATGGTAGGTGCTGCAGCCGACTCCAGAAATAAGCACAGGTGAACCGGAGACTACATCAATATCACCACTTAGGGCAAACTTAAGGTTTCCCACGATAGTCATTCGAAACTCCACGCTGACGCTGCCGGAGGGGCGGCAGATACCGGTACTACTACTGCAATACGTGTAGGTCACGGTATCTTTGACATACAGCGAAGATCCATATACCGCACCTACCCCGCCCGCATTTCGTGCCGGTCCTTGCGTGTAGACACGCAATGCTTTCTGCTTTTCATCAGGCGTAAGAGCGTCCTTATAAGTCGCCACCAACCCTTGAATCTTTGCTTGGCCCGGATCTACATGGCGTGAACCCCTCCGCTCCACAAACTTCTCAATTGCTGGCAGCGGAACGCCCATCTGCAGTTGCTGCGCGACCCCAACAAGCAGGGGGTCTTCACCAGCGGACACCACTGCCGTAACACAGTCACCCTTGTGCACCTCGGCTGATGTGCAGGAGTCCCCCACAGCGGAGGAGCCTGCCGCTTGGGCAGGTAAGGTGCCGCTACCCAAAACCATAACCAGGGTTACGACCCCAGTTGCGAGCCGCCTTACTATGGATTTTTTCAAAATTCCCCCAATTTTAGAATTGATCACGGGTACACTCCGACGCACCTTTGTGTTGGTTACCCGATTAAAACAGCACCAGTCATCTAAATCAATGCACAAGTACGTGAAACAGAAACCGTCCAATCGTGACGCCAAAATCGCATTTGATATGTAATTGTTATTTCACGATCCAGACGGTTGTGTAGATATCCTGACAAGCGGAAGCGTCGCACTCCCATCATGTACTTTCGGCAGTGACGTCATATTCCTAGGCTAGGATCCATATACATTCAGGAATCTGGATTCACGGATATTCTTGATCTTGGGAAAGCTGGGGCTTAGTTCGCGGGTTCAGGCCTTCTCCGTCGAGTTACGGAATATGTGCTTCTTCAGCGACGTTGCGTCAAGGCATTTATCATGGGACGTTGCCAAAATGCAACGCCCGTTGAAGAGGTCACCCAGAATTGGGACATTGGACGCAGCCTGCATCTGAGCTCCGCGCCTCTAAAATGTGAAGGCGATCGTGCATGGCATCAACAGCTTCTGAGAGGATGTCAGTCATGACTCTCCCTATCGCCAAGCCGTGGCTGTCTTCCCAAACCAACCAGGATCCCCGAGCAGCTACGGGCCGTCCCCTGAAGTGGGGCGTCGTATCCACAGGCAACATCGCCAACAGCGTCTCGCAGGATCTGTCGCTGCTGGAAGACGCCGAGCTGTATGCCGTGAGCTCCCGCACCCAGGCTGCCGCGGACGCGTTCGCCAGCGCGGTCGGTTTCGCCAAGGGCTACGGGGACGACGGCGGTACGCCCGGCTACCAGCGTCTGTTCGATGACCCGGAAGTCGATGTGGTCTACGTGGCTACTCCGCATGCCCAGCATTTCCAGATCGCTTCGGCCGCTTTGCGGGCCGGGAAACATGTGCTGTGCGAGAAGGCCCTGACCATCAACGCCCGGGAAGCCTCGGAGCTGGTGAAGCTGGCCCGGGAGCAGAACGTGTTTTTCATGGAAGCCGTGTGGAGCCGCTTCCTGCCCAGCATGCAACGCGCCTTCTCAATTGCGGCCTCCGGGGAAATCGGGCAGGTCCAGTGGGTCACGGCGGATCTGGGTTTCCCGGCGCCCTACGATCCCTCTGCCCGGATCTGGGCCCTCAACGACGGCGGCGGTGCCTTGCTGGACATCACGGTGTACCCGCTGCTGTGGGCACTGGGCACGCTGGGCTTCCCGCAGTCCGTCACCGCGATCGGCAGGTTGAACGAGGACGGTGTGGACTCGCAAAACGCGCTGACCCTCGGGTATGACAGTGGCGCACAGGCCCAACTGACGTCCTCGCTCATGGCCCATGGTCCGCGGACCGCCACGGTGGCTGGCGGGCTGGGCTTTATCCAAACCGTGGGCTCGGTCAACAACCCGCGCGAACTGATGATCCGGGTTGGTTGGGACGAGCCGCGTCACGAGCGCTTCGACGTGGTGGGCATCGGCTACACGTACGAACTCCGGGAAGTCACCCGGTGCATCCAGCAGGGACTGACCGAAAGCCCGGTCATGCCTCTTGAAGACTCCGTGAACGTGATGCGCTTGTTCGACGGCGTTCGGGCGCAACTGGGAATCCGGTACCCCAATGACGCCCGCTGAGCGGTGACCCGCGGGACCCAGGTGCGGACCGGCGTCGTGATTTAACCCGGGCGCGTTAACGCGAGCCGCGGGCCGGCTGGCGCGCCAGCTTCCGATCTACGGACAGTGCGCCCGGTCCCAGGAAGACAAACGCCACCGAGATCGCGAAGTACACAATCAGGAGCTCCGCTGTGACCCCGGCAGCATCGGTCAGCAAGGGCTTGCCCGCTTCCGTGACGAACCAGATGCAGGCGAACATGATGGCTGCCAGGAACCCGGCAACCCTGGTCAGTGCGCCCAGCAGCAACAACGCTCCGAGCCCTACTTCGCCCGCGATGACCAGCCAGGCCACGGTCTCCGGCTTCTGGACAGCCATGGCCGCCACCGAGTTGGCAAACGCGGCGTGACCGGCCATGAGCTTCTGCAGCCCGTGCACCAGGAGCAATGCCCCGAAGACAACGCGCAGGATGGTGACGCCGCGGGCAGAGGACGTGGGAGAGGGGTGAAGGAATTTCACGCGTTCCAATCTTCCATGCCCGCGGCTTGTCGCCAAACACCCCACCCAAGTAGGTCGCATTTAAGCACGTTTTGAGCGCTGAAAACGTGCTTAACTGCGACCTACTTGGGAAGGGGGGACAGCAGCGCCGGGATGTCCTTGACGCCGTCCAGGATGTAGTGGTGCGGGTGGGCAGAGAGTTCGGCGCGGCCCAGCTTTCCCGTCAGCACGCCCACGGCCGTGACTCCCGCATTGTTGGCTGCCGCGAGGTCGTTGACGGTGTCGCCGGCTGCGATCACCGCGCGGACGTCCTGGACGCCGGTGAGCTCCATGGCGCGGTGGATCATGTGGGGCGCCGGCCGCCCGGCGGGAACCTCGTCGGAACATACGACGGCGTCCAGCAGGTTTCCGTCCGACACCCGCCAGCCCAGCCGCTCAAGGAGGGGTTCTGCCACGTCCCGCGAGAAACCGGTGGTCAGCGCCACCTTGACGCCCTGGCGCCGGAGTTCCCGGAACGCATCCTCCACGCCGTCCAAGGCGACGGGCGGGTTGGCGTCATAGAACTCAACCAGCAGTTCCTTGAACCGTTCGAAGGCACGGTCCACGGTGGCCCGATCGGCCGTCTCGCCACCAGCCGTGATGAGTGCCGTGATGGCCTCCACCTTGTCCGTCCCCATCCATTCCTGGACGGCTTCCGGCGTGGTGGTGGCTCCGGTTTCCTCGACGCAGCGTGCCAGGGCAACGTAAACGTCACCGTGTTCATCGATCGTGGTACCGGCCATATCGCAGGCAACAAGCTGGATCATGCAGGGGCTCCTTTGGCGGACGCGGGTCCGTGCGAACCCGGATCGGTGTGGATGCGGACCAGTGCGGCCCGGCGTTCCACGGTGTTGTCGATGGTGAAGTTGGTCAGTGCCGGCAGGTAACGGTCCTCGGAGTACTCCAGGGGTTGCCCGTCGGCAGACCGGGTGACGCGGCGTTCGCGCAGCAACGGTGTTCCCTCGGGCTGCTCCAGGAGTTCGGCGTCCTCGTCGCTGGCGGCCACGGCATCAATGGTGTGCCGTGCGCTGTGCAGATCCACGCCCTGCTCCTTGAGGTAGGCGAAGATCGATCCGGAGTCCGTATCGAAGTCGAACAGCTTCCTTCCTACCTCCAGCACGAACGTTGTGCGTTCGATCATGGCAGGCACCTGGTCCAGGTACCGGACGCGGAGGATTTCCACCACGGTGGTGCCCGGCGCCAGGTCCAGGGCATCGGCCGCTTCCGGGCTCGCCTCGCGGCGCGCCACCTCCAGGGTCCGCTGGCCCGGCTTCTTGCCGATGCCCGTGGCCCATTCGGTGAAGGAATTGAACGTGGAAAAGCTCTGCGTCGGCACGGACGAGCGGACCATCGGAGGACGGCCGCGCCCACCGGTCACCGCACCTTCCGAACGGAGGAAGGCGAGCGCCTGGCGGATGGGCCCTCGTGATGTTCCGAACTCGCGGCACAGCTCGGCCTCGCTTGGCAACTGGAAGCCTGGGGGCCAATCGCCCGACGCGATCCGGCGCATGAATTCCTCGCTAAGCCGGACATGGAGGGGCGTTTTCTGCTGGATGCTCACCAGTTGATCATACAAGTTGAATCAGCTCAGATGCCTCTTAATAGGCGGATTCACGTGAATTTGAGATGAAACTCGGTGAACAGACGTTAAATTAAGGTTAACTTGTATATACAAGTGGCAATCTGGCTTGATTCGTTTCTTATCTGCCGTCAAGGTCGATTCTGTGAACAACCCAAGCACCTCCCCCGCAACTGCCGGCAGCTTATCCAGCCAGCCCACCGACGTCGTGATTGTTGGCGCCGGAATCGTTGGCCTCGCCCACGCTGCCCATGCTGTTGCCAACGGCCTGACCGTCACCATCATCGAGCGCGACCACCATGCGGCCGGGGCCTCGGTCCGTAACTTCGGCCACTGCTGCATCACCGCACAATCCGGCGAACTCTACGAACTCGCCCAGACCTCGCGGAAGTACTGGCTCGACTTTGCCGCGCGTGCCGGTTTCTGGGCCGCCGAATCCGGCGCCGTGGTCCTCGCCCGAACCGAAACCGAAATGGCGGTGCTGCGGGAGCTTTCCCGGGAACGGGAACCGGGGCAGGTGGAACTGCTGTCCCCCACCCAGACCCGCCGGTGCCTGGGCGCGGCTGCAGGGCACGACGGCGACACTCCGGTTGAGGGGGCATGGCCGGGCCTGATGGGGGGTGCTTTCCTTCGGGACGACCTCCGCGTCGACCCCCGGACCACGGTGGCCAAGCTGGCAGACTGGCTGGTCCGGCAGCCCGGCGTCGAACTCCACTGGAACACCTCGGCCCAGGGCTTCGGGCAAAGCGACGGCCTGGCCACAGTGGCAACGTCACGCGGAGTACTCAGTGCCCGGCAGGTGTTCGTGTGCGTCGGCCATGACGTGGACTACCTTTTCCCCGACCTGGCGCAAGAGCATGGGATCAACCGATGCGCCCTGCAGATGTCTTTGGCAGCCAAACCCGAAGGCCTTGAGTTCGCTCCCGCCGTGTTGACAGCTACCTCAATGCTCCGCTACCCCGCCTTCACGGACATGCCTGCGGCGGCAGCCCTCAGGGATGAAGTGCAGGCACACCAACCCGGGCTGCTGGACATCGGCGCCAACGTCATGTTCACCCAGCGCCCGGACGGAAGCATCATCCTGGGCGACTCCCACCACTACCACCGGACGGCCGATCCCTTCCTGGACGAGACTGTCACGTCCGCCCTCAACTCGGACATCGAAGCCAGGGTGGGCCGGCCGTTGGACATCATCCAGCGGTGGCAGGGCGTCTATGCATCATCGGACGTGGCTCCCATCCTGGTCCGCGATGTCCACCCCGGCGTCACTGTGGTTTCCGTGACATCCGGCGTGGGCATGACGCTGTCCTTCGGCCTGGCCCACCGCAACACCTCCCGACTCTTCTGATCCCTTCCTTTCCCTTCGCATCTGAGGAACTTCCCATGAAAACCAAGCTCTTCACCGGATCCACCCTTGCCCTGGCTGCGGTCCTTGCCTTGACTGCCTGCGGCGGATCCGCGCAGTCCAGCAGCTCCCCCAAAGCCTCCGCCACTTGCCCCAACGGCGAAATCAGGTTCGGCATTGAACCCTACGAGGACCCCGCCAAGCTCAAGCCCGCCTACGACGTCCTGGCTGCAGCCCTCGCTGAGAAGCTGGACTGCCCTGTGGACGTGCAGGTGGTGGAAGACTATGCCGCGGAGGTCCTGGCCATGCGCAACGGCAAGCTGGACCTGGGCCAGTTCGGTCCCCTGGGCTACGTGTTCGCTGATGCCAAGGCCGGAGCCGAACCCCTGGTGTCCTTCGGTACCGCGGAGAAGGAACTGAGTACCTACACCGCAGGAATCTGGGTCCCCAAGGACAGCCCCATCCAGGCCATTGGCGACCTCAAGGGCAAGTCGCTGGCGTTGGGCAGCGTGGGCTCCACGTCCGGCGACGTGTTGCCCCGGTTCGGTCTCCGCGAAGCAGGAATCGCCGACGCCGACCTCAAGATGGACTACACCGGAGGACACCCGGAAGCCCTGCTCGCCCTGACCAACGGCAAGGTGGATGCGGCCCAGATCAATTCGCAGACCCTGGCTACGGCGATCGCCGAGGGCACGTTCACCAAGGACGACTTCCGCCAGGTGTGGACTTCGGATCCGATCCCCAACGACCCCATCACCGTCCGCGGAGACGCCGACCCGGCCTTCAAGAGGGCCGTCAAGGAAGCGTTCCTGTCCTTGTCGCCGGAAGACGTCGCCAAGGTAGGCGAGTTCCTGGACGTCACCCCTCCCGGCCCCATGCTGGAGGTCATCAAAGACAACTACACCCCCTTGTTTGACCTCGCGGACACCATGGGCCTGACCGAAAAGGACCTCTAGTGGCACCGCTGCTGTCTGTCCAGGGTTTGCGGAAATCCTTCGACGGGCGCACCGTGCTCGATGGCGTGGACTTCTCCGTCGCAGCGGGAGAGCTGGTGGCTTTCCTGGGGGCCAACGGCTCCGGGAAATCCACGACGCTGCGCTGCGTCATGGGAATCACTGCACCGGACGCCGGCACCATCAGCGTTGGCGGGACGCCTTTGGACCCGGCACCGGGCAGGGAACAGCAGCTCGCCCGCCAACGCCTGGCCATGATCTTCCAGAAGATCCACCTTGTCCCCCGGCGGACCGCCTTGGACAACGTGTGCGCGGGCGCCCTGGCCCGGATCCCCACCGTACGGTCCCTCACCCCGGCTCTGTTCCCGGCCGATGTCCAGCAGGAGGCCCTCGACTGCCTTGACCGTGTTGGCCTGGCTGATCGCGCGTTCGACCGCGTGGGCCGGCTTTCCGGTGGACAGCAGCAGCGCGTGGCCGTAGCCCGGGCACTGTGCCAGCGGGCCGACGTCGTACTCGCCGACGAGCCAGTGTCTGCGCTGGACCCGCACGCCGCCGAACAGGTCATGGCACTCCTGCGGGAGCTCGCCCACACGGAGGGGCTGGCGGTGGCAGCTGTGCTTCACCAACCGGACCTGGCCCTCCGCTACGCCGACCGGTCCATCGGGCTGCTTCAGGGTTCCATGACCTTCAACCTGCCCTCGGCGGAGGTCACCGCCGATCATCTCGACACCCTTTACGCCCCGGACAGGACACTCGCCGCATGACACCCCAGACTCTGAACGCCGCCGTCGTGCGGCGGGACGCTCCGAGCCAAGCCCGCGTGGCGCTGGTCCGCCCGAAGAAGCCCCTGCGCTGGATCACGACGGCGGCAGCGGTTGCCGCCGTCGTCGGACTCCACGCTGTGGCCATCCAAGGGACGGACTTCAGGCCCGAACTCCTGGTGGACGGTTGGGAAGGCATGGCCGCGTTCGTGGCCGATGCGTTCCCGCCGGACCTCAGCTGGGAGCGCACGCTGAAGCCGGGCCTCGAGGCCACCCTCGTGACCTTGTGGATTGGATTGCTGGGCACCACGTTGTCTGTGCCGTTCGCTTTGCTCCTGGCCGCGCTGGCCGCCGCGAACACAAGCCCCCACCGGCTGGTGTATCAGGCGGCGCGTTCCATCCTGTCCCTCTTCCGTGCCGTGCCGGACATCGTGTTCGCACTGATCTTCGTGACGGCCGTTGGGCTGGGCCCGTTCGCCGGAGTGCTCGCTTTGATCTGCCACAACACGGGCGTTATGGGCAAGCTGTGGGCCGAATCCATGGAGGAGATCGACGCCGGGCCGCAGGAGGCACTGCGTACAGCCGGCGCCAATCGGATCCAGCAGGTAGCCAATGCCACGCTGCCCATGGTGGTCCCCCAGTTCGTGGGCCTGCTGTTGTACCGGTTCGACGTCAACGTGCGCTCGTCGCTGGTCCTTGGCCTGGTGGGTGCCGGTGGCATCGGCCTGCTGATCAACCAGTCCATCAAGTCGTTCCAGTTCGATTCCATGCTCACGCACATCCTGATCGTGCTGGTGCTGATCATCGTGGTGGACCAGTTCTCCGCGTGGATCCGCCGGCGCCTGGCCGCATAACCCTCCCCCATACCCAACTAGGTCGCAGTTAAGCACGTTTAGCGGCGTCTAAACGCGCACAAGTGCGACCTAGTTGGGCGGGGCGGGGGACAATGGAGGCTGACGGTTTTGCAATGAGCCGAATGAAGGGACGGAGCGGGTATGCAGGTTGACGTTGTAGTCGTCGGCGGAGGAGCCATGGGATCGGCCGCCGCCTGGCAGTTGGCACGCAGCGGCAAATCGGTGGTGCTCCTGGAAAGGTTCGAGGAAGGCCACCACATGGGCGCCTCCCACGGTGCCACCCGGAACTTCAACACAGCGTACGCAGAGGCCGACTACCTGGACCTGCTGGCCGAGTCCAAGCTGTTGTGGGACGAACTCGCCGCAGAGTACGGCGCTCCCCTGCTGGACCTTGTGGGCCTGGCAAATCACGGCCACGTGGCACGGCTCAAGGAAGTGCACGCGGCCCACCAAGCCCGCGGCATCGAGAGCTACTTCATCTCCGCCGGCGAGGCTGCCGACCGGTGGCAGGGCATGAACTTCAGCACCGAGGTGCTCTTCGTACCCGGCTCCGGTCGCATCCGGGCAGCCGAAGCCCTGGCAGCGTTGCGGAAGTCCGCAGAGTCGCGGGGCGCCCTTTTCAAGTACTCCACTCCTGTCCAGGACATCCAGGTCACCGGCGGCGAGTCGGTAGTGGTGGTCACGGAAGATACCGAGTACACCGCCCGCCACGTGGTGGTGACGGCCGGCGCCTGGACATCCAAGCTCATCGGCGCGCAGGTGGACCTGCCGGCGCTGGTGGTCACCCAGGAACAGCCCGCGCACTTCACGCCGCGGGACAACACCCTGGTCTGGCCCAGCTTCAACCACACCCCGGATCTGGATGATGATCTGTACGAGTACTGGTACAGCCCGGTCTACGGGATGCTCACTCCCGGCGAAGGCGTCAAGGCCGGGTGGCACGGTGTCGGCCCCGTCATGGACCCGGACGAGCGCACGTTCCAACCCATCCCCCACCAAATGGACGCCTTGGTGCGGTACGCAGAAGAGTGGCTTCCCGGCGTCGACCCTTCCACCGCGGTTCCCATCAGCTGCACCTACACCACCACGCCCACCGAGGACTTCGTCCTGGACCACTTCGGGCCTTTGGTGGTGGGAGCCGGATTCTCCGGACACGGTTTCAAGTTCACGCCAGCCATTGGCCGGGTGCTGAAGGACATCGTCGACGGCGGCACGGCACCTGCGCGGTTCGCCGCCGAGCGTTAAAACGCAAGTGACCCGCAGTTGTGGTTGTCATGAGCTCTCATAACAACCACAACTGCGAGTCAGTTGGGCGGACTAATTCAGGGTGGCGAGGACCTCGTTGAACGTTGCCGACGGGCGCATGATCTCTGCGGCCTTGGCAGCGTCCGGGCGGTAGTAGCCGCCAAGTTCGACGCCGGAGCCCTGGACTGCGTTCAGCTCACCAACGATTGTCTGTTCGTTGGAGGTCAACGATTCTGCGATCGGCGCGAAGGCTGCTGCCAGGTCCGCGTCCGAGGTCTGCTTGGCCAGTTCCTGGGCCCAGTAGAGAGCCAGGTAGAAGTGGCTGCCGCGGTTGTCCAGCTCGCCAACGCTGCGGCGCGGGGACTTGTTTTCCAGCAGGAACGTACCCGTTGCGCGGTCCAGCGTGTCGGCCAGGACCTGGGCGCGGGCGTTGCCCGTGGTGGTGGCCAGGTGCTCGAAGCTGACGGCCAGGGCAAGGAACTCACCCAGGCTGTCCCAGCGGAGGTGGTTTTCCTTGACCAACTGCTGGACGTGCTTGGGAGCGGATCCACCGGCCCCGGTCTCGAACAGGCCACCGCCGTTGATCAACGGAACGATGGACAGCATCTTGGCGCTGGTGCCCAGTTCCAGGATCGGGAACAGGTCCGTGAGGTAGTCGCGGAGCACGTTGCCGGTCACCGAGATGGTGTCCTGGCCCTTGCGGATGCGCTCCAGCGTGAAGGCCGTTGCCTCGACCGGGGACAGGATCTCGATCTGGAGGCCCTCGGTGTCGTGCTCCTTGAGGTACTCGTTGACCTTGGCGATCAGGTTGGCGTCGTGGGCGCGCGTCTTGTCCAGCCAGAACACGGCCGGAGTCTGGGAAGCGCGGGCACGGGTGACGGCCAGCTTGACCCAGTCACGGATCGGCACGTCCTTGGTCTGGCATGCACGCCAGATGTCACCGGGGAAGACCTGGTGTTCAATCAGCACGGTACCTGCACGGTTGACGAGCTGGACGGTGCCGGGAACCTCGATCTCGAACGTCTTGTCGTGGCTGCCGTACTCTTCGGCTGCCTGCGCCATGAGGCCGACGTTGGGGACGGTGCCCATGGTGGTGGGATCGAAAGCACCGTTGGCACGGCAGTCGTCGATCACTACCTGGTAGATGCCGGCGTAGGAACTGTCCGGCAGGACCGCCAGGGTGTCGGCTTCCTTACCGTCCGGGCCCCACATGTGGCCCGAGGAACGGATCATGGCGGGCATGGAAGCGTCAACGATGATGTCCGACGGCACATGGAGGCTTGTGATGCCCTTGTCCGAGTCCACCATGGCCAGAGCCGGGCCATCTTCCAGGCCCTTGGTGATGGCTGCCTTGACGCCTTCGCGCACGTCCTCCGGCAGGTCCTCGAGACCGCTCAGGATGGCTGCGAGCCCGTTGTTGGGGCTGATGCCGGCGGCTGCGAGCTGCTTGCCGTAGGTGTCGAACAGCTCGGAGAAGTAGGCCTTGACCACGTGGCCAAAGATGATGGGGTCGGAGACCTTCATCATGGTGGCCTTCAGGTGTGCCGAGAAGAGGATGCCTTCTTCCTTGGCACGGGCCACCTGGGCCTTGAGGAACTCGTCCAGGGCCTCGGCGCGCAGGACGGTGCCGTCCACAACTTCACCGGCCAGGACCGGGAAGTCCTTCTTGAGGACCTTGACGGTGCCGTCTTCGCGGACCAGCTGGATGCTCAGAGCGTCATCGGCTTCGATGACCACGGACTTCTCGTTGGAGCGGAAGTCGTTCTGGCCCATGGTGGCGACGTTGGTCTTGGAGTCTGCGGTCCAGGCGCCCATGGAGTGCGGGTTCTGCCGGGCGTAGTTCTTCACTGACAGGGGCGCGCGGCGGTCGGAGTTGCCTTCGCGCAGCACCGGGTTCACAGCGGAACCCTTGATCTTGTCGTAGCGGGAGCGGATGTCCGTCTCGGTGTCCGAGGAGGGGTTGTCCGGGTAGTCCGGGAGGGCGTAGCCCTGGGCCTGGAGCTCGGCGATGGCAGCCTTGAGCTGCGGGACGGAGGCGCTGATGTTGGGCAGCTTGATGATGTTGGCTTCCGGCTGCTTTGCCAGTTCGCCAAGTTCAGCCAGGGCGTTGCCCGTGCGCTGCTCTTCAGTCAGGAAATCGCCGAACACGGCGATGATGCGGCCGGCCAGCGAAATGTCGCGGGTCTCGACCTCCACACCTGCAGTCGAGGCGTAAGCTTCCACAATCGGCAGGAACGAGTAGGTAGCCAGCATCGGCGCTTCGTCTGTGTGGGTATAGATAATCTTGGCCATTGGCGGGGTTCTCCCTGAAAGTCTGCAGATTTCAACATCTCTAACTTACCCGAGCAGGCCGTTTTGGCAGCCCTTCGTGTCCGGGATCACGCCGTGCGTTACCGCTTTCACAGCCGTCCCGCAGGCGGTTGGAAGACCGACGGCGGCCTGACCGCCGCAGTGGAGCGCCGCCGTCGTCCTCCTCTCCAAAGGCGCAACAGGAACTGGAAGCAAAATATCACAAAATCTGAAACATCTATTTACAAACTTGTCACACGTTGGGTACCTTCGATTCCGTCAGTCGGCGGTCGCCATCACTGACCGCCTCACTCCCTCGATTAGGTAGGAACAACGTGACAAAAACCAAGACCCTGGCCACAAGCCTGCTGAGTCTGTCTGCTGCCGCACTCCTCGCCCTCACCGGCACAGCCGGCGCCAACGCTGCCCCGGCAACCAACGCAGACTCACAAGGCTCGGTGGCCAGCAGCCACGCGGTATCTGACAGCGGTACCGCGGATTACTGGACCCCGGAACGCATGAAGTCCGCCAAGTCCGGCGACATCCTTGCCGCCAAGGCGCTGGAACGCGGCAAGCTCCTCAACCTCGGCAAGTCCCTGGCAACCGAGGCCCCCGGCGCCCTGACCAGCATCCCCGGCCAGCAGGCAGCCACCGATTCCAAGGCCATCAACCTCAAGGCCAACCAGAGCGAAACCCCCGTCAAGCACATCGGCAAAGTCTTCTTCACCCTGGGCGGGGCCAACTACGTCTGCTCCGCCAACTCCGTGAGCTCCACCAACAGGAGCACAGTGTCCACCGCCGGCCACTGCCTCAACGAAGGCCCCGGAGCGTTCGCCACCAACTTCGTCTTCGTCCCGGCTTACCTCAACGGCGCGGCGCCTTACGGCAAGTGGACGGCTAGGGCACTGTACGCCCCCACGCAGTGGTCCGGCAGCGGCAGCATGCAGTACGACACCGGCTTCGCCGTCCTCAACACCCTCAACGGCCAGCGCCTCGCCGACGTCGTCGGAGCCTCCGGTGTCCAGTTCAACGCCGCCCGCGGCCTCAGTTACAAGGCTTTCGGCTACCCGGCAGCAGCTCCGTTCAACGGTGAATCGCTCAAGAGCTGCTCCGGCACCGCCACCAACGATCCCTACAACCCGCAGTTCAACACCCAGGGCATCCCGTGCAACATGACCGGTGGCTCCTCGGGCGGACCGTGGTTCATCGGTACCAGCTCCAACGGCTACCAGAACTCGGTCAACTCCTACGGTTACGGCAGCAACTCCACCAAGATGTACGGCCCGTACTGGGGCTCGGTCATCCAGTCCACCTACAACACGGCCTCGGCTTCGTAAGGTTTTTGGCAAGTCCCTGTTAAATACGACGGCGGCCGTCCCCTTTCGGGGGCGGCCGCCAGCGTGTGGGCCCACGCCGCCCGGGGTCCCTCGCCGAAGCGCAGCGACGTTAGGGCGGCGGTGGAGACTAGTGGAAGAAGTGGCGTGCGCCCGTGAAGTACATGGTGATGCCGGCAGCGTTGGCTGCTGCGATGACTTCCTCGTCGCGGACCGAGCCACCCGGCTGGACCACGGCGCGGACACCGGCGTCGATCAGGATCTGCAGGCCATCAGCGAACGGGAAGAACGCATCGGAAGCTGCCACGGCGCCGCGTGCGCGCTCGGGTGCGTTGTCGCCGCTGGCGTTGGAGGCACCGCCGGCGCCATCGACGTCGGACTCCACCTGGACGCCCAACGTGTTGGCGCGCTCGACCGCCAGCTTGCAGGAGTCGAGGCGGTTGACCTGGCCCATGCCGATGCCCACTGCGGCGCCGTTGTCGGCCAGAAGGATGGCGTTGGACTTGGCTGCACGGCAGGCCGTCCATGCGAAGGCGAGGTCTGCGAGGGTCTTCTCGTCAGCAGCTACGCCAGCGGCGAGGGTCCAGTTGGCGGGGTTGTCGCCGTCGGCATCAACCTTGTCCGTCATCTGAACCAGCACACCACCGGAAACCTGGCGCATTTCGGAGGGGTAGCGACCGTAGCCCTCGGGCAGGGCGAGGAGGCGGATGTTCTTCTTCTTGGAGAGGATCTCCACGGCTTCGGGCTCGAAGTCCGGGGCGATGACAACCTCGGTGAAGATGTCCGCAACAGTGCGGGCCATGCCGGCCGTGACCGTGCGGTTGGCTGCGATGACGCCACCGAAAGCGGAGACGGGGTCGCACGCGTGGGCCTTGGCATGGGCGTCTGCGATCGGGTCTGCGGCGTCGGCGGAACCGACGGCAACACCGCACGGGTTGGCGTGCTTGATGATCGCGACGGCGGGCCCGGCGAAGTCGAATGCGGCGCGGAGGGCGGCGTCGGCGTCGACGAAGTTGTTGTAGCTCATGGCCTTGCCGTGCAGCTGGTCAGCCTGGGCTATGCCGGCCGGAGCAGCCTTGTCCACGTAGAGCGCGGCCTGCTGGTGCGGGTTCTCGCCGTAGCGGAGGACCTCCGAGCGCTCCAAGGCCAGGCCTGCGTAGGCGGGCCAGTCGATGACGCCGTCGCCGTCTTCGTCCAGGAACTGGCTGGCGGTCCAGGTTGCCACGGCGTTGTCATAGCTGGCCGTGTGCGCGAAAGCCTTGGCGGCCAGGCGGCGGCGGGTGTTCAGGTCGAAGCCGCCGTGTGCTGCCGCGTCGACGACGGCGCCGTAGAACGTGGGGTCCGTAACAATGGCGACGGCGGCATGGTTCTTCGCGGCCGAACGCACCATGGCGGGGCCTCCGATGTCGATCTGCTCAACAACGTCGTCCTGCGCAGCGCCGGACTTCACGGTCTCCACGAACGGGTACAGGTTGACCACCACGAGGTCGAAGGTTTCGATCTCCATGCCGGCCAAGGTGTCCATGTGGGCCGGGACGCGGCGGTCGGCCAGGATGCCGCCGTGCACGCGCGGGTGCAGGGTCTTGACGCGGCCATCCAGCATTTCCGGGGAGCCGGTGACTTCTTCGACTTCCTTGACCGGGATGCCTGCGGCGGCGATCTTCTTGGCGGTGGAGCCGGTGGACACGATCGCGACGCCGGCTGCGTGCAGGCCCTTCGCGAGCTCCTCCAGTCCCGTCTTGTCGTAAACCGAGATCAGTGCACGGCGGATGGGAACACGGTCAAGCTGCGTCAAGCTCACAAAAGTCTCCGTCTTGGTTCGCGTAGATGGCGCGGATGGTGGGATGAAGGCAGTTTATCGTGTTTCGTTGCATGGCTGGTTTTGCGTCCTGCAACATAGGGTTGATCCATGGAAGCCACCGAGGTCGTTCTTGTTGCCGATGTTGGGAAAAGCCGTTGCCGCGTGGAGCTGCGGTCCGGCGATGAGCTCCTTGGTGCGGCGGACCAGCACGGCTTTCCCGGGGTGCACGTGGACAACGGGCCAACCCTGGCGTTCGAGCTCCTCCTTGAGACAACGGCCCTGCTTCCTCCGTCGTTGCCCATCAGCACCCTCACGGCGGTAGGGGCAGCGGTGGCCGGTGTGGAGGCGTCCGCGGAGAAGTCCCGGGAGCTCGCCACCATGTTGTCCAACCGGTTCAGCGTCCCCGCAGCTGTACTCTCGGACGCCACGGCAGCGCAGTTGGGGGCACTGCAGGGCGGACCGGGCACCACCTTGATCGTGGGGACCGGTGCAGTGGCCTTTCGTTTTGACGGGTCCGGTGTCCTCCACCGTGCGGACGGCTGGGGACCCTATCTTGGCGATCAAGGCAGCGGCCGGTGGATCGGCCAGCAGGGCCTCCAGGCAGTTCTGCACGCGTACGACGGCGGCCCAACAACATCGCTGCTGGCTGCGGCGGGCGCCCTGGTTGAGTCGCCCGAACTGCTCCCGGGCTGGTTGGCCAAGCAGGAGAACCCCTACCGCGCCATGGCCCGGTTCACGCCGCTGGTTCTGCACGCAGCGGAGGCGGGTGACGACGTCGCACTTAAGATCGTCGGCGAGGCCTGCCGCATCCTGACCACCACTGTTAAGTTGGCCTCCGAGGGCGACGACAGCAGCTCTCCCCGTGTGGCCATGCTTGGCGGGGTGGTGGAGTCGGAGTTCTTCGCGGAACTCTTGCGGAAGTCCCTGGCTTCGGCTGGGATTGAAGTGGTGGAGCCGCTGGGTGATGGCCTGGATGGCGCTGCCCTCGCTGCGACGCGCCGCGGGCTCATCCAGGAAAGGTACATCCACCGTGACGGAACAAACTGGCCTGACTGACGCTGACAAGCTCGCGGACCTCCGCACCGAACTGGCCGGACTGCAGACCGAGGCCGCGGCGGAGAACCTGAAGGACCTGGACATCCTGGGCACGGACGAACTCGTGCAGGCCATGCTGGACCACGGTGCAGGAGTACATGCAGCAGTCGCGGAGGCGAGGGATGCGGTTATACAAACGGTCGACGCCGTGGCGGAGCGGCTCCAGCGGGGAGGGCGCCTCTTGTACGTGGGAGCCGGGACGGCCGGGCGGCTGGGTGTACTCGACGCGAGCGAATGCCCGCCGACGTTCGGCACACCGCCGGGACTCGTCGTCGGGCTCATCGCAGGCGGTACCCAGGCGATCCAGAAGCCGGTTGAGTACGCGGAGGACAACGCCACGGCGGGCGCGCGGGACCTGCACGATATCAACGTGACGGAAGCGGACGCCGTCGTGGGTATTACCGCGTCCGGAAGGACCCCCTACGTGATCGGCGCGCTGGAGGAGGCGCGGAAGCGGGGGGCGTTTACGGCCTCGCTGGCCTGCAACAGGGGGTCGGCCGTGAGCCACCTTGCTGATGTAGCGATCGAGGTGGTGGTGGGCCCGGAGTTCATCGCGGGCTCGACGAGGCTGAACTCCGGCACGGCGCAGAAGCTGGTGCTGAACATGATCAGCACGCTGGTGATGGTGAAACTCGGCAAGACCTACGGCAACCTGATGGTCGACCTGCGGGCAACCAACGAGAAGCTCCTGGCACGGTCGCAACGGACGGTGCAGCACGCCACGGGTGTCTCCGTGGCTGAGGCGGCGCAAGCGTTGGACTCGGTGGGGGGCTCCGTGAAGGCTGCGATCCTGGTGCTGCTGACCGGACTGGATCCGGCCGGGGCGAAGGCTGCGTTGGAAGAGGCCGGCGGTTTCCTGCGGCGGGCCATCGAAAGCCACCGGTAGCCCCGCTGTCTGCCCCAGCGCATAAGGTGTGATGCAGGAGGGCAAATGAATACATACACAGCCGTGCCCAGCGGCGAACAAGTTGTGCAGGAACTGCCGTGGCGGTGGAAGGTCCAGGGAAAGATCTTCCTGATCGGCGGCCTCGGTTTCATGTTCGATGCCTGGGATGTCACGCTCAACGGCATCCTGATCCCGCTGCTGTCCAAGCACTGGTCTTTGCAGCCTGCCGATGCCGCGTGGATCGGTACTGCCAACCTGATCGGCATGGCGGTGGGGGCGTTCGCCTGGGGGACCATCGCGGACACCATTGGGCGTAAGAAGGCGTTCACGGCCACCCTCCTGATCTTCAGTATCTTCACCGTCCTGGGCGCGTTCGCTCCGGACATAGTGTGGTTCTGCATCTTCCGTTTCATGGCCGGCTTTGGCCTGGGCGGCTGCATTCCCGTGGACTACGCGCTGGTCGGCGAGTTCACGCCCCGGAAGCAACGCGGCAAGGTGCTCACCGCCATGGACGGCTGGTGGCCCGTGGGTGCTGCGCTGTGCGGGTTTGTTTCCGCCGGGCTCGTGGCCGCCTTTGCGGATTGGCGCCTGACGATGCTGATCATGGTGCTGCCGGCGTTGCTCGTGTTCTGGGTCCGGCGCAGCGTGCCCGAGTCGCCGCTGTTCCTGATCCGGAAGGGGCGGAGGCAGGAGGCCGCCGCAGTGATCGATGGTCTGGTCCGGGCCACCGGAGCCGAGCCCCGCGCCTACAGCCTGCCCGAACCCCAGGCTGCCCCGCGCCTCTCCCCCGGCAGCGCGTGGACCCAGCTGCTGAATGTCTGGACCTTCAACTGGAAGATCACCACCGCTGCCTGGGCGCTGTTCTTCTCAGTCCTGCTGGTCTACTACCTCTCCCTAACGTGGATGCCCCGCATCCTGATCGGCGCGGGATTCGAAGAGTACAAGGCCTTTGTCACTACCGCCGGCATGGCCGCTGTGGGACTTCTGGGCGTGATCGTTGCTGCCCTGCTGGTGGAGCGGGTGGGCCGCAAGTGGATCCTGGCCATCACGGGTCCGTTGTCTGCCGTGACGCTGGTGATCGTGGCGTTCGTGGTGGACGTGCCTTCGGCGGCGGTGTTCTGGCTGCTGGTCTTCGGGTTCGTGGTGCAGGTGGCGATTCCCGTGCTCTACGCCTACGTTTCCGAGCTGTATCCCACAGAGCTGCGCGGTTCAGGCTTCGGTTGGGCTTCCACGTTCTCCCGTATCGGTGCAGGTTTTGGGCCGTTGGTGTTTGCCTCGTTCTTCTGGCCCGAGTTCGGACTGGCAACCTCGTTCGCCCTGGCCGGTGGTTTGGTGCTGGTCTCCGTGCTCTGGATGGCATTCTTCTCCCCCGAGACAAAGCAGCGCATCCTCTCCTAACCCCCCACCCCCTTACCCAACTGGGTCGCATTTGTGCGCGTTTTGAGCCCTCAAAACGCGCACAGCTGCGACCTACTTGGGGGTCCAGCCGTGTTGCTCGAGCGCCCGCCTCACCTTGCGCACAGCGGTTGTTGCGTCAGTGGACATGTGTATCTTTGAAATGCGTACGAGGATCCACCCTGCTCTGGCGAAGTCTTCTTCCTTCTGGATGTCCTTAACGATCTGCCCGGGCTCGGAGTGACTCTCACCCTCGTAGTCGACTGCGACCCGCCACTCGCGGTAACTCAGGTCAGGTTGCCGTACGACGCCGGGACTCAGCTCCGTGCGCACGTTGACTTCCGGTGTGGGCAGCCCAGCCTCGGCAAGCGCCAGCCTCAGCCGCGTTTCCGGTGCGGAGTCGGCACCTACGCGCGCCTGTTCCAAAGCGAGGCGGGCTTTGCGGATGCCGGGTGTCCCCCAGTGACGATCCAGCATCTCCTCGAGCTCGCCGGGGGTGCAGTACGGCGCTGTGCGGTTCTCAAACTCCGGCCTTGGGATTCGAATGAGGTGATCCGCCACCACGGTGATCTCGTCAATGTCCATCTTCCGCGCGCAGTCCAACCACGTCCTGGCTCGAGTCGTGATGAACAGTCCGTTGAGGGTGGTGATTTCATCTTCGAAGAACTGCCCCCTATGCCCGATCACGCCCTTCCGCCGAGGGATAGCCATGGGCTCCGGCCTGGAAATGTGGATGGCTGGTTCGTGGCTTCCCGGCAGGAAACCTGGGAACTCCCATAGCAGGAAGGCCGTGGCATGCGAAGCTGCTGAGAACGGTGTGATGCGGGTTAGAGGCCGAACCACATCCACCAGCGAGTGGTCGGTTCCGGATCGGGGCACTCGGATCGCCCTGCTGGGTGAGTCCAAGCTGTGGTGACTGAGTCGCCGTCGTGATACTCCGGCCCTCACGGCTTCATGCCACGTGAACGGCAATGACGACAGTGGATCAGGCAGGGGTCTTGGTGTCTTCATGCCCCATGCTGACAAACATCAGTGGGCGGATGCGCGGTTATCCACAGGCATGGGCCCCCAGACGAAATGTAGGTAGCAGCACAGCGCGTTTTGAGCCCTCAAAACGCGCACAAATGCGACCTAGTTGGGGGTGGGGGAAGGTGTGGAGGCGAGGTCGGCCAGGGTTTGGACCAGGAGGCGGCGCTCCACGACCTTGATGCGCTCGTGGAGGGTATCCTCGGTGTCCCCCGGCTCAATCACGACGGCTTCCTGCGCAATGATCGGCCCGGTATCCACGCCCGCGTCGGCCCAGTGCACCGTGCAGCCTGTGACCTTCACGCCGTATGCCATGGCATCGCGGACCCCGTGGGCGCCGGGGAAGGAAGGCAGCAGGGCCGGGTGGGTGTTGACGTACTTGCCGTTGAAGGCATCGATGAAGTCCGCGCTGACGATCCTCATGAACCCCGAGGAAACCACGACGTCCGGAGCGTAGGACAAAACCTTGTCGCGCAGTGCCGCGTCCCACTCGTCGCGCGTTTCAAAGGAGTTGAAGTTGACCACGAAGGTCTCGATGCCGGCCTCGTCGGACCGCTCCACGCCATAAGTATCGGGCCGGTCTGCGCCCACCGCGGCGATCTCGACGTCCAGCTCACCCGACTTCACGGCGTCGATGACAGCCTGAAGGTTGGAACCAGTACCGGACACGAGGACAACAATGCGCATTGCACTAGCTTATGGGCGGCTCGCGTAGGCTGGAAAACATGAATCCCGACGTCGGCCCGCGGCCGAGCCAGCAGCCCCGCACCGAGGCGGAAAAGTCTGCGCTCAGCGTGACACAGATCCTTTTCCGTGCCTTCCTGTTGACGGCGTTGGGATCGTTTTTCGTCTTCTCCCTGAACGTGAACTACGTCTGGTTGAGCGCTGTTTTGACGCTGGCAGGCCTGGTGTTGGGAATCGTGGTTCTGGTCCGGACGGTGAAGTACAAGCACCCCCGCCTCATGATGTTCGGGACGATCTCCGGGCTGGTTGTTTCCGCGATCATGTGCCTGCTGATTCTTACCTCGGCGCTGTTCTTCAAACAGGTCAGCACGTACCAGGATTGTGCCCGATCGGCTTTGACGGAGTCGGCCAAGACGCAGTGCCTCGCGGAGCTTGAAAACTCGATGCCCGGGCCGCTGCGCTAGCAACCACTGGCGCAGGTCCTAGGCGTGCTCGTCGTCGTACGCGTTTTCGTCCAGGTTCGCCTCGCGCAGCTTCTGGCTGCGTTCCAGCCACGGCCCCACTGCGTAGCCGATCACGACGCCGATACCCACTTCCGCTGCCACCCAGACCGCCGTCCACAGCGGGTGGGGTCCGATTTCGGTGAGCCGGCCAATGCCAGCCGATCCCCGCGCGATCCATGCCAGCGCCCCGCTCAAGAGCCCTGCTACCGCACCGATGAACGCGCCCAGGAAGAGCGTCGATGCCGCGGCGGTGAACCAGCGGGCCTTGATCTTGATGGAGAGCCACTCGTCAAAGTGGTTTTCCCCTTGGCGCAGGAACCACCATCCGGCCAGGACCCCGGCCGTGACGGGGAGTGCGAGTGCCATGGGGCCGGCGTCGAGCTGTCCGCTCGGCAGCCCACCAAAGATCGGGACAGCCGGGAGGGGCCCCACGGCTGTTCCCAAAGGCCCGGCAGTAGAGCCGACGCCCAGTGAGAACCCCGCACCGGACATCCAGGCCAGCGTGAAGATCACCAGGTTGGGAAGGAATCCGAGCTGGGCGATGGTGAGCACGGCACCGCCGAACGCTCCGGCTTTGAGGCCCTCATAGACGGCGATGATGTCAGCCCAATGCCAGACGATGTCCACGGCCAGCAGCAGCGCCGCCAGGGAAACCGCTGCCATGGTGGCCACGAAGCCCGCTTGCAATGCTGACCCCACGTAGGATCCGGCCCATCGCGAATGCTGGCTGGTCTTGGCGAGCCAGGCGACCGCGTCGACGCCGATGAGCCGACTCCACGAGCCCGCCTCACGTCGTGCACCCACCACCATGCCCAGGCCGAAGGAAATCAGCGGGATGCTCATGGCGAGCCACAGGTTGATGACCACGTCCGACGTGCGGCACACAAATCCCGTGGCGGCGCCGAATGCCGCGTACACAATCCATGCGCCAAGGAAGGCCTGCCACAACTGGTCCGTGTAGGAGGCACGGGCCAGACGACGGCCGGCCCGCCAGGCGAGCAGGAACGGAATGAGTGTCAGGCCCAACGGAATGAGGGAAAGCAACCCGGAGCCCGGGTGTCCTGCCGTGCCGACATTCACGGCGGACAAGTTCAGGGGAACCCCGTGGATCAGCAGCCAGGCCTGACCCCCCAGCCTGGCAAGGGCGTCCACGTTCCGGTTCTGGAAGCCGTCCGTGGCCCAAACACCAGCCAACGGCAGGAGCACCACCACCGCGGAGATGAGGGCTGCCTGCACTGCTTCCAGACCGCCCTGCAGCCACAGGGGCATGGGGAGGCCACGGGTTCCAGTCTGATCAGCACGCAGTTTCATCGTGATCTATCGTGCCACGGCAGGCTTCGCGGCCGGGTAAGGCTGCCCCGGAAGCACCCGGATTCCCGGAGCTTTTTGTGGTGACCGGCCGTAAGATGGGAGGTATTCGCAAGGGGTGGTACTACGCGACGCCCGTGGAGTTCCAAGGACTCAAAAGACCCGGAAATTAATCGAAGCCGGGAACTAGGAGCGGCCAATGGATAGGTGTCACAACTAACAACAGAAAGTCGTACTAGCAGCTGGTGCTACCGATACGGATTTTCTCCATGGTTGCACCAGCCTTCTTATGAGCGGGGTTGTCTCAGCGCCCATGGCCAGTGAGTCGGCTAAAGCTGCGGCCCGTAGATGAACTCCTTGGCGTGGTTGACGGCCTTCTTGAAAGCATCGTTCCTCAAGGTGACCTGCTCCTGGCTGGCTCCCTTGCTCGGCTCGACGAATGTTGTGGGCCCCGGCCTGAGCATCCAGATATCCCCCGCCGGCGGCAGATAGAACACACCGAAGGACCGGTGCTCGGGATCGTCCGTCCAGATGGGCACCACTGCCACCGCGGCCCCCGTGTCCGGGTTGATCCATTGCGCCCGGGGCATGGGTTGCTCGTGGACTTCGGGATCCAGGAACGGGGCCGTTCCCCTCCCCCAACGCTTCTCGAACCGTTCGTAGAAGGCGGGGATGATGTGGCCGTCGTAGGGACGCCATGCACTCATCGGTAACTCCTTGGAGTTCTCTGCTGGGATCTGTTGGGCGGCGCCCACCGGGTGGGGCCGGCGATGAACGGGGGTTGCGCACGGCCCGGATCGCTGCCTGGCCCACCGCGGGCGGGTTCGGCATGGCCCGGCCCGCTGTGGCTGGTCTCGCCGCGAGGCGCCTCCGGGCGCGGCACGTCCGGCTGGGTTCCGGCGTCGCGCCGATGCACCCGGACCTTGACCGGTGTCCCCTTGCCCGGCACAGGCTGCCCCCGGCGTGCGCGATCGTAGGCTGCCCGTTTCTCCGGGTTCGAGAGCACCACATACGCCTGCATGATGGCATGGAGTTCCTGGCCGTCGGCACCTCCGGTGACGTATCCGGCGTCGTGATTCAGGCGGGTGTCCGGGTGGAGACGGCGAAGCAATGAGCGGTAGGCGCGCGAGATGTCCCGGGCCGAGGCGTCGGGGGCAACGTTGAGGAGGGCGTAGTAATCAGGCTGCTTGCTCACAGTAGTGTCCGGTAAACGTGCCGTGGATGGGGTGTGGCCCTCGGCGTGAGCCGAGGGCCACTATCCCGGGAGACAGTTTCGGGGGCCGCGCTTCCTCTGCGCAACAAGCGCCGTGGCGTGGTGCGAAAACCTGCGCCCTCATTTCCGATGCGGCCGGTCCACTGTTCCCGGTCCTTTGCTCCGTCCAGGCCACCCCCGGGGAGACCCGGACGGAGCCGATTGGCTAGGCGTTGATCTCCTGCCGTTGCTCGTTGGACGTGATCTCGATGCGCCGTGGCTTTGCCTTTTCGGCGACAGGAATGCGGAGCGTCAGCACGCCTGCGTCGTAGCTGGCCTGGACGCGTTCGGTGTCCAGCGTGTCGCCGAGGATCAGCTGGCGGCTGAAGACGCCCTGGGGACGCTCAGCGGCGAGCATCTCGGTGTTCTCCCCTGCGGGTGACTTGCGTTCTGCCTTGACGGTCAGGACGTTGCGCTCGATGTCCAAGTCCACCGAGTCGGGGCTGACACCCGGCAGGTCAAAGGCAACAACGAATTGTCCGTCCTCCTGCCATGCGTCCATCGGCATGCCGGCAGGGCGTGCTGTTGTGCCAAAAACCTGTTGGGCGAGTCGATCAAATTCGCGGAACGGGTCAGTGCGCATCAGCATTGTGGTCTCACTCCTTTTGGGTCAAGTGATGCGGTTTTGTTGTTGTGCCAGCCTTCCTGATCTATGGTGGCTGGTATAGATTTTTTATAGCACCAGCCAAAAAGTGGTGCAAGAGGTTTTTCGGAAGTTTTTGGAGGTGCCGGTGGCGGTTTCCGATAGCGGTGAAACGCACGACGGCGGACCGGCCGGCGCCCTGCCTTTCGGCGCCCCTGGTGGGGCGGCCCCGCGTGACGCGTTGGGTGTCTACGCGATCTCAGTGGCAGCCGAACTTGTGGGCATGGGCCAGCAGAACATCCGGCTCTACGAACGCAAGGGACTGCTCACTCCGGACAGGACCGACGGCGGCACGCGCCGTTACAGCGAAGCGGACCTCGCGACGCTGCGCAGGATCGGGATGCTCCTGGACGAAGGGCTGAACCTGGCCGGTGTGAAACTGGTGCTCGAGCTGGAAGCGGCCAATCGCGGGCTCGAAGCCGACAATCGTGGGCTCGTTGAGGACAATCGCGGGCTCCGCGCGGACAATCGCGGGCTACGGAAGGACTTGAAGCGGGCACGGGGTGGGGAGCCCTCCACGGAATGAGTTGCACGCAAGTCAGGTAGCCCGGAGTTGTGCGCTACTCACGTGTATATCCCTTCAGAGGACTCAAGGCCCTTCTGAGAGTCTCGTGGTCGCGGGCTTCTACAGGGCCGTGAGCCAACTCACAGAATTGCCGTCATTCCGTTCCACCCCGTACCTACCCGAGAAGCTGAAGGCCACGCCGAACCCCCGGCACCGGAGTACAACCACAGCTCGCCTGCTGAGTTGCGGGCAAGGATGTCGGCACGGCCGTCGCCGTCGAAATCGCCAGGGCCGACCAGTGAATTCATGGAATTCCAGCCCTGGCCGATAGCAGTCCTCCCCAACCAGCTGCCGTAGCCGTTTGGCTGGTAGAGCCACAGCGCGCCACCGCCGTCGCGGGCAACGACGTCATGTACGCCATCTCCGTTGAAGTCCGTCACGCCGGTGATTTCGGACATCCCGTTCCAGCCGGTACCTGCCCAGGTCCGGGATAGCCAACCGCCGGCACCGTCGCCGCGGTAGATCCAAAGAGTGCCGCTGCTGTCCCGTGCTGCGATGTCCAAAAACGTATCGCCGTGGAAGTCGCCAATATCCACGATTGCGCTCATTCCGTTCCAGCCTTGCCCCACCTGGACCCTGGGCAGCCAACCGCCCGAGCCGTCACCGGGGTAAAGCCAAAGCACACCGGAACCGTCACGGGCCATCACGTCGGAATTGCCGTCGCCGTTGAAATCACCTGGAGTAATCATGGCGGTCATGACGTTCCACCCCTGGCCTACAGCGCGGCGGGGCAGCCACCCACCGGAGCCATCGCCCGGGTACAGCCACAGTACGCCGGACGCATCCCTTGCTAGCACGTCCGCCGTCCCGTCACCGTTGAAATCGTTCTTCATGGGCGTTGGAACGGACCCATCAATAACAGCAACGGAGCTGAAGCCATTGTTCAGCACGTACGTCTTGTCAGCTGAGGTATCGACGGCAGCCGCGAACGGTTCCCAGCCGGAATAAACGGCATGGGCGGTATTGTCCTGACCGTCGATGATGGTCACGCCGCGGCCTGAGAGAAGGGCATAGGCCTTATTGCTGGCCTCATTCAGTACGATCTCGCGGATCTGCGTTGGGGTTTTGATCTGGGCGATCTGATTCTGCGAGACGCCGTCAATGACTTTGACCGCGCCTTCCGGCGAACCCATATCCGCTGCCACGAAAATCCTGTTTGTCTGGGAGTTTACGGCCACCGTGCCCACATTGTTGGACATGGGAATTGTGCTCGTGACTTTGTCCGTTGCCCCGTCAACCACCCTGATACTGGCACCGAAGCGAGCCAGAGTGGTGAAGTAGATCTTGTTGGTTGCCTCGTTGACGGCCACTGACAGGATGCCGCCCGTTCCAATGTTGATGGACGTCTTAAGCTTGCCGCTTGCGTCGATCACATACAGGACTCCACCAGCCAGAACGTACGCCTTGTTCGTAGCAGGGTTCACTTGGATGTCGCGGGTATCCCCACTGACAGGAACCTTGGTGACGGCATTGGTATCGCCATTGATGATGGACACACCGTCTTTGACCCCAACGTAAATTTTGTTGTTTGACTCATCGACGCCCAAGACTCCGGGATTGGCACCGACGGGGACGTTCACCGGTGCACCATAGGTGGCACCATCCACGACCGAAACAAAGCCGCTTATGGTGCTCACGTAGATCTTGTTGGTCACGCTGTTGACGGCCACATACGCCGGTAGGTCGTTAGCCGCCACGTGCCCCGCGCCGGGTCCAAAGCTGGAGACGCCCTGAGAGGTAGCCACGTGAACCGTGTGGGTCACAGGGTTCACGGCAATTGCGGATGGCCGGTCACCTACCGTGAACACGTCCGTAACATCATCAGCCATGGCTGGAGTCGCAGCCATGAAACCACCGGCAAACAACGCCAGCCCCACACCGGCTGCCACCGTCCGCACCGCCCCCAGGCGCCGCCGTCGTACGTTAACCCCGGCGCCCCGCGGCGAAGAAAGCGCGCGCGAATCAGCCCCAACAGCACCCATGAAAAGACCCCCAGCATCAAGAACGCCCCAGCCGCGTCGTAGAAGGCGAGTCTACCGCCGGGGTGCGACAAAACAGACAACCACCTGTTAACCAACTCTTCCTCCACAGGCCACCCGATCGAACCCGCAACGCCAACCGCCCCGACCACCGTTGAAGGCGTGAGGATCGCAATCGTTGCCGAATCATTCCTGCCGCTGATGAACGGGGTAACCCACTCCATACTTCGGGTGCTGGAGCATCTGCAGGAGCGCGGCGATGAGGTGATGGTGATTGCACCGTCGACGTCGGACACTGAGGTTTCGAGCGTCGTGAAGGGTGCGTACGTCCATCGGCTGCCGTCCGTGCCACTGGCCGGTTACACGAATGTGCGGGTTGCGTTGGGCGGCGTGAATCGGGTCAAGAGAATCCTTGCCGATTTCGCCCCCGACGTCGTTCACCTCGCCTCACCGTTCGTGCTCGGCTGGCGCGCCGTGCAGGCCGCGGACCAGCTCGGCATCCCCACGGTGGCGATCTACCAAACCGAGGTTCCCAGCTACGCCGCCCGTTATGGCGTGCCCTTCCTGGAGAACTGGGCCTGGAACCGCGTGGACAACATCCACCTCCTGGCCACCCGAACTCTGGTGCCGTCCACATTCGCGCTGAACCAGTTGCGCGGGCGCGGCATCATGCGCGTGGACATGTGGCGGCGCGGTGTGGATACCGCGCGCTTCAACCCCGCTAAACGTTCGACGGCGTGGCGCCGCTCGGTGGCGCCCAGCGGTCACCGGATTGTGGGCTACGTGGGGCGCCTGGCCATTGAGAAGCAGGTGGAAGACCTGGCCGTGCTGGCCGACCTGCCGAACACCAAGCTGGTGATCGTTGGTGACGGGCCTCAGCGGCCGGCCTTGGAGGCCGCGCTTCCGGATGCGCACTTTGCCGGTTTCCTCGGCGGGGAATCACTGGCCGAGGCGGTCGCTTCCTTTGACCTGTTCGTCCACCCCGGCGAGTTCGAAACCTTCTGCCAGACCATCCAGGAAGCCATGGCATCGGGAGTCCCCGTAGTGGCGACCGGCCGCGGCGGGCCCCTGGACCTGGTGGAGAACTCCCGCACCGGCTGGTTGTACGAACCCGGCAACCTAGATCAGTTACGCGGCTACGTTCAGGACCTGGTGGGCGACGACGCCAAGCGCCGGGCGTTCGCAACGGCAGCAACCGCGTCGGTCCAAGGCCGGACGTGGCCGGTGCTGTCAGCCGATCTGGTGCGCCACTACACCGAAGTCATTGCGGGTGTGCCATCCGGCCCCGACTCAGAACTCACCCAGAGCAAAGGACCTTTGTCATGAAGATTTCCGTGATCGGCTGCGGCTACCTCGGCGCAGTACACGCCGCCACCCTCGCTTCCATGGGCCACAGCGTGATGGGCATCGACGTCGATTCCCATAAGGTTGAGCAGCTCAACAAGGCCTTGGCTCCCTTCCATGAACCCGGCCTGGACGAGCTTCTCCGCGATGGCCGCACGAATGGCCGGCTGGAGTTCACCACCGATTTCGGTGCAGCGGCCGACGCGCAGGTGCACTTCCTTTGCGTGGGA
Source organism: Paenarthrobacter sp. NCHU4564 (assembly GCF_052156435.1). NCBI lineage: Bacteria > Bacillati > Actinomycetota > Actinomycetes > Micrococcales > Micrococcaceae > Paenarthrobacter > Paenarthrobacter sp. NCHU4564. The sequence continues at coordinate 67,029 of NZ_JBQLIS010000010.1, forward strand.
ACCCCGCAGTCCAAAACCTCCGACACTGCGGACCTCACCTACCTGATGGCCGCTACCCGGAGCCTGCTCCCCCACCTGGGTAAGGGTGCCGCCGTCGTGGGTAAATCAACGGTGCCGGTAGGCACGGTGGAGACCATCCGCGGGCTGCTGGCCCGACGCTCCGATGTGCTGCTTGGCTGGAACCCTGAATTCCTGCGGCAGGGTACTGCCGTGAAGGACTCACTCGTGCCGGACCGGCTCGTGTACGGCGTGCCGGGCGGCAAAGGTGCCGCGGCCGGTGAGCCGATCACTGCCGTCCTGGACGCCGTGTACCAGCCGCTGATCAGCGCCGGCATCCCGCGTTTGGTCTGCAACTTCGCGACGGCGGAGCTCATCAAATCCGCGGCCAATGCCTTCCTGGCCACGAAAGTCAGCTTCATCAACGCCATGGCCGAACTGTGCGACGCGTCCGGCGCTGATGTGAGTGAACTCAGCGAAGCCATGGGCCTTGATCCCCGTATCGGCAACCGTTACATGCACGCCGGGCTCGGCTTCGGCGGCGGCTGCCTCCCCAAGGACATCCGGTCGTTCCGGGCGCAAGCCCGCGACCTCGAGGTGCCCTCGGTGGACGAGTGGATGGCCCTGGTTGACTCCGTAAACGTCAACCAGCGCTCCCGCGCCGTGGCAGTAGCCCGCGAAATGTGCCGCGGATTCCTGTCCGGGCGCACGGTGACCGTCCTCGGCGCCGCCTTCAAACCCGACACCGACGACATCCGCGACTCCCCTGCCCTGGACGTCGCCGCTCAGCTCGCCGCAGCCGGCGCGCACGTCACCGTCACCGACCCCAAAGCCATCAACAACGCCTGGATCCGCTACCCGCAGATCCGTTTCGAATCTTCCACCAAGCGCGCCCTGGAAGGCGCAGAGTTGGTGCTGCTGCTGACTGAGTGGAACGAATACCTCGCCTTGCGGCCGGCTGAGGTGGGCGCACTCGTACGACGGCGAATGGTGCTGGATGCGCGGAACGTCCTGGACGCTGAGGCCTGGCGGAGCGCCGGGTGGACGGTCCGCGGGTTGGGCACCGGCGCGTCGGTTGCGTCTGAGGAACGTGGAGACGCTGCGGAGGCGCCGGCAGGGGCGGCGCCAGCGGTGCCGGCGGTGCCGGCGGCGCGGAAGAAGCACGCGCGGGCGTAGGACTCACCACCGCTATTCCTCAATCTGCAGCTCGGCGTACCGCCCTCGAATCGGACTGACATACTGCGCAAAAACGGTGGGCAAGGTTTTGCAAGATCGCAAAAGTTTGTGATTTCTGTTTGCTGCCCCAGTGCCAATCCTGCTGATCTGGAAGCTCCATACGAGAAGGGTGATTCACATGGAGCTTTTGATCGTCGCTGGCATACTTCTCTTCGTTGCTCTGGGTTCAGCAGGCATGCTCTACCAACGGCTGAGCGTTCGTTTATGCCTCCCGCGGCCGCGCGAGCTCCTGACTATATGGGCAAAACGTGGCCAAAGCATGGGGGCGAGCGATTATGAGGTGATTGTTCCCCGAATCCAGCAAGGGCTTCGGAAAGCGACAATCCCCAGCACTCAAGGCCGCCGCTTGGCTGTCGGGGCCCTGACATTGAATTTCAGTGATGCTGACCTCAGTGAAATCACAAACTATTGGAAACTGGACGCATTCGCCCACGACATCGGGGAGTCCTACAGGTACTCATGCACGGAAGCCCGCGTAGGCAACATTCCTTCCCAGCGAATGGAGATCTTTTTCGTAGCCGAGGCAGGCCGCCGTGACAACAGCCCGCTCGTGCGGCCAGGCCGCCCCAAGGAGGGCGGCCTTCGCATCGAAGTCGTTCTCGATCAGCCAGCCTTTTCTGCCGAGAAAGTCCTCACGCCCGAACCTGTTGGAGCCCAACAAAACACAGGTGACGCAGATCCGACAGCCACGTCGCTGTTGGACCCGGAGACTGCGCCCTTCACGGACGCCGAACTCCACGATCTGGTCCAGGACTGGGGTGGCTCGGGCAGGGGCGGAACGGGTGAGGACACCCAACCCGCCCCGGTACAAGGACGGCTCCGGTATGGCGCCACTTCGGTCTGTGTCATCACGGGTGCAGGCATCACGATCGGCCGGGCTCCAACCTGCGATCTTGTCCTCACACACAAGAGCGTGTCCCGCCAGCATGCCCGCATCTACAAAGCAGCCCAAGGTTGGTATCTTTCCCCCATAGACTCGCACCGCTGCATCATCAACGGCCAAACGATTTACGAGGAGGCACCGATACAGGAAGGTGATTCGTTGCGGTTTGGAGCCATCAGCGATTCGTACACCTTCGAAGAGGTCCAGCAGTGAGGTCCGGGCAGCGTCCCTTGAAGATCGGAGACCATGTGGAAGTGAAGGTTCGGCGTCAGGACACTCGCGGCGAGGTGTCTCTGCTTCCTCATCATTACCTCGTCATCGGCCACGGCCTCGGTGAGGACGTGCCGTTTGACCGCATCGACTTCGATATCGAAGGCCTATCCCGCAGAGCCGTTGAAATGTATAACTCCGGGCACAGCCTCTCCGTGGCGTCTTACCAAGAGCCGTGGGGAACCGTCAGCGTCACCCAGGAGGGTGTGGGACTTGCCAAGCTGCAGAAAAACAGGTCCCAGACCTTCATCCCGCCCTTTTCCATACAACTTCGCATCAACGTTGGTGATGACGTGGAGTTAGCTTTCCGCGTCTCGTGCGGCCCTGCACGCGAGGATGAACAAGACACGGCAATGCCACCGGAGCCGAAGCGCCGAAACTCGAGCGACTGGCTGTTGGCAGTAAACGCTTTGGCTTGCGCCCTTGAAGACGGGCTGCCGCTGACGAACGGGGCCGCTAAGTCGTACTTCAACGCCGCAATCGACGTTTCCTCCGGTGACACCTACAGATGGCCAAGGGCAAGGGCTGATTTAGCCGCCAGATATGGGATCAACCCAGCAGACCTGGAGGGACTTCTCTTGGCCGGCAGGAACCGTCGTGACGTGACCCCAGATGTCCAGGACATGCTGAGGGCCCACCGGAACAATCGGGTTAGCAATGCCTCACGCGAAGAGCACGCGAAGGAGGGAACAGGATGACTGTCGAACTCAAGGTCGAGGACTCGGGCCCACGACCTGACCTGGAAGGCCGGACGGTCACCATGGACGCTGTTCTTGCCGACGGTGAGCCTCGCAAGATCAGGTTCAAATTGGGTGAACGGGTGGGCAGTGGCGGGAGCGCCAACGTCTACCGGGTAGAACCGCCAACCTGGTCGAACAAAACGTGGAATGCTCTCAATCTACGGCGCGGAACACCACTGGTATGCAAGTGCGAATTCGAACAAAGCGACCTGCTTCGTCGACGGCAGCTGACCCTAAAGGCTCTGGAAGAGGCACGGGCCAAGTCGCCGGAGGATCTGCTCGGACTTGTCCCGTTGCTCGCAGCAGGCAGGAGAGAACAGCGCGATACCAGTTCCAGGATCTATCTGGAGTTGATGCCGCATGCGGGCGAGACGCTGAACCATGCAATAAATTCGGATGAATGGGCGAGCCTTACCCATGAACAAATCCTTCTTGCCTTTCAACCCATCGTTGTTGCCATGGCCAACGTGCATCGCATCCGACCGCTCAAGGATCCCCACGGCGAAATCACGGGGCACAGGGACATTAAGCCCAGCAACACCTTCGTGCTTTTTCCTGAGGATCCAGGCTTTGGGCAGGCCTTTGATTCGCGTGCGGAACAGCTTCCCCGTGCAGAGGGCCTGCCGCTGCTCAGAGTTGGAGATCTGGGAAACCTGTACACCAAAAGTCTCGATCGGGAGGCTACATGGACAGCCCGCCCCATGAGAAGCCGCTATTGGACCGCCCCGGAAGTACTGCGCTATCAAAACGCTGCCGCAGACGTAGTGGCCCGCGATGTGTGGAGCCTTGGAGCCACATTGTTTTTCGCGCTCACGGGCAAACACCCCTGGTCGAGTGTGGAAACGTGGATGGGCAACAAGCAAGACATCGCTGACTTCGAGGTAGCCCTTGCGCTGGAAGTCCTACCGGACTCCGATGGTTTCGCGGACTTGGAAGCTACTGAGAGAGGAACTGCCATAGCGGTTTTGATCAGATCGTGCCTGACTACGGCGCCCGAGTCCCGACCGAGCATGCGGGATGTCATGCATGAAATTGATGAGATCACAGGAACCGCTTCTTCCGCGACCGAAGACCGGAAGCCCCTGCGCACAGCTGGCAGCGTCCCAGACAGTACCACCGCCAATGAACCTGCGAAGGAAGTCAGCGCTTCGATCATCCGGCCCCTGGCCCTTATTGGAATTGTCATCCTGTGCCTCGGCCTGGCTGGGTTGGCACTGACTACTTGGATGAAGTCGGGAACAAACGGCGGAAGCACCCCCGCAGCTTCGGTAACCGTAACGCCCAGTCAACCCGCCGGTCCAGAAACGCCAGCACCATTGGCGTCGCCCGAGATTGGCCGCGGTGGGTGGGGGCCGGGCCGAACAACGTATACGTCAGAAGTTCCGGCCGACCACGCTGTATTGAATTCCATCACAAACAGATACCCGCAGGACGCCACAATCGATGAGCGCTTGTTTTTATGGGTGGCAGGTGAAGACGGAAAAGACAGTTCATACAGCGTAGACGTGGCACCGGGCGATGAGATATCACTGGTTGGCTTTGTGGCCAACGATGCCGCAGACAACATCCGAGCATCAAAATCCCTGATTTCGAACCTTACTGCCGAACTCGGTCAGAAAGGGCGCGGCAGCCAATTGGGTCTATATGTCAGCCTCGAAGCCACTACACCCGGCGAGCCAAATGACCATTCTGAGGTTTGGGCCGGAGTCTCGGTGAGCAGCGCCACCCCCATTCAATTACAGTACGTACAGAATTCCTTTAGGGTGCAGAGTTCTTCGGGTACTTGGTCTGAAAACGGCGATGTTTTTGGTCGTGGAGAAAAGGTGAAGCTAGGGCTCAAAGGGCCAGATGGATTGCTGCCAGTCGGTTCAGGAGACGATGTTCTCTATTTGTACTTCAAGATGAAGGTCATACCCGATTCCGGACAGTGACACCGCTCTCAGGTTGGTGTCCGCACCATCAAGTGGAACCGCCATCACCTGCCGGCACCCAGGCGGGTCTGGAGGTCCAGCAAAAACTTAATGCCGACGTCCGAGAGCCGTTCACTGACCCGGTCCCAGCTTGGGCGCTCCCACAGTTCAATTCTGTGCAGGCCCCGGCTGACCTCGTGGTACAGCTGGCCTGCCCAATACGGAGGGGCGTCGCCCGTGATTCTCAAGCCAGCACGGTGCAGCGCGGCTTCTATGACTTGGTCCATGAGTCCATAGGGTGGCTCGTTGCCCGTCAATTCCCAGTGAACGATCAGTGGGAGGAGAACTGCGGCGGCGTCGTTGTCGGGAGTGGCTAAACGTGCCACCAAGTAGTCCCATAGGCCAGCGGGGTCCCCCACAAGCTGACGGGCCGCAGGTGTCAGGAGAAGTTTGTCCTTGTACTTTCTGAGGAGCTTCCATTCTTGAAGCTGTTCACGCAGATTTCGGATCGGCGACGTACTGACCTCGACCCTGCCGGCTGAAACCCAGCCGTCATCCCAATTGAGCGCAGTCATGGCGTGCTTCACGAATGCAGGCTTGAGGTAGCCAGCGCTGGTCAAGGGCAGACCATCCGGCTCTGCTTCGCTTAAGAACCAGAGGATGGGCGCTAAAGCGGTTTCGCGGTCTGCCTCGGTGACCTCGGAAGGCCACAACCGTCGGGACAATCGCCGAAGATCCTCGTTCACCGCGTGCAGGTCGAACCTCGTAGGGTCAAACGCGGACGCCCGTTCCTGGGTCACAAGTTCAAGCCAATCAACTGCTTCCCTGTGCTCGGGATGCCGCTGATCCCCCACCACCCTGACCACGTTCGCGTACCCGAAGACGCCGCCGGAGTCCTCGATCGGACCACGCATAGCTCCATCAGTACACCTAACGGTCATTCCGTTGAGCTCAGCCGGTCCGACGACGTCGATCTCGTGCGTCCAGCTGTCGCCAAAGTCGTACTCGTACTCAAAAGGCGACCTGCCCGGAAGAGAAGGGTCGAACAGTTCAAGTAGCCCCACTTCAGCCGAAGACTCGGCACCGACCGGAGATTCGTCGTCGAGCACGGTGATGACCCGCCGCTTTCCATCAGGCCCCGTGCCATAGAAAACGTAAAGATGGGTGTTCTTCCACCCAAAGGCCACCTGGATCGCTTCATGCGCCTCTGCGAGCGTGGCCGTCTGAGGAAGGACGAGTTGCCGCCAGATTTCCGGATCCGCGTCTTGGATGGAGATGCGAAGCTCCAGGGCAGGGACTTCAACGGATGCAGCCATATGGCACATTGTGCCAGTGACCTCCCAGCCGGGACTATTCCTCACCACCTAGCCCCCGTCACACCACCACCTAGATCGGCCGCCACCACCACCTAGATTGACGCGCCATCGTCTGGGGAGGCCGTTGCCGCCACTTAGCCGGCGGTTGCACCGACGAAGATCCACCCATGGTGACCTTCTTCTATCCGCATGCCCTCCGGGTCCTCGGCTTAATCGTTATCGTGTGTTCGGCCGGGTCAGCGATCCTCCTTGCGGCAGCGACACCACCCCGTGAACCATCAACCCTGGATATCCCCACGCTGAGGAACGTAGGTGTGGTTTTGCTCGGAGTCTTCGGTGTCGTGGGGCCGGTCAGTCTGCTGTTCCCGCGGGCCCTTGCGTTTCCTCTGATGAAAGCGGGGGCCTTTGCTTGCGCCGCATTCGCCAACGCCATGACTCTGAGTCCTTTGCTGGCAGTTCCCTTCCAGGACACAGCCTCGCTGGTGGCGGTTGTTTCCGGGCTCGCGCTGACCGTGGGCAGCCTCGTGGTGTACATGGAAGCGGTGCACAAGAAGCTCGCGGAGCGCCGGCGCTAACCCCGCCACCACCTAGGCCAAGCTCCGTCACCACTCAATTTCACCCCCACAACCACTCACATGGACCCGATCTGCCACCTAATTTCCCAAAGCCACCACCTAGACGCCGGATCCGGCGCATATTCTCACCCTGTGCCTTCGGGACGGGAACCCGTTGTCCGGCGGGATCCCCACCCGTCCCAGGCGTAGGAGGCACAGGCGCGGCTTCAGCCGATAACCCCCGGATGGGGCCGCGCCGCCTGCGCCGTTGATACCGCTTTGGATAAGCGTGCGTGTCCGCCCCTGTGCACCAGCACACCGTGGGTTAGCGTCTCTTCGGAACAACAGATTGGAAGAGTATGCACATCAGCGAAGAGCACCAGCCGATCCCTGAACTCGAAGGCCAGACGTCCATCAATGACTTCCTGGCGCCCACGCCGGCCATCACACCGATCGAGCTGCGTGAACCCACCGACAGCGAGCTCGCCGCCTTCCTGTCAGCCACGGCATAACGTCAGGTGCGCGCCCGCAGCCGCACCCAGCGGTACGCGATCCCCACGGCGAACATCGCCACCCCCAGGCCCACCGACAACGGCGGCAGGGTGGCTACCAGCACTACACAGGCCACGGCACCGGCAAGCTGCAGCGCCTTCGGGTAACGGCGGTCCTCAGCGGGCTGGGTGAACGCAGCAATATTCGCCACCAGGTAGTACAGCAGCACTCCAAATGACGAGAATCCAATCGCGCCCCGCAGATCCGCCACAGCAATGATCAAACAGATCACCACACCGATGGTGACCTCAGCCCGGTGCGGAACCTTGTACTTCGGGTGAACGGCTGCGAGCGCATGCGGCAGGTCGTGCTCCCGGGCCATGGCCAGGCTGGTCCGGCCCAGGCCGGCCACTAGGGCAAGGAGCGCGCCCAGCGACGCAACCGCCGCGCCGATTCGGACCACGGGCGCTGCCCATCCCAGCGAGCCATTCCCGACGGCGGCAGCCAGCGGAGTCGGGTTGCCCGCCACACCGCCGGGGCCCAGGGCCGCGAGCAGCGTGACCGCAATGACGGCGTACAGAACCACGGTGATACCCAGCGCGATGGTGATGGCGCGAGGAATGGTCCTGCGAGGGTCCCGCACTTCTTCCCCCATGGTCGCGATCCGCGCATAGCCCGCAAACGCAAAGAACAGCAGCCCACCGGACTGAAGAACCCCGTACCAACCCCCGGCCACCAGACCTTCGCCCAGCACGTTGCCAAAGTCGGGACCGGAACCACCCCACACCGCGGCCAGCGAGACAGCAAGGGCGGCCAGCACGGCGATCACCAGGATCCGGGTCAGGCCCGCGGTCCGTGTCACCCCGTGATAATTCACCGCTGTCAGAAGTACGACGGCGGCAATCGCCACCGGGCGCTCCCAGCCTTGGGGAGCTGCGTACGCGGCGAAGGTCATGGCCATGGCAGCGGCGCTGGCTGTCTTTCCGATGACGAATCCCCATCCGGCGAGGAACCCGGGCCAGGGCCCGAGGCGTTCGCGTCCGTACACGTAGGTTCCACCGGAGGTGGGATAGGCGGCCGCGAGCTGCGCCGATGAGGTCGCGTTGCAGAAGGCGACGAAAGCCGCAATCACCAGGCCAACCAAGAGTCCTGACCCTGCAGCCTGGGCTGCCGGTGTGAAGGCGGCGAACACCCCGGCCCCGATCATCGATCCCAGGCCGATGAGGGACGCGTCAAAAGTTCCTAGTCTTCTGGCCAACGCGGGTGACTGGTTCACAAGTGCCTTTCAGCATCAGGGGCCACGGCACTGCCGGGGAGTGCCGTGGCGGGGATGCTTCCAGCGTATCCAGTGTCACGTGGGCGGCAGTGAATTCCTGACGAGGATGAAGAGACTATTGCGCGACGTCGCTCCTGTTTTTCGCAAGGCGTTGGAAATGTGGTTTTCCACGGTCCTGGCACTGATGCCCAATTGTTCGGCGATTTCCACGTTGGAGCGGTATCCCGCCATCACGGCGATCTCGGTCTCCCGCTCTGTCAAGGGCACGGATTTCACCGTGCTGAAAGACAGCGGTTCGAACGCAGCGGGGAAGCTGGCCGCGAACTGGGACGATGCCTCCGCCAAGGCTTCCGCTGCCGTGGCGTCGCCTTCCAGGACGTGCCTTTTGAGGCCGCCCTGCAGCAACATGCCCACTTGGTACAGGTTGATGTCCGGTTCATAGTGCTTCAGGAGAATGCCAAGCAGGTCATGGTCTCCTTCCACTACGGCGGTTGCGATGGCCAGGAATTGATCGTGGACCGTGATGTTGCTGTCCCTGAGGATCTTTTTCAGCAGGTCCAGCACCGGAAGTCCCGGGCTGAGGCAGGTGCAGAGCAGCGAGGTCATCATGGCTTCAAGCACGTAGCCGCTTTTCAGCTGCCGTTTGATCAGCAGTCCCGCGCGGCGGTCGAAGCCCGCAGCGCGGGTGTTGCTTCCGGCGACCAGTACGTAAGCCCCCTTGCCCACGCCCGGCAACGGTCCGACGTCGGGCACTTCCGTTCGCGCTTGGGTGGCGATGGACAGCTCCGGCGCCGACGACGACGTGGCGTGCCGCAGGCCCGCGAGGCGGAGCATGGCGTCGTAGAGGATGTCCACCACAAAGCCGGGGCGACCCATGGCGAAGACGCTGCTCATGAGGTACTCGGCTTCCTCGAAGTAGCCGCGGTAGAACAGTCCGTGGACCGCAATGTAGCTGCTGGTGACCACTCCGAACTGGTCCAGGTTCTTGCGGGCTTCGGCACGCCAATCGAGTGCGAACACCAGGGATTCGTCGATCCTGCCGGCGGCGAAGAGGGAGAATCCGTTGATGAAAGGGCGGAGGTGCGGGAAGGTCTCGTCGTCCTCGGCGTCCTTGATGGTGTCCAGGGCCGTCTCCGGGTTGAATCGGTAGAGGTGCATCAAGCCCTGGATCAAATGGCCGATTCCCGGGTTTTGGTCCACCCCGGTGTGGATGGGCGCCTCCGGCACGCGGCCGTGGGAGCCGCTGAGGAAGAGAATCGCAGCCTCTGCCCCCGCTTTCTGTCCGGGGTGCGCTTCACCGAAGTCCTTGAGGACCTCAACGGCGGCGTTCAGTCCCCGGCCGGCATTGATGGCGAGGAGGGCCTTCGTGATGGTGAGCAGCAGCAGGTCGGAGGGATCGGCGTCGTGCGTTGGCGTTTCTGTACAGACGCGCTGGGCGCGCTTTACATCGACGGGTGCGCCCCAATAGATGCGCAGCAGCGCCGCCGCGTTTGCAGCAGACTTGTTGGCCTCCCATCGTTCAAAGCGGGCACGCTCGCGGACCGCGCTGTGTTCGTGGAAGTGGCGGGCTGTGACGGCGTCGTCGCTGCTTCGTTCCCGGCGCAGCGCGGCAAGCACGCGGGAGAGGCTGTCCGATGTGGTGATGGTGTCCGCGGATTGGGGTGTGGAGTCCAGCACCCCGGCGATCCGGCTCCGCAGCAGGTGCCTGTCCCGCAAGGCTTTCTGGCCACGGAAGTAATCCGCCATGACCGGTGGGCTGATGGCAGCAGTGGGTCCGTTGTGGTGATCGTCCAGGACGGTGAGGAAGCCCCTGCGCTCGAGGGTGTCCAGAACGTCCGGGGTGATGATCTTCTGGAGGATGTCCAGGCGGGCGGTGCCCAGGATGGCCATGATGTTCAGGCCTGTGAACTCCTCCGGGGTGAGTTCGGCCAGCAGGGCCTCTATGGTCCCGCGCAGATGATCGCTCCACAACGTGTCACTGGTCATCCGCCACAGCCCGCCGCGCTGGACCACAAGGTCGCTCAGGGATGCGGTCTCGGCAATCTTCACGATGAGCCGGGGGTTTCCGGCGGACTTGGTGAGGATCCGTGCCGTGGTGTCGGCGTCGGCTGGTCCGCCGAGTACTTGCGAGACGAGGGTGTGGACTTGCTCGTAGTGCAGGGGGTCCAGCTGGAGGACAGCTTCACGCCCGTGGTTGAGGACAGCAAGTTGGCCCCTGGAGAAGCTGAGCGTCTCGGGTGCCGTGGCAACCAAGGGGCTGCTGGAGCGGCTGCGGACAGCTTCCAGTACGGCCAGGGATTCGTTATCGACAAAGTGGATGTCGTCCACCACCAGGACATGTTTGCCCATCATGGCGAGGTTGCTTGAAAGGACATCAGCCAAATCCAACACCCCGCTGCGGCCCGGCCGCAGGTCCAGTCCGAGGCTCTTGATGGCCGCGTAGGGGATGTTCCTGTGGGTGCGGAGACCGGCGATCGCGTGGACCACCGCCCCCGACTTCTCAAGGCTTGTGACGACGCTGCGCACTACCGTGCTCTTGCCGCTTCCGGGTACCCCAACAATGCGCACACCAATGCCCTGCGCAACGTAGTCCAGGACGCGCTGGACCTCTGAATCGAACACCCGATCCAACCTTCTGCTTCTGTGCATGACCGTCATTCGGCTCACCTCGCAGGCTAGAACTTGGAGAGCGGACTAGGTGCTGAAAAGGCCTTGCACAGGCCGGATTGCCCCAAACTAGGTGGTGATTTGGGCCAATCTAGGTGCTCCGAAAAATCGACTAGGTGGTGGCGGCGTGGTGTGGGCTGGTTGTGGTGAGTGTTCGGGCAGATCATCAGTACCCCTTGCGTCATGGTCTCTTGCCATCAACGCTATGGGCTGCGGGAAGCGAATTACATGGGTGTAATTAGCTATGTGGATATGTATTCTAGCTGCTAATGAAGCGGTAGTACTTATATTCAACTGGTACGACAAAAAGCAGGACCGGCCTCGCGGCCGGCCCTGCTCGACGTCCACGGAGACCTTCTGGTTCTCCTCGAAGGAGCGGTAGCCCGGGGACTGGGGACCTGGGGCTCGAACAAGGGGTCCACCACACGCCTGTCTGAACCCTCATCCAGCGGTTGCTCCGGCACCTAAATCTAAAGATCGGGAGTAGGTGGTGAATATGCCTTGCACAGATGCTTTCGGGGTTAACTAGGTGGCGATTTCGGTAAAAATAGGTACTGGCCAGCATCGTCTAGGTACTGCTGGCATTCGGAGATCGGTTAATAAGCGTTTCTGGTTTCACATTTCGGCTAAGCGAGCTGCCTTCCACACCTCAACTTGCCAAGTAGACTGATTTGACAAAGACAGTTATGGGGTTGAGAGTGTTCCTCAATCACGGAATCTGTGAACGGAAGATAATCCGGGCACAGTGAATGTGATCTATAGCGAGCAGCTAGTAGGTGCAATTCACCTTCAACCTGACGCCCTCTCGGACGTTGGGTATAAACCGGCCAAGAAGCCCGAGTCCTTCCTGCGATCATTTCCATTGGGGGAAAACGATCATGAAATATCGCTCCAGCATTGCAGTCGCTTTTCTTTCCGCGATCCTCGCCACAACGGCGATTCCCGCTCAGGCCGCCGATGCGCCTGACAGTACACAGACTCTCAAGGACATCACCACACCGAAAACTGCATCGAGCACAGGTGCCCCGATGCAGTTGAGCCTGAAAAAAGGTGAGCCAACGTACTCAACTACGGCCGTCGGCTCTCGCCGCGCCAGCTTGTATTCCGGGAACTGGATGCTTTTCACGGAAGAGAACGTTGATTTCTACTACGACTGGAGGCAGGTAACGAGTAGCTACGGCTATCAACGCGTTGGTGCTTTCGGGTTCAACACAGTGCAGGCACTAGGAATCAATCGAAGTTACGCCAGCACCTGGCAGCACTCCTATCGGGCATTGACTGACGCAGGAGTAGGTACTCCAACCCCTTGGGGCAATGTCAATATCTACCACTCAACGGTGATCCAAAGTGCGAACGTTTACGGCGATGGTGCCTGGTACGCGTGGCAGGGCTAGCCGCACATCCCTAAACCCTTAGGGGCCAGTTGTCCGCAGCTGGCCCCTCATTGAAGAGGACTCATGCTACGCATCATCAATCTTTCCAAACGGTATGGGCGAAAGAAGATATTTTCCGACGCATCCTTGAGCATCCCTTCCACGGGCGTACACATAATGCGCGGAGAAAATGGATACGGTAAGACCACACTCTTCAAGTGCCTTGCCGGATTAGAGCAATATCAAGGAAGTATCCTTTGGCATAATGAATCGCTAAAGAATAATGTAACCGCCGTCTTTGATGATTCAACACTGCACGGTAGGCTCACAGGCTTTCAGAATCTGCGTGCCTTACTGGATGCCCCATCAAGTGTGGTTGAGGATGCTCCCGCGGTCAAGGAATTTCTAAACCGCGATCTGCTTGAGACGCGTTCGGCAGGCTACTCTCTCGGCCAACGGAAGAAGATCAAGTTAGCAGCTGCTTTTGCATCCGGGAAACCTTGCATACTGCTGGATGAACCAGTATCCGGCCTGGATGTAGCCGGCCAAGACGGACTTCTGCGCCTGCTGGACCGCGCCTCGAATAAAGCATGCATCCTCATTTCTGCCCACGAAACCTCTTTCTACCGGGAAGTGACCGCGTCTGAGTTCACAATTCGGCACGGGAAGATCCGAATGGAACCAGACGAACCGCTTATCCAGGCGGATGATTTTGATGAATAGCCTGCTGCGTTCAATACGAACCGAACTGAGGTACCAGCACTGGGGCAGACTGATTTTGCTTCCCATCGGCGGTCTCGCGTTGTCTCTCGTGTTTGCCTTCATTGGGAGCGTCAGCAACGTGGATGCGAGCATGGTTCGCCTTCAGACAACGGAGGCGCAAGCATCAGCCAATGGAGTGTCACTGACCCAGGCCCTGGCGCAGCCCATCAACCAGTCTCTCCTGGATGGTCAGACGCTGGTGGACAATCCACTTCGATATGACTACGAAAGGGCGTACTTCGCATTTCAAGCTTTCGAAGGAGCGAACGCAGTCGGTACCGGACTGGAGATGATCACCTTCTTAGTCATTCCGCTGCTCTTCTTCATATACGGGTGCGGAGTGGCGACCGACGACACTCGCCGTCGGATTCTGAAGGACCGGGTGGTGATGCAGGGCCCCAGGTCTTATGTTGCGGCAAAAGTCGTTACCGTCGTAGCTGTTTCCTTGGCTGCAACCCTTATCGCTGCGACATTGAGCCTAACCGTGGCACCCATCCTTCGAGCTGCCTTCCTGGACTCAGTCCATCGCAACTTCCCCTACTCTGTAGCCGGCGCGGCCACTGGAAGCCCCGCGGCTCAAATCGCCTTCAGCACATCAGTTGCAATCCTGTTCGGGCTGCTTGGCCTGTTTGTCGGATTGGTGGTTAGAAGCATGCTGATACCGAGCTTGTCCGCCGGCGCACTTCTTATGGTGGCACCCTTCGCAGGGCCCTACGATCCGAGGAATGTACTTACTTCTGCCGGAGAGGGCATCTTCAACTACTGGGGTGGTTTCAGTCCCCGCCCGCCATATCCTGTCCACGTTGAGCTCGGTTTGGCCTTTATGGGTGGGGGCTTGGTCTTCGTTGCCCTGGTCTCCGTGCTCATCTGGTCACGAATGACAAAGTTTGTCTAATCGGGGTTGAGGTAGACAAAAGCAGGGCCGGTCAGCTCAGCTGACCGGCCCTGCTCTTGCGTCTATCCGAAGACTAGATAGCCTGGATGTTCACTGCCTGGGGACCCTTGGGGCCCTGCTCGACGTCGAAGGAAACCTTCTGGTTCTCTTCGAGGGAGCGGTAGCCCGAGGAGTTGATTGCGGAGTAGTGGGCGAAAACGTCCTGGCTGCCATCTTCCGGGGAGATGAAGCCGAAGCCCTTTTCAGCGTTAAACCACTTGACGGTACCTGTAGCCATAATTTCAGTCCTTACTGAAGGTGGAGATTGTTCCCGACTTTCGGGTCTCCGGTGTGGGGTGTTCTCCACCGTTACTTCAGAAGGTCGCGATCCGAAGTGGACCGCGGGGACTGCCTGAACTACCAAATGCCAAACACAACAACACCGTCAAGTCTACAGACATCTGCGGGGATAGCTAGTGCCGGGGCGGATTTAATCCAGCGGATGTGGCAAAAACTGTCGGGCCTCTGGCATAGCCTGTGAATCAGGCAACCACTTCCAAGCCGGTTGCAGCCCAGACGTCGAGGAACCCATGGACTACTACGCAATTGCTTCTCTGCGTGAGAACCACCCCGGGTGGTCGCTCCTCCGTGCTACGAACGCCCCGCTTGCCCTGCACTTTTTCATGACGGCGTTTACCGATGGCAACCAGCGCAATCTTCGAAGGCAGCAGCTTATCGATGCCCTGGATGACGTTCTCTTCGGGGTCCGGGACACCTACGGCGAGGACAAATTTCCGCGCAACGCGTCGGAGTACTTGGACGAGTGGGCTGACCCGGAGCGCGCCTGGCTCCGGAAGTACTACGTTCAGGGGGAAGACGAACCCCATTATGATCTGATGCCCGCCACGGAAGACGTCATCCGGTGGGTCGAGGCCCTCAAAGGCCGCGACTTTGTGGCCACTCAGTCCCGGCTCACCAGCATCTTTGCCGTCCTCAAGGCCCTGGTCCAGCAGTCCGAAACGGATCCAGAGGTTCGTTTGGTCGAATTGCAGAGGCAGAGAGACCTGATTGACCGCGAGATGCAGCAAATCCGCGACGGCAACGTCAAAGTCATGAGCGGGCCGGAAGCCCTGGACCATTTCCAGCAGCTGACGTCCCTGGCCAGGGATCTCCTGTCCGATTTTCGCGAGGTAGAGCAGAACTTCCGTAAGCTGGACCGCCAGGTCCGCGAGCAGATCGCCACCTGGGACGGTAGCCAGGGCGAGCTCCTGGATTCCATCTTCGCCAACCAGCAGGACATCGGGAGTTCTTTACAGGGCCGGACGTTCCAAGGCTTCTGGGACTACCTCATGTCCCCCCACATGCGGAACGAGCTGGACGACCTTCTGCAGCGGGCCACCCGGATTGAGGCCCTCGCGCAGATGGACAACCTTCAGGCCATCACAAACCTCCATCAGGACTGGTTGCCCGCCGTTGAGCAAACGCAGAGCACAGTAAGGCAGCTGTCCCAGCAGATGCGCCGGCTCTTGGACGACAAGGTCTTCCTGGAAAACAAGCGCATCATGCAACTGCTCCGAAGCATCGAGGCGAGCGCCCTCGACTCCCGCGAGCAGCCGCCGTCGAACATTTTTATGGAGATTGACGCACCCACCGTGGCGGTGGCCCTGCCGTTCGAGCGGCCACTGTACGCGCCAGGCAGCCGGATTAGGGTGTTGGATGAGGTAACAGTGGCCGATGACGCAGCCGTGGATGCGAGCGCGCTGTTCAATCAGTTCCATGTTGACAAGGAACGGCTCAAAGCCAATGTCGAGGACGTTTTGGAGAGGACCGGCCAGGCAACGCTGGCTGACATCGCCGACTCCTACCCGCTGACCCACGGACTTGCGGAGGTGGTGGCGTATTACCAGCTGGCCAGCGAGTCCGAATGGGCAACCATCAACCCTGATGTGACACAACGCCTGCAGTGGCAGACGGCAGACGGCGTCACTCGGGAAGCTACCGTAGACCAGCTCATTTTTGTGAGGCCAGCATGAACTTTGAGGCACCATCCACCCCCGAAGAACTGCCGTCGGTGGTCACCAAGCTGTTCAAAGGGGTGGTGTACGCGGAGTCGGACGAAAAGACGTGGCAGTCGCTTCTGGCGCTGACCTCGCACGTACGCGAGTACGTCGCAGTGCTCGGCTTGGACCTGATACTGGACGAGTCTGAGGGCTACGCGTTCCTGAGGTCACGGGAGGACCCTGAGAGCTCACTCCCCCGGCTCATTCAGCGGCGACAACTCACGTTCGACGTCAGTCTGCTCCTTGCGCTCTTCAGGAAGCGCCTCCTCGAATTCGATACGAACAGCAGCGAACTGCGCCTCATCATGACCGAGGAGGAGATTGCAGACATGGTTCTGTTGTTCCTGCCGGACTCCAGCAATGAGGTCCGGATCAAGGACCGGTTGGCTGCCAACATCAAGAAAGTGGTGGAGCTCGGTTTCCTCCGAAAGCTCAAGGGCGAAAGTACGGCGTACGAGGTCATGCGGATCCTGAAGGCCTATGTCGATGCGCAGTGGCTCGAAGAATTCGACGCTCGGCTCGCAGACTATCGTGACGAACTAACTGGAAGTAAATAGCCATGGACACAGAAGTTCAGGACAGTCTCTTCACGCTGGAGGAACCTCCCGTAGAAGCGAACGACGGCGGCCTGCCGCCCGGTTTTCGACTGCAGCGTTTGGAACTGCTCAACTGGGGCACCTTCCACGGCGGTGTACGGACCTTCCATCTGGAAGGCGCCAACAGCTTGCTCACGGGCGATATCGGTTCCGGGAAGTCCACAGTGGTGGACGCCATCACCACGTTGCTCCTCCCAGCCAACCGGATTGAGTACAACAAGGCAGCAGGCGCACAGAAGCGTGAGCGGAGCCTGATGTCCTACGTTCGGGGATACCACAAGAGCACCCGGAGCACCGGCGGTGAATACTCCAAGCCCGTGGCATTGCGGGATCCAGGAACCCTCACCGTGGTGCTGGGCGTCTTCCACAACGCTGTGATGGGGAAGACAGTCACTCTGGGCATCACTCTGTGGACCACACAGGAAGCCGGTCAGCCCACGCGGTTCTATTCCCTGGCGGAGCGGGAGCAAACCATCACCGAGGACTTTTCAAACTTCGGGCAAGAACCCGCCAAGTTGAAGAAGCGCCTCAAGGACGCCGGCGTTACAGTTCATGACTCTTTCGATCCCTACGCAGGAGCCTTCAAGCGCCACTTCGGAATCACCGGCAACCAAGCCATGGAGCTCTTTCACCGAACGGTCTCCATGAAACAGGTGGAGAACATTACGCACTTTGTCCGCACCAACATGTTGGAGGACGACGATGTGAACTCGCGGATCGCCAAGCTGATCAGCCACTTCGATGACCTCAAGAAGGCGCACGAAGCAGTGGTGAGGGCCAAGGACCAGATCGAATTGTTGAAGCCGATCTGTGCAGGTGCGGCCACCCACCGCAAGCTCAGCTCCGAGGAAGAGAGCGCCCGCGCCCAACGCGATCAGCTGCACGCCTGGTTCACCAGCCAGCAGCTCACCCTGAGCCTGGCCCACCAAGAAGAGCTGGAGCGGGCCGGCCAAAAACTCAGGGAAGACAGCACCCAGTTGGCTTCTGAGCTCACCCGGCTCCGTCACGAGCTGTCCGTTATCCAGGAAGACATCCGCACCAGTGGCGGAGGCAGGCTTGCTGCCATCGACGCCGAAGTGTCCCAGCTCGAAGAAGCAGCCCAGCTGCAACGCAAGCGCTTCGAGCAATACTCAGCTGCCGCCGTCGAACTTCGACTGAACGTTCCCGAGGACAGGGTGCTGTTCGACGCGAACCGGAGTCGACTCGCCGAGATCGAACAGAGCCTGGTGGCGCAGGCATCGGAGCTGCAGGATCGGCGCACGGATTTCCATTCAGAGCTCAACGAGTTGGGCGTTCGGCGGGACTACTTGGACACCGAACTGAAAAGCCTCGGCTCCCGCACCACGTTGCTCGAAACGCCCCAGATAGACATGCGGCGTTCCATTTGTGCGGGTACAGGCATCGCCGAGTCCGCACTTCCCTACGCCGCAGAGTTGCTGCGGGTCCGCGAAGGCGAGTCCGTTTGGGAAGGCGCGGCCGAGCGCACACTGCGGGGCTTCGCATTGTCCCTCCTGGTGTCAGCAGAGCATTATGCCGCGGTGAGTTCGTGGGTGGACGCCAACGACCTCAAGGGCAAGCTGGTGTACCGGAAGGTGGGTGACTCGTACTCATCCCGCCCGGCCTCGCCAGGGACGCTGGCCGCCAAAATTGCCATCAAACAGGGCACACCCTTCCGCGATTTCCTGCTGGATGAGCTCAGCACGCGTTTCGATTACACGTGCTGCGACACCATGGACGACTTCCGCAGGTACCCCAAAGCTGTCACCGTCAACGGGCAGTTGAAGGGACCGCGGGGGCGGCATGAAAAGGACGACCGCAAAGGCCTCATGGACAGGCGCAACTTTGTGTTGGGTTGGGACAATCACGAGAAGATCGGTCGTATCCGGACAGAGCGTGATGACGTGGATGGCAAACACCGGAGCGTCCTGGCGGAGTTGGCCAAGGTGGACGCTGCCCTTGGATCTGCCCAGCGGCGGGGACAGCATCTGAACACCATCGGGTTCTTTACCGAGTTCCAGGAGATTAACTGGCAACTGTCGACGCGCAAGATCCAGGAACTGAAGGCAGAGAAGCTTGAGCTGCAAACCGCCAGCAGCGTGTTGCAACAACTGACAGCCAAAGAGTCGGAAGTCGAGGGGCGCATCGGCAAACTGCAGGACCGGTCCGATAAGGTCCGCGAACGGATCGGCGCGAATGGCAACGCGGCCCGGGACATCGCAGAGGCCATCGAGGCCTGCCGCCTCACCCTTCGTGAGCACCCGTTGACGTTCGACGGCGACGTACTGGCTGCCGTCGCGAAGCTCACCGCCGAGGCTCTGGGCGAGCAAGCGTTGACGTACAAGAACACCGCGACGGCCGAGAGCAAGGTCCGATCTGGGCTGACCGCCACCATTGATGCCCTGACGAAGAGCATCGCGAGGGCCGAGACATCTACGGTCCGCCTCATGGCCGATTTCAGGCACGACTACCCGAACGAAACCACAGACATCGACGCCACGTTGGATGCCGCTGACGAGTTCAACAGGCTCCTTGAACAACTGGAACGCGATGACCTTCCGCGGTTTGAGGCGCGGTTCAAGGAGTCCTTGACGCAGAACACCATCCACGAGGTTGTGGCGTTCAACGCCTTCCTGGATGCGCGGCGGCAGAGCATCATAGGCAGGATCAGCGAGATCAATCGGTCTCTGGCGGAGATTGAGTACAACGCGGGCCGGCACATCCAGTTGGAGCACCAGAACTCCTCGGATCTGGACGTACGGCAGTTCGGCGTCGATCTGCGCGCCTGCTCCGAAGGAACCATCGGTGACGATGAGCAGTACTCCGAGCAAAAGTACCTGCAGGTGGAAAGGCTCATCGAACGATTCCGCGGCCGCGAAGGGTTCACGGCTTTGGATGAACGGTGGACTGCCAAGGTCACCGATGTGCGGAATTGGTTCACGTTCTCAGCGTCTGAGCGATGGACGGAAACCAGCGAGGAGTTCGAGCATTTCACTGACTCCGGAGGAAAGTCAGGCGGACAAAAGGAGAAGCTCGCCTACACGATCTTGGCCGCGGCGCTGGCATTCCAGTTCGGTTTAGCCGGCGTCAAGAGTACGCCGCGGGGCGTCGCGAAGGACCGGAGCTTCCGATTCGTGGTGATCGACGAGGCCTTCGGACGCGGGTCCGACGAGTCAGCCCGGTACGGCATGGAGCTGTTCCAACGCATGAAACTCCAACTTCTCATCGTGACACCCTTGCAGAAGATCAACGTCATCGAACCGTTTGTGGCACATGTGGGCTTCGTAGCCAATATCAACGGCAACGATTCGCAGCTCAGGAACATGACCATCACCGAGTACCGCGAGGAACGGGAACGGTATGCCGGCTAAGTCATCAGGTTGGACATCTCTTAGCGCCCTGCGGGCTTTGTCCGTTACTGCCTGGGACAGGGGCCAGCTGCTGCGGGAAACCCTTGAACCGTCTGGTGTCTACCCGCGGCGCCGGGTGTTGAAGCGACCTTCGGCTGCGGAGTTGCGGGACAACTACGCTGCTGCCAGGGATTGGGCGGCAGCATTGTTCTCCGCTGCAGGACCGTTCAGTTTGGAGACTGTAGACATCGGCCGCGCCACTATCGGTTCAAATCAGGTTCCCGCTGCAGCTGTGTTTGCTTCGGTTGAGGACGAGGTTGCTTTCGTAGGGAAGTCACGGGAGCTTCAGCGGTTCCTGTCCCTGGCCGATTCGTTGGCGGGATTGGATTCGTTGCTGCTTTCCTGGGCCGCGAAGCGACCAAAGCAGCTGCTGGATCTCGGTGACTCCGCGCTGGTTGCCGCCGGGGTGGCGCTGTGGCTCCAGAGCAATCCTTCGCCAGGGGTCTACGTCCGGCAGCTCAGCTTGCCGGGTGTGCACACCAAGTTCATCGAGGCGCACCGCAGGACCATCGACGAGATGTTGGAGGCGCTGGTGGGTTCGCAGGCGTCTGCAGAGGATCTGTCCCAACAGCCTTCCGACCTTGAGGTTTTGTTGGACGCGCGCCCGGCCCGAACCTCTGGCGCCCGTTTCGCTGAAAGGCATGGTTTCCTCCATCCGCCTGAGCAGGTTCGCTTCCGGGTTCTGGACCCATCGTTGGAAGTCCTGGGTGGCGCGCGGGACATCACGGTTACCGCTGAGGCGTTCGAGTCTCTCCGACTCCCAGTGACCAGGGCGATCATCACCGAGAACCTCGTCAACTTCCTTTCCCTCCCGGAACAGCCTGGAACGTTAGCGATCTTCGGCCGGGGGTACGGCTTCTCTTCATTGCGCGACGCCTCATGGCTTCGGGACTGCGAAGTCCATTACTGGGGCGATCTTGATACGCACGGGTTCCGCATCCTCGACCAGCTCCGCTCAGTCCATCCCCACGTCGTGAGTGTGCTGATGGACGAAGAGACGCTGTTGGGACATCGCGAGTCCTGGAGCGAGGAGCCGGCACCATCGCGCGCCCTGCTTGGGCGCCTCACGCCTGACGAAGCACGAGTGTACGAGGGCCTGCAATCGGACTCGTACGGCAACCGCGTGCGGCTGGAACAGGAGCTGATTGGATGGGAGTGGGTGCAGGCTCGGCTGGGGAACGCAACCGTTCTACCGACGGCGAGCGATGGAATGTATCAACTGTCCGTCCACTCCCCTGTGCGGTCCAGTTTGAAGTCGAAGATGCCTCCAGACGAGTGGCGCTAACGGCGGCGACATGACGGACCGGCGCGTATCGGCTTCTTTACCGCATTGCACCTACCTGACGTGCTGCTCGCCGCCGTATGCTGCACCCATCCCCTACTCCCGGAGGAACATCCCATGCAGATGCCCAAGCCATCAGAGGCCGACAAAGAGCGTTTCCGTTCCGTGGTTCCCGATCATCCTGACGTGGTGGTCAAGCCGATGTTCGGCAACCTTGGCGCGTTCGTGAACGGCAACATGTTCGCGGGGTTGTTCGGCCCCACCATCGGCGTGAAGCTTTCCGAAAGCGACAAAGCCGAACTCGAAGCCAACCACCAGACCCAACCCTTCGGTCCCGAGGAGCGCCCCATGGGTGGCTACGTTGGCCTCCCGGAATCCTGGCAGGACGACGCCGAACAAGCAGAGCCGTGGGTGGCGAAGGCTTTCGAGCACGTGTCGAAGTTGCCGCCGAAGGCTGCCAAAGCTCCGAAATCCGCCAAGAAGCCCTAGCCTGTGGCAGTGTGAATGCAATTTGGGGAGGTGCAGCGTCATTGCTCGGATGGGTCCTGTTGGAACACTTTGTCCAGGCTGACGTAGCGATCCGCACGACGGTCAGCGCCGGGGCTCCTCCGCTGACCGCTTTCGCGCTTCTGGCCCTCGTCCTGGCCGTGACGGTCCTCATGGCCCATATGTTCCGAGCATTGCTTTGCGCCGTCGTCGCTCTGGTGGCCCGTACCATCGTGCCGTCAATGCGTGATGAACCCCAACCAGGCTCGCTGTCATTAGTCAGGTCCGTCCCCAAGGGCGGGACGGGACCACGCTCTCCTGGCTGGCTTCACTGTCGCCCCAGGAGCCTCCGCGCAGCCCGCTGAAATCCTTCGCGTAACCGCAGGAACACATCATCACGCTGCCTGCGCTGCTCCTCTTTGGGCGATCTCGTGACAGTTCTCTCGGTGCCGCCACAAGGAGCTCTCCGCATGTCTCTCAATACCCTCTTGTCTTTGCTTCGCCCCAAACCCGGCCGATTCCGTTCGCGGCCGCTTCGTTTCCTGGTCCTGCACTGGAGACTCACCCGCCGTTTCATTCTCCGAATTGCCACCCGAGCCGCACTGTTCGGCGGCTGGATCTGGTTTGCGGCCGCCTCCCTCGTTGGTTTGGAAACATTCGAGATCATCGTCGGCACGTTCGCCCTGGCCCCTGAGTTGCTCCCGCTTGTAATCCTGGGCCTCGCACTGGCGTGGTACTTCCGTGAACGAGTCAGGCGAGCTTCTAGGCGGGCCGGCGCACTTTGCCGCCTAAGGCGAATGAAGCAGGGTGCCAAGTCCACCGATTGAGCGACGCGAACGACGGCGGCACGGCAGCTTTGTCCGTCACGAACCTTGGGTGCGGCTCACGTAACTAGTCGGAGTACACGCAACGGGCTTGATGGGGGCGAAGACATATGGCTGGTGGGAAGTGCCTGAGGAGCATCTGGGAGCCGGATATCCTCCGCGACTTCGAGCTCCGCGTGATCCTGCAGATGTCTGGCTCTGAGGATGTCACCACGCGGCTTCTTGCCGGTGAACGCATGTCCTTGGCTGACAGGTCTCCCCTGGACCTGGCCAATTACATTGCCAGGCAGAAGGGGTTTATGCCGCTCTTCGTCCTGTCGGGTTCCGAGGTAGGCATCGCTGATGGTGGCGAGGAAGTGCTTCGCAGGTTCTTCAGATCCGAGGTGTGGGCCGGGCGGAATCCGAAGCAGACGCGGCGAGCATGAGTATGCCGGTGGACACTGCCCTGCCGCTCACCCCGGCCTGGTGAAAAACACGGGGCTGCTGCAGGACGTTGGCGGTCCCTTCCGCTTACTGACGAACGCCCTGGGTAAGCCCGCTGAGGAAGCCGCCGACACTCCCCTGTGGCTGGCCACCGCCCCCGAGACGGCAGGCGTCACCGGCAAACTGTGGGCCAAACGCAAGCAGCTGCCCACTCCGGGCATGGGCTCAGATCCTGCCGCCCGGAAGCGGCTGTGGGAGGAATGTAGCCGGCTGGCAGCGCTCACTGCGGGCTGATTCTCGGCAACCTCAGAACCCATCCCCAAGTGAGGCCCCCGAGCGTACAATCCACGCCATGGGATCCGCCCCAGATACCGTGATCATCGGCGCCGGCCAAGCCGGTCTCGCCACCAGCTACTGGCTGACGCGGGCCGGCGTCGAACATCAACTCCTCGAGCGGCGCGACTCCCTCGGCGGCGCCTACCAGGATCGCTGGGACGGGTTCTACATGAACACCCCCAACTTCACGCTCGACCTCCCCGGCATGCCCTACACCGGCGACGACCCCGACGCCTTCCTCCCCCGCAACGCCATCGTGAACCTGCTCAGGCGCTACGCCGAGGTCATCAGCGCACCCGTCCACACCGGCGTCGACGTCACCCGCCTGTCCACAGCAACCGACGGCACCTTCAACCTGGAAACCTCACTCGGCAGCATGCAAGCCAAGAAGGTAGTGCTCGCCACCGGCGCCTATCAAGTCCCCAAGCTCCCAGCCATGGCAGATAAGCTCCCAAAGGAAATCACCCAACTCCACACCCACGACTACCGAAGCCCCCAACAACTCCCCGATGGAGCCGTCCTCATCGTCGGCACGGGCCAGTCGGGCGGACAGATCGCCGAGGAACTGCACGACGCCGGCCGCGAAGTCCACCTCGCCGTCTCCACCTGCCCCGAAGCGCCCCGCCGTTACCGCGGCCACGACATCCTGTACTGGCTCCTCGAAACCGGTAAACACGGCCCAGATGTCGGCATCAAAGCCCTCACCCGCGAGGCACTGCCCTCCCCCGCCGCCCGCTTCGCCTGCAACCCGCTTCTCTCCGGTACCGACGGCGGCCACGACATCCACCTCCGCGAACTCGGCCGAATCGGCATGCACCTGCACGGCCGCCTGGAAAACATCGACGACGGCGACATCACCTTCAGCGACGACCTCCCCGAACGCCTGACAACAGTCGAGTCCGGGTTCGATCAGCGGATGCGGAAGGCGATTGATGGGTACATTGCGGCGGCTGGGATCGATGCGCCGGATCAGGAGCCGGTTCCCGCGGACGACTGGCTGCCTTCCGAACCTGCTTCGTTGAACCTGGCCGATGCGGGCATCACTTCCGTTTTGTGGGCGACCGGGTACGGGTTGGACCTGTCGTTCATCGACATACCTGTGCTGGACGGCTTGGGGTATCCAAAGCACACTGCAGGCGTCACCGAGCAAGCCGGTTTGTATGCCGTAGGGCTTCCCTGGCTGACGCGCCACTACTCGTCGATCCTCGGTGGGGTGGGCCTCGACGCCGAATACGTGGCGGGACAGGTATCCCGCCACGTATAGCTGAAGCAGCAGACTATTGCTTCGTCCAGGCTCCGCATCGTGTCGTCTTGAAGTCCTGCCCCGCGGACAGAGTGACCGTCGGACGTCCACCGCTGACAATGTCGTTGTCGATGATGTCCGATCCGTTAGAGCCCGTGCGGTAGATACCCCAGTAGCAGCTCGAGGCAACTTCGGTATCAGTCCGGTAGGTACCCGGTTCGATGTCGACACCCACCGTCCACGTGCCCTCCCGGACCGTGTTTGCGGCCCTCTGCTTTTCAGCCACAGTGACTGCATCTTCGCGCTTCTTCACGGCGGCCTCGGCGGACTTGACCGCTTCTTCGCGTTTCTGAAGCTCTTGGCCGTAAGAAGCCACCCTGACCTCACGCGCCTTCATGCCGTCCTCGAGCGTCTTCAGATCGGTCTTGGTCTTGTTCAAATCACCAGTCACTCGTGCGTTGTCGGCCTGCAGACTCTGATATTCGTCGCTCGCCTTGGGATCAGGAAGTCTCGAACCCAGGAAGACAGCCCCGCCCAACAGAACAACCATCGAGGCTGCAACCCAAATCCACAGCCGCCTGCGCCCAGACTTGGGGTTCGGCTCAAGGTCATTCGAAGGGGCGTCCCCGTTGTCTGCGGCTGTGCCAGGTTCGGGGAGAGTTTGGCCCTCATCCTGAACTTACGCCGACTTTCTGAACCACCTTTTGACGGAGGGCTGCGGCTTCGACGGTTGTTGGTGGGTTGGGTCGCTGTCGCGCTGGCTCTCAGCAGCTGAAGGGAAAATTTCCGGGTCAGTCAGGAGCTTGGGCGGAAGAGCTGACTTGTTTTGCACATCTTCGTTGTTGGACATCGGATACCTGTTCGTTGAGGCGGGTGAGTGTGAACGCAGTGTGTTGGGGTAGCGGACAGAGAAGCTGCCCGATTATCTGGTTTCGCTACTCACCGGTTACGCGAAGAACCACGTTTGCGCCGGTGTTGGGGTGGTAACTCCATGTCGCTGCGAAGTTGTCCCACGATTCACGCTGGGTGCCGTCCAGTGCGCGGGTTGAGCCCATCTGGTCGCGAACGTAGTCAGGAACATTGACGGCGTTCAGGACACATTCGATGTCCGACCAAGCCAAGCCATTCGAGTCCTTTTCACCCTTTCCATCGAGCGACAGAGTGCGTCCGTCATCACCCAACTTGGCGTATGAGGATTTACTGGAAAGCTTGCAAGTGTTGACTGCCGCCGGGAGAGGCCGTGGCTTCTTGGCCTCCGCGTCTGCGGCCGCTGCTGCCTGAGCGGCTTGGGTGAGTCCGTTGACGGTAACAGTTCCAAGGATTCCCAGCAGGAGTCCGAGCACCAGTCCGACAGCCCCGAACAGAAATGCCTTCGAATTCTGAGGCGTCTGCTGGATTGGCGCCGGAGGCCACCCTTCGGGCGTCGGCCCGTTGAGCGGGCCGGTTGGCTGAACTGGAGGACCGCTAAATGGAAGAGGACCGCCAGGCTGGTGTTGGGGAACGTCGGGGATGGTCATTATTCTCCGTGGTGTGCGAGGATTCTTGGCTATGGCAAGGAGGAACTGCTTCCAAGACATGGGGGAATGGAAAATAGCGCGCTGATATCAGCGATGAATGAGCTACTTCTTTCGGCTCGGAAGAACTGCCGTCTTACGTTGCAGGGCTTTTTTGCCACCTGAGCCCGAAGGCACAAACTAACCGCTGGCTCATACATTTCCCCCAATGAAGTTAAATCGATAGCAGCCTCTCCAACTAGACAAGACCGCTTGTGCAACGTGAACGCACTTGAGTGTATATGCATGCAGATCAGATGCAACTTTCACAGCGCCCTGCATCAAGCTGCTTTAGGGAGAAGTCGCCGAATTAGATGGCGCAAGTACCGTTCTTGGTGCGACTTTGAGATCCCAGATGCAGAAATCGAGAGCAAGCCTTCAATGAACAGCTTGATCAAATCTTGAGATATTACATGTAGACCGGCGATTTTGCTGCGGCTTATCTACCACGTGTCGAACCATTGCTACCGTCTCACCATGGAAGGCGACATCTCATTCGGTCGAACGTTGGTCCGAATCTCCCGGACAAGCCAATTGAATATGGCTTCCGTACGCTTGTGCCGCCAGCTCGCCCACCCGCGCCAACAACGCCTCCGGATCCCGCGAGAGGTCCAGGGGAAACTCCACCACCGAGACGCCCGTGTTCCGGATCTGACGAACCCGCGGCTCTCCCGCGCCCGCGTAAACGAGCCAAGCACGAGGCACCCCGAGTGCCGTGCAATAGGCCAGCATTTGATAGTGGTCCGCATTCGGATACGAGCCGCCGGCCGAAGCAGCCTTGTACTTCGCATCAAAGACCATCACAGGCCTTCCGCTAACTGAATGGACCACGTCCACATACATGCGCACCCTGTCACCGCTGGGATACCCCGGTTCGGCTTCGTCCATGAACGCTTCGTATTGCCACTCCGTCAGCCCTGGGTATGGCTCCAGCGCCTCCCTAAGCGCAGTCGATACAAAGTCCTCGAACACGGTGGCCATGTTCACCACAAAGGATGCGACCGTACGGTGTCCCACACCAGCCTCAGCGGACATGGTTCGTAGGATGATCTCGGACAACCTCACTGCCGGTACGTAATGCCCATTGATCCTGGACTCGGTCCAGGCCGGCAACGGGGCTCCATGATTCAGAGCTGACACACCGTCGAGCTTTGAATCCAGGTGCGCGAGTCGTACAACAAGCGAGTCAGACAGCCTCGGAACATGGAGCATCATGCGAAGGGCTGCGCGGAGAATCTGGTTCTCAGCGACGTCGAGGGTGTAGTCGTCATAGGAGACTTCCAGTGGCAGAAGTAACCCGGGACGACGGGTCATCTGGTCGCCGACGCGGATGCGTCCCCTGACTGTGCGCAGCGACTCTTCCACGTGAACGTAACCGTTCAGCGGGCCGCGTTCGAGGGCTCGTTCCCCGTGCCTTGCGAGCGACTCCGCCAGGGCAGGAAATAGGCGCTCGTCCTCGACACCCACTACGTTCTCAGGGCGAAACCCAGGGTCGGCAGCATAGCCCAGCAGAAAGAGCAATTTGCTGAGACCAACCTTTTCCTTGGGTTTCACTCTGACCAAAAGGTCATCAATCTGGACGGCTCCTACCTTGCCGGAAGGCAGAATCGTCCACGCACCTCCATGAGCCGGGACAACGGACACCAGTCCGGTGTCCCGCAGCGTAGCAGCCACCTCACGGTCCAGGGCCACGGGCTCCGGGTACCCACGCAGTTCGTCGAGGATGATCTCAGTCGGCATTAGCCTGCGGCTTCGTCATCCGATTCTGAAACAACACCAACCGAAGCCAGACCCACGTCGCCCGCAGCCTTACGTCGAACAGCGGCGAGCCCGAACTTCTCGCGAATCTTTTCACGACTCATCTGGCCGAAATACTGCTCTTCGAGCAACGGCAACAGCTCGTACTTCCAGATTTCAGCCAAGCCCTGTTCGGTCTCAGCGTGGTCCTTCATGAAGTACGACGGTCCGATCATCAGATCACGCTTAGTGGCCCCAATTTCACTGTTCAGAGCGTTCAGGAGTTCAGCCCGCAGGGCTGGCTGCCCCGTGGTCTCCAGGAATCGCTCGAGCATTCCGGAAATCATGCCCTCCTGCGGATGCAGTTCCACGAAGGCGAAGCGGCGACGAATCGCGGCGTCAACCATGGCAATAGATCGGTCAGAGGTGTTCATCGTGCCGATGATGAAAAGGTTTGGCGGCAGCACAAATGTCTGCTGCGGGTTGTATTGAAGGTTGATGCCTTGGTCGCGGTACTCCAGAAGGAAGTACAACTCGCCGAAGATCTTTGCCAAATTTCCACGGTTCATCTCGTCGATGATCAGGAAATAGGGCTTGTCGCGGTTCCCGTCCAGCGATGCCTCAGCGGCGATCCGCCGCAAAGGGCCAGGTTCCAGACTGAAGCCGACATTGTCGCCGTTGAACTTTGCCGGACGGTACCCCTCGAAAAAGTCCTCGTACGCATACGACGGATGGAACTGCACCGTCTTGACATGGTCTCCGTGTTCCTCGCCCGCGAGGAAGCGTGCAATCTTGCCCGCCAGGTACGTCTTGCCAGTCCCCGGCGGACCGTAGAAAACAATCTGTTGCCGCGTCTGCAGGAGCCGAATGACCTCCTGAATGTCGTCACGCTGGACATGCAGCTTGGCTGCGAGATCGGCGGTCGCCTCGCGCAGTTGAGGTACGACGGCGGGTTGCGGCGGTGCGACCGTCCCCGGTTTGGTGCGGTCCGGCCCGGGCTCGGCCTCGAACCACGCGCTGATAATGGACAGCCCATCCGTAAGATCCACGACGGAACCTTGCTCTTCCAACAGCCTCGGCATCGGTGCCGGAAGGTCGTCATTGGGAATGGGTTCCTGACGCCAAGCAACCTGCCGCCGCAAGCGGGACGTCTCATCATCCGCGAATTCCGCTTCACCGGTAATGACGCCCAGATAGAGGTCGCTCTCGAATGCCGTGAGAACGAAGTCATCTAATTTCATCTGGGAAAGGAAGCGATAGAACTCCTGGGCCCGGACTTTTCGTTCTGCATAGTCGATGTGCTGGTATCCGGCATTGACCGCGGCCTGCACTTGGTCGAAATTGCTTCGGGGATCGGGAGAACCGAGGTGCTGGGCCCGGACTGAAACAAAGTCATTTCCGAACCAGGAATCGACCAAGGCAATGCCGCCCTGGTTTTGACGGACCAACCAGGCCCGTCGTCCGCCGCTATCGGATGGTTGCCACTCGCTCAGGTAGGGCTCGTCGTACCATTCGATGAATTCGTCCGAATCGCCCTGCTGGGCCTTTCGGATGTTTAGCAGGTCCTGGGCAATGTCGAGTTCGGAATCGCCCGAGGGCCCTCCGATAATTCCCGCGAATGCATTCCGGATTTTGATCCTGTGATCCCGGCTGACCACAGGTTGAAGATCATCCGGCCATGCCAGGTACTCGATGCTGTAACGGATGGTTGGCCAGTCCTTGGGCACCAACTGCGTAAGGCCAATGAACGCCCACGGGTCCTTGAGGGCCGCGTTGATGACGTGCTCGGGCTGCTCAGTCACGTACTCCACGAAACGGCTGAGCCAGCCCACGTGGTCCGCGACTTGAATGTTGAAGCCCACTCCCCCGTTGAAGGCACCTTTCGCTTCGAGCCCCTCGCGAAGTTGCTCTGACAGAACCACGCTGGCGCCCGGCGCCCACGACAGGACTTTCTCCACCCGGGCGATCTTCGTTGCCGGTGTCACGTTTTCCAAGGGAAAGACCTGGAGATACACCAGTTCGGCTGCCAGCATAACGGTCTCCTTGGCGGCGCCTTCTAGCTGACGTTCCAGCTTGGACATGAAGGATCCCCTGCCGACATCGGTGTTCGCGCTCCGAATGGCCAAGTCCTTGGCTGCTTTGGCCGTCCACGTAATGGTGCGGCCGTCTATGGGCGAAGCCTGCCCCCGAAGGCCCGCTGAAATGGTCAGTCCCGCTGGTGTTTGCGCATGCCTGATACTGCTGGGCACACTCTCACCGGACTCCACTTTGTCGCCCCTCCAGGCTCGGAACGCGGCGCTGTCAGCCGGGCTCCACTCGTCCGTCGGATCTACATTCATCACAGTCCACATCAGGCCTTGCGCGTCCAAACGGTCGCGTAATGCGATGCCATGCTCGGGAGCCAGCCGCACAATCTCGTCGAGTGCCTCCAGGAGGAGTTCATAGCGGAGCGAAGCGTCTCCATTTGCGCCTCTGTCATCCCAGCCAACCAGTTTCAGAAACTTTTTGGCTGCCTGAGCGCGGTAAGGCGGGAAACGGTGCGGGTCACGCCCCATGAGCAGGAGGGAAGCGAATCCGATGATGCCGCCCACGGAAAACTGTTCTTGGTTGTATGGACGGAGCGCAAGCGCGAACTCATCGATGCGACCGGTATTCAAATCACCATCCCACAGCAAGGCGATCACTTGCCACAGGTCACCGGGCTTTGTCCGGCCCAAGTCAATCAGTCGCATCATGAAGTATCGATTCATCAACCCGGATGACGCGATGTCCCGCCTAAGCGCTTCGAACCATTCCGGATCCCGTTCGAGGAAGGTTTCCCGGGTCCTCCGGAGTCGCTCGGCAACCGCAATCTTGTAGCTGTACTCGTCAGCGTCTAGATCGACAGTCTTAGTGAACAGTGCGCCGAACTCCATGAATTGCTTCCACAGGGAATCGCTCACGGGGCCACCCTCCCCAGCAGCGCCACAAATGCGCATTCGACACAACGGGACATCCAGGAACTCCGATTTCTGCTCAGTCAGCGCAACGACGTGCGCCTTGGCCGCGGAGCACCTATGTGGCTGATTGCAACTCGCCGTCCACGACCACTCACATATCTAGCACTCTAAAGCGCTAATCCGAGCGTGACACAGGCGGAAGCGGGTTGTATGACACCGATTCCCACGTCCAGTCCTCACTGCACGGCGTTCTCAGCATGGTCTCTAGTGCCTCAAATGTCGTCGCCTCCTATTACGCTTTCCAAGTACAACAATTTGATGGGGGCTATCTTGAGCTACAACTCGAACGTGCAGACCGCACTGAGCTTGGTTTCGCAGGGCTTAGATCCAGTTATCCAGAAAGTGCTGGACCCACACCTCGGCGGCCTCGAATGGCCGATGGTGCTGCAGGAGCTGGACCGGATCAAGGGACGGACAGCCCGCACCTATTCGCGGAACGACGTCCAGTGCCAGCTACGGGTCATCACAGAGCGGCTCGGTCCACTTGGGTTTCCGTTCGATGCCGCGGATCCCCACCGCAAGATGAGTATTTACGGCAGCGAACTGCGCTTGGTGCGCAATCGCTGGGCCCACAACGATGAATTCACCGCGCTTGAAGCCATGCGCGCCGTTGATACGGCGTACATTCTGCTGACCACCGTTGGAGACCAAGAACGGGCGAACCTCGCGGCCTTGGAACGTTCCCGTCTGCTCCAGACCTTGGTAGAAGACGACGTCACCCCCGAGATCGACATAGATGAACCTGACGGCAACACCGAGGAGAGCCTGAGCTCAGAACACCCCACCATTCCGCAGAGTTTCAAGGAAACCCAGGAAAGGTTCGGAGCACGGCAGACCGTTTACGAGCCCTGGAGCGTCGTCGTGACTGGTGACGTAGAAACTCTGGAAAACCTGCCGCAAAAGTCCGCAAAAGAATCGGTCCGGGCAACAGTGGAAGAAATTGTTGACTCCGAAGGACCGATTCACGTAGACCGCCTTACTAAACTAGTCGGTTACACCTATGGTTTGGGCAAGGTACACGAAGCCCGGGCAAAGAAGATCCTGGCTCAGATAAAGGCGTCTACCTGTATAACGGACAAAGATGGCTTTGTGTGGCCAGATGGAGTCGACCAATCAAGGTGGCTGATTTATCGGACATCCCCGGCTGGGACGTCGCGTAACTTCCTCGAGATCAGCCCAAGGGAACTCGCCAACGCCGCGTCGGAAATCTTGCGAAGCGGCCCCCTCAGTGAGGTGGAGCTGCGACGTGCCACCCTCGAAACTTTTGGACGGAAAAAGGCAAGCAAAGCCTTTACCTCCCACATCGGGAAGGGAGTGAACATCGCAATCCTTGAGGGAATGTTCACCGTGGATCCAGTCACCAAACTTTTTGTTCTTCGCACTCACGCTTAGGAAGCTAGATGCCAACCATCTTCGACAATACTGCGCACCATCTGGGAGCTGGCCTCCGTGCTACCTTCGGAGCGCACTCCAAAATTGATATCGCTACAGGCTATATGGATCTCCGCGGCTGGAATTCCCTGGCCGATATCGTTGATGCCAAGTTTGAAGCATCACGCACTCCGCAGGGCGAAATGATTAGCGGGATGGGAGACACTGGCAAAGAACCGATCGCACGGATCCTTGTTGGCATGGTCGCGCCGGCCGACTCGCAGCAAATCCTGGACTCGCTCCAAAAAGAACTTGAAGCTCCGAACGAATACGCTGACCTTGCCGATTTTGAAACCGCCCGGGCGCGAAAAGCCCGTTTGGTCAGCCACCTACGCGAGCAATTGATGCGCGGGCTGTCCAGCGTTGAAGGCCAGCGGACCCTTCAGGCGCTCAAACGTCAGCTCCGAGAAGGCTCCGTGCAGATCAAAGTCTTCACCGCGCGGCCCCTGCACGGAAAGACGTACATCCTTCATAACGAAGTCGGGCACTACGCTCCAACCATGGCCTACGTGGGTTCCTCGAACCTGACCAAGGCTGGTTTGTACAGCAACCTTGAGCTCAACATCGACGTCATGGATCAGGACGCTTCGGCCAAATTGGCTCAATGGTTCGAAACCCACTGGAACGATCCGTTTTCCCTTCCGGTTACCGAAGAAATCGTCGCGCTGATCGAGGAGTCCTGGGCTGACGAACAGCAGGCAACCCCGTATGAAGTTTTCCTCAAGATCTGTTTTTTGATGTCCCAAGATGTTCGAGACGGTTTTGGTTATATCCTTCCCACCTCACTTAAGAATCTTCTGCTCGACTATCAGGACAGCGCTGTGCGCATCTTGGCGCGAAGGATCGTGCGGCGCGGTGGCACAATGCTGGGCGATGTGGTTGGTCTGGGCAAGACGCTGACGGCCATCGCCACCGCCTCGATGCTTCAAAACGCCGAGGACTACACCACCCTGGTCCTGTGCCCCAAGAACCTGGAGCAAATGTGGGCCGAACATCTTGAGGCCTACGATATTCAAGGCCGCGTCATTGCATATTCGATGGCGGCGAAGCTCCTCCCTGACCTGAAGCGCCATCATCTGGTGATCTGCGATGAATCCCATAATCTCCGTACCGGCAATACGCGCCAAGACTACCAAGCGATCAAGGAATACGTTCGGTCAAACGATTCCAAGGTCCTTCTCCTGACTGCCACGCCTTACAACCTCGCGTTCGAGGATGTCGCCAACCAAATCGGCCTCTACATCGACGATGATGACGATCTCGGCATCCAGCCCAACGCGGCGCTGACGCTGGACCCCGGAATTGCCGACAAAGTGAACGGCAAAACGAGCACCCTCGGGGCCTTCCGTCTCTCCGAAGAGGCCGAAGACTGGAAGCGTCTCATGAGCGACCATCTCGTGCGGCGTACACGGTCATTCATCAAACGCACAGCAAAAACCACCGAACGCACTCTGAGGGATGGTCGCGTCGTGCAAAGCGAATACTTGGAATTTGCCGATGGCACGCCCTTCTTCTTTCCCCAGCGGATTGCGCGGCCACTAAGCCACGCTTTCGATCAGGACGACGCCGCAAGGCTCATGGAAGATGACGAGACACTAGATGCAATCAAGTCACTGCGACTCCCTCGATATGTCCTAGCCAACTACGACGCCCCTACACATCGACACACCCAAGAAGATCTCGACATCCTCGATGACATCAGATCCGGCCGAGGCAACGTCGCGGGCTTCGTGCGCACCGGCCTCTTCAAGCGGCTATCCTCATCGGGGCACTCGTTTATTCAGTCTCTGCAGCGTCAACGCGCGCGCAACGATCTGTTCCTGTACGCCATTAAGAATCGCCTGCCCATTCCCCTGGGGACCATCGCCGAACATAACCTTGGAACTCTGAATGATGACGACGTCGAAGCACCGTCTGAGTATGGCTCTGCGTCAGCACGCTATGATCACCTGCGGCAGCATCTCCCCAAGTCAACAAAATGGATCAATTCCACAATCTTCAGCGGTGCCTTGGCCAAAGATCTCGACGAAGACAACCGGACTTTGAAATGGCTGCTCGACCGCTTCGGAGCCTGGGATCCGACCAAAGACTCAAAGATTAATGCCTTGGTGGACCTGCTTCAGGAACAGCATCCCGGCGAAAAAGTCCTGGTGTTTACTGAGTACAAAGACACGGCAGAATATGTCGCCGAAACTCTCCGCGATGCCGGTGTCGGCAACGTCGGTGTTGCAACGGGAGACTCGGGCGATCCGGGATCCATCGCCCGCCGCTTTTCGCCCGGCTCCAATAAGCTGCCCGGACACTCAGCAGCTGTTGGCGATGTGGCAGATCCGATTGATGTTCTGATCGCCACAGACGTCCTTTCCGAAGGCCAGAACCTTCAGGATGCCCACATCGTTGTCAACTACGATCTCCCATGGGCCATCATCAAACTCATCCAGCGAGCGGGCCGTGTTGACCGGGTAGGCCAAGAATCGGAGTCTGTTTTCGTCTACTTGATTTCGCACGAGAAAGTCGAAGAGCAAATCAGCCTCCGGCAACGGATCAAACACCGTCTCGAATCATCAGCACAGGCGTTCGGATCCGATGAACAATTCTTCGGCACCGACAAAGAGGTGAGCATGTTGGACAACTTCTACCAAGGATCACTGTCCGATGAAGAGACGGAAGAAGAGGCTGCCGACGCCGTCAGTGAGGCATGGCTCGTTTGGTCTGCTGCGGAAGAAAAACACCCGGAGATCTCGCAGCGGGTGATGAACATGCCTGATCTGATTCACTCGACGCGTTCTCAGTACACAAAGGAAGTAACTGGCGGTGTGGCCTGCTACGTATCGACTGACTCCGGTATCGATGCGTTTGCGCTTTCGTCCGGTGGACAGGATGGTCTTCGGGTACGGGAACGGCTGCTAACTCCCGCCGAGGCTTTCCAAGTCTTCCGCGCCGAGCTGGAGACGCCCACGGCCGAGCTACGCCCCGATCACTTCGAACGGGTGAAGGACCTGGTTCGAGGCCCGCTCACGAGCGAAACAGTCGCTGCGGGAAACCTTAAAGGTGTTAGAAAACGAGTGTGGGAGCGTTATGCGAACTCACTGGACTTCGCTAGGGCTCAGGAGGCACTTGCGGCCTTGCATGCCAGGCCTCTGCAGCAATCCGCTGAGCAACGCCTTCGTTCCGCTCTTCGCAACCGGATGTCCGACGACGACGTTCTTGCGCTGCTTAACCAACTTCACGGGGATGAACGCCTCGTGGTTCCTTCGTCCGATACCGACCCTGTGCGGATCATTTGTTCTTTGGGAGTGCTCGACTAATGTCCGAATTGCTAAACCTCGCCGAATCAAACGATTATCAGACGCTCTTCCTGCGGCACTTGCGCTGGTCGAAGCCCGATCTCCAAACCATCTCCACCAACAACGGTAACGGGCAATCGCTGACCGCCAAGAATGTGTCCAGCTACAAGGGACTCCGCGTATGGGTGTGCTCCGAGCTACCGGACTCAGATGGTCAGGCAGCACTGGACCGCGCCATCGCCGCGAAGTCCACGGATCGCCTGGTTATTTTCCACAATGAGCACCAACAGGTGTGGCGCTGGCCTGTCCGCACTGTGCAGGGTACCTCGGTCGTCTACCGATTGTCGTCGCATCGCCACGTCAACGGTCAGTCCAATCCAAAACTCCTTAAGCGGCTTGAGACAATCACGCTGCCTATAGCACGCGAGCTTGGGGTTACGGATGTGCTGGAAAGGTTGCGTCAGGCATTTGATGTCGAGACGGAGAGGGAGACCAAACGGGCATCCAAGCTTATGGCTGCGATGTTCGATGCCTTGACCAAAGCCAACGTGAACGAGCACGAAACCTCAGTGACTTTGGCGAGGTCTCTTTTCCTCATGTTCGGTGACGACACGGATATGTGGGACAAGAACCTCTTCCAGGAATTCATCATCAATCACACCCGTTCAGACGGTTCCGACATTGCCGGGAAACTGAACGACCTTTTTGTGCATCTCGACACCCCTGACGTTAACCGATCAGGATTGGATCCGGCGCTCGCCAATTTCCCCTACGTGAATGGTGGCGTTTTCGCTGAACCGATCGACCTGCCGGACACAGTTGGCAAGGCATTCCGCGACGCAATTCTGGAAGCCTCAAAACCCGACTGGTCTGATATTTCCCCGGCGATCTTCGGCTCGATGTTCCAGTCCGTGCGGGATGCTAAGACTCGGAGGGAGTACGGTGAGCACTACACGTCCGAGCGTGACATCCTCCGCACCTTGGAACCCCTCTTCCTCGACGAATTCCGGGAGCGTTTCACAGGGACAATCGGTCATCGGGAGGAGAGCGCGAAGCTCGAAAAACTCCGTGAAGACCTCGCGAAAGTAAAGTTCCTGGACCCCGCATGCGGCTGCGGTAATTTCATCGTCATCGCCTATCGAGAGCTCCGGATGCTCGAGATCGATATCCTTGAACGGCTCAAGGCGCTGGAGCACCGCCGTGGAAACGAGGCCGGTTCCCAGTTGGAAGTCCACCTCGGCATCGATACCGACGCCTTGGGGCGGCGAAGCTTTCTTTCGCCCAAAGTGTCCCTGGAAAACTTCTTCGGCATCGAGATCGACGAGTGGCCTGCTCGAATTGCAGAAACCGCGATGTTCCTCATTGAGCGGCAGTGCGACATGCGGATGCTCGAT
The DNA here is from genome assembly GCF_052156435.1 of Paenarthrobacter sp. NCHU4564. Taxonomy (NCBI): domain Bacteria; kingdom Bacillati; phylum Actinomycetota; class Actinomycetes; order Micrococcales; family Micrococcaceae; genus Paenarthrobacter; species Paenarthrobacter sp. NCHU4564. The sequence continues at coordinate 104,437 of NZ_JBQLIS010000010.1, forward strand.
CGCCTTGGCTGGGCACCGACTCGCCTCCCAATCGCACGTGCGGCAACCATCGCGACGTCGACGCCAGACGACCCCAGTGGCGGGAACGCGCTCCGAATTGATTGGACAATCCTGTTTACGGCCGACGATCACACGGTCATTGCGGGAAATCCGCCGTACCTCGGTCATGCGTCGCGTACACCAGAGCAGGGTCGAGACCTCAGCAGCGCGTGGAAGTCGGCTAATGTCGCTCATCTTGACTTCGTCACGGGCTGGCACGCCGTAGCGGCACACTTTCTTCGGCAGACAAGCAAGGCACGATTCGCCTTTGTCACAACAAACTCAATAGTCCAGGGCGAGCAGCCTGGCCTTCTATTCCCTCATCTCTTTGATCAAGGGTGGAGAATTCGCTTCGCGCACAACACCTTCCCGTGGGAATCGGAAGCATCCGGAAAAGCAGCCGTTCACTGTGTAATTGTGGGATTTGATCGTGAGCACGGCCCAGCCAGGCTTTGGGACCATGCTACTAATTCAAACCCCGCTGAGAAGCAGTTCAGTTCACTAAACGCTTATCTCGTCCCAGCGCGCAATGTTATTATTACAAAGCGCTCGAGCCCACTGTCGCCCCGGCTCCCAAAGGTGGCATTCGGATCAATGCCGAATGATGGCGGGGCCCTCGTAATTACGCCAGAAGTAAACCAATCAATCGAAAGCGACGACGCTGCCCTCGGTTTCGTCCGGCCATTTCGCGGCGCAGAAGAACTCGTCAATGGTAAGGAGAGATACTGCCTCTGGCTAGTCAATGTAGGACCCACTGTAATTAGCAGCTCAGCACTGCTGACAGAGCGTGTAAGTCAAGTACGCATCACAAGATCAGCGAGCACTCGGCTTAGTACGCAACGACTCGCAGAAACGCCTCACCTATTTGGCGAGATTCGGCAGCCTTCCGTCCCATATCTCTGCATCCCACGTGTCGTTAGCGAAAACCGCCAATACTTCACAACTGCACGATTCGGCCCGGAGGTAATTGCGAGCGATGCGGTTTTCACAGCCCCCGACGAAGACGGCTTCCTCTTCGGTCTTATCTCATCATCGATGTTCATCACGTGGCAGAAGACTATTGGAGGTCGCCTCAAATCTGACTACCGATTCTCGAGCACGATCGTTTGGAACAACTTCCCGCTCAAGTTGGTAACGCCAGAACAGCGGCAAGCCGTCATTGATGCAGGTACCATTGTCCTCGCCGCACGCGGAAACCATCCGGGTTTATCTCTTGCAAAGCTCTATGACCCTAATAAGACGCCGGCGGACCTCCAAGAGGCACATGACTGCTTGGATGAAGTGGTGGATCCACTCTTCGGATTGGACGGCGAGCCCTCCGAGGAACGGCGACAGCAGTGTCTGTTCGACCGATACGCCGAGCTGACCGGCCAGTAGCCTCCTCAGCTTAGCGGCAACTAGGATAGCCCGTTGCAAGGATTAATTCTGCCAGCTAACCGTGAGTCAGATCTCGAACCTACAGGAATTCGTGGGAAGCCGTAGCTGGTCTACCGCGTTATGAGGGGGTTGCTGGGCAAACCCCTCATAACATTCGTTAAGAAGCCTCTTCCGTTTTTCAAGCACTGCGTTTGCGCTTCTTTGTCTAGCTGCATTCGAGGCAGTCCTATCCAGCATTGTGGCGAATGTGGCCACCTTGGGAATTGCGGCTGCCTATGCACCTTTGAAGCGAGAATATGCAAGCTCTAAGGCCTGGGAGCTCGGCCGATCAGCTTTTCGCCGAGGTAAGCTCAATAGCGGTTGCTGATGGCGTTCCTGCAGCCCATGCTTCAGCATTGGTCCATCAACTTCCTCGAGAACATCGTTCCGTATTTCGATGATGAGATCGGGTCTAATACCCATGATTCCCGTATCGAAAGCGGCATGGTGGATTTTGCACATCGCCATCCCATTAGCCACAACTGGGGCACCGTCCACGTGAGCATCTGGAATGATATGCGCTGCATCCAGCAGCTGTATGTGCCGCAAATTGCACACGGTGCATCGTGTGTCGTATGCGTTGATGACAGTCGACCGAAAAAGACGCTGATGAAGTCTGGTGCGAGCGATCCGAGTTCCGTAACGCTTAACGATCTCTAGGTTCCGGGAATCCTCAACACCATCCGTGCCTCCAAAGGCTGCACTCGAAGGATCAATATCAACAATGAATTGCTGTTCTCCGCGCTCCTCAGCCAGTAAGTAAACCGGAAAGACTGGCTGGTACAAGCCTGGGGCTACGCCAAAGAACCAAATAAGCGGAAGCCCGTTCTCCATGGCACTGCGCAGTGCCCGGTTATCAGCTGCGTCCGCTTCGTCACCCTGCCATTTGTAGCGCAGCAAACCGTCGGAACCCACTTCGTCTTCGTATGGCCGCTCCTGCCCAGCCCGTCTAAATGTCGTGGTGATGGACAAAGCAGCATCGAGAAACTTCGGCTTCCAGATGCCACGCTGCCGGCTTTTCAACGGCAGCCGAGTATCGCCTACTCGAAAATCCTCGAGGTCGAGATAATGAATTGCATCTGCACCGTCATTGGTCCGGACAGCAAGCCATGCCTGTGCCTCCCGTCGAACCCGGGAGTCCCAGGAGCCCGACCTCGTGGCCACAACGTCGTCCACATCGATTTCAGGAATCTTGAAAGCACCATGGGCGCCCAGCCCCAACTCGAGGTAGACGCGGGCAAACTTGCCTCTTTGCACCCAGTCGATAATTGTCGACTGATTGACGCCGATCTTTTCCGCTGCTTCACGCGTGCTCATGTGTCGGCCGGGAGCCACCGGCGTTTCGGGAAAGGCGCGCTTCATGCTGCCAGGATATAGGAAGGAGGCGTGGCCCTTGCCCCTGCCCTAATTGCCCAACATGTGCGAAGAGTGCTTGCCTGAAAACCAGCGCCCCGTCTTGCGTGACCGGCGAAATTCGCCCAAATGACCTAAGTCTCCAGCAGTGACGCGAACGCGCCACGAGCGACCGTCATGGCGCACTGGCAACTGGGCCTCCAAGCGACTCAATGCCTCATACCACCCATAGCTGTGTTCTACGTGGAGATGCGCCCGAACTCCGGATACGGATTCGCGCGAAAGTGCCTTACCCGCAACTCCTGTTTCGGAGTGTTTCAGCATTGCGATTAGATGCGGCTTGAGATGGAGAGCATCCAGTCCTCCCAGCAGCAAAACAGACCAGCGCTCATTTTGCCTTATTGCTAGGTCGCATACTGGATCGCCAAGACACTGTTGTCGCAACTGGGATGCGAGAAGACGGTCATCGCCCGAGACTCCTAGAGCCTTCGGGGTCAGTAAGTCGGCCACAGCGGCAACGTTGTCGTTAAGTATCAACGCCGCAACTTCAGCACCGAATAATCGCTTGACACTCGTCAGGACCGCTCCATCGTCTGGCATTCCACGATTGATCCATGTCGTTATCCCGCGGATTGGGTTCGCCCATCCAAGGTGAGCTAGGACGACTACTGACAGAGCAAACCAATACGTCAAGTGCGGGCGCGGTTCGCCGGAGCCAACAGTATCCAGAGGAGGAAGCCACTGTCCTCCCGGCTCATTGATAGCCCGGAGCACCGAAGGTAATTCGTACTCTGCATTAGCCGAGCCCGTCGCCCATCCTGCGTTAAAATCCGCCCATTGCCAGCCACGCTCGCTCGCAGGATGCGGCAGGTGTACGGAATCGATAATCTGCCCCAGCTTCCCCAGCAATCGCACTATAAGTTCTGGGGCGTCCGGCGACTCGAACGAACTGGTGCTCGTGAACTTTTCCGCCGTAGTCAGAAGCCCTCGAAGCACCAGAGGTACTTCAGGGTGTTCGTTTTCGAGCAACGCAAGCCACTCGGCCGATGAAAGTCCCGCGAAGGTACCGGGCACCAGCGTTTGCCTAATGAAGCGAGCAAGCTCATCAAATTCAGCGTCCGGCATCGCAGGGTTGCGTTCAATGGTGACGTCCCGCATCACGGCCGAACATCGACCAATGAGGTCAAGAAGGGCGGTGACTTCTCCGCGCTCCATCAACGCGAGCCGTAAGGCGACGTTTGCCTCAAACGCATGATCACTCATCTGTCTTCACTCTCATGTAATCGTTTCGGATGGGAGCTACTGCCAAGGAACTGGTGAACCAGCGTTCAGCGAGACTGGCGCACCCACAACCGCGAAGGACGTCCCCTCGTTCCATCTGACATCTTTCCCGTTCCTTCAAGCTGCGGCTCCATGAACCGCCGGAACGTGTCCCGCATCAACGTCTCCCCCGCCACCACTTCGTGGAGAGACCGAAGTTCCCTTAACGTGAAAGGCTCATCGAGCAACGCCCCAGGATCCGGTGACTCCGCGTAAACAGCCCGAATCCATTCAACGGACTTCCTCACGATGTCCGCATGCCCGTACGGCAACCGAGCCAGGACGTCAGGCTCCGTTGAAACAGAAACCAGCCTGACGCCGTCGTGTGCTAAGGCTTCCCGAAGCGCCGCGAGAGGCACCATATCAACGTGGGCCACAGACAAAACCCAACCACGGTCGTCCCTGCCAGGGTCATCGAAAACGTGCAGCTGCCTGGGCACACGCCCTGAGATCCCAGCTTTGTCACGGAGGCACCGAAGCACAGCGTCGGCCAACAGCTCCCTTTCGCGAAGGAACGTGCCGGGAAGAGCCCACTCCCCCGCCCGGACACCCTTCCCTCGTCGGATAAGGAGGACGCAAAGGTTGCCGTCAGCGACTGTGAGAACGGCCGTATCCACTGCTACCGATGGCCGGGGATAGTCGAGCAGGGAGCTGGAGGGAGCAGTCACACATCTATTTATCGCAGACTTGCGCAAAAGAGGCAAGGAACTCATACTGGACTTAATTAGCGCAAAATCGCGCTAAAGACTCAAGAAGGCAGGAAGTCTATGAAAGTTCCACAACTCCACGTCGGTGCCGGCACAGCCCTCGGACCCCTCAGTATCTTCCCTATATGGTCCGCGGCTCGCGGCGAACTGGGCATCAGCACCGGCACGCACGCGAACGTTGCGGTAAACGAGCTTCCTTCCGGCGCGCAGGTGGGCAAGCTTGTGGTCACCAACAATGGTCCGCGGCCTGCTCTGCTACTGGAAGGTGAGCTCCTGGAAGGTGGGCAGCAGCACCGCACCTGCGCCCAGGACGTCGTGCTTGGGTCTGGTGAGACCCGAACCATTGAGACTTACTGCGTGGAGGCCGGGCGTTGGCAAGCCGGTAAGAAAAGTCACCACCGCTTGGCTCGGCGTGCACCGCTGAATGTCCGGGCGGAACTCACGTCTCGAGTTGGGATTGCCGATGCCAGTGATCGCCAAAGCCGCATCTGGAATCGTGTCAGTCGGTTCGACGCCGCGCGAGGCGCCTCCGCCACCAGCTCCTTGGTTGAGCACTTGGAGCGTCCCGTCTCGCCACGATTCGAAGCAACGGCAGCTGCACCCATGGAAGGCCAGCGCGGCGTTCTCATTGGTTTGGGAACCCAACCGCTGCTCCTGGAGATGTTTGGGACCCACACCATGTTCCTGAGGCACTATCGGCAGCTCGTCGACTCGGCACTGTTGGATCTTGAGCTTTTGCCCGCTCAAGTCTTGAACAGCGGCTCGTTGAGCGGACAGCGGGCACGCGACTTCGCCGCACTCGCTCAGGAACCGACGATGGGTACGTTCGACGGCGGCCCGCTGGCCAGCACCCGAAACCACGGCTCGCTGCGTAGCCGCCCTCTGAAGGTTCTGCGAGGCGCCTTGGAAGGCGCCGGAACCGCCGTCGAGATTCCCGGACGTCAACCGGAGGTCGCGCACCTGACGCTCTGGAATACTCAACACCCGTTTATGAAGATGGCGTGATCTTCGCTGTTCGTCGACGATAAGTTCTCGCGACAAAAAGAACGCCCCAAGCCGTCACAATTCCTCGGCTTGCAACGGCCTTCCTCATAATGTCCGAACCGCCTGATAGGTATATGACCATGACCACAACTCCTGAACTCAGTCGGGAAGAACGCGACGCTGCAATGGTGGAGCGTTACGCTGACGGCGAGACTCTCGATGCTATCGGCCAGAGCTTCGGCATAACCCGCGAACGCGTCCGCCAAATCATTGCAAAAGTAGGCGGCACAAGTGCCGAAGAGTCGCGTAAGAATCGACTCGCAGTCCGCGAGGCGGCGGCCACAAATGCTCGAAATGCATTTATGGCGGAATACGGCGAACTGGCGCGCCAGATCGCCAATCGAGGCGTCACTAGGCCGGATGCAATCGAAAGGTTGAAAGCTCTCTTTCCCGCTATGGACGCCGAGCTTGCGGAGGATGCTCTGCGAACGTCGACGATCGTTTTCGACAAGTCGCTGATGGAAGACATCTTCTCCAAGGAAGCTCTTGCGGCTGGCGTCTGGTATTTGCTCGGGTCCGATTTGGGGCTGTCTCCTGATCGACAATGGGCGGCCGTGAATCTCGAGCTGTCCCTAATTACCGAACTCCGTGCCGTTTTGGAATCTGCAGAAGCGACGACGGACGATGTCTCCACAATCCTGGGCGTCATAGGTGCTGCCCAGAAACATCTCACCGAGAACCCTGGTGCAAGCATTACAACCAACCGGTACCACCAGCTTCGCGGGGAGCTCATCAATGCTCTTGGACTGGTCTCACGGCAAGGTGCTTTCCTCTGGCCGCCCACAGGCCAAACCCTCATGAAGCGCTTTGGCGGATGGAACGAGTGCCTCGTCGCTATGGGCATTGGCACGGCAACCAAGGGCAGGCCCAAAGGACTGGTCAAATTCACCCGTGAGGACTACGACCAAGCTGTCGCCGACTACTGCTTGTTCGAAGAGGAGTTAGGAGCCAAGGCGACACTCCTGGGCTATGACGCTTGGGTCAAGAAGGAGATCGCAGAAAGTCGGAAACGACCTTCAGGTGCGTCCTTGCGAAACGTCTACGGCTCATGGTCTGAAGCCCTTCGCGCGGTGCAAGGGTAGGCGGTAGGTATGGGTGCAAAAGCAGAAGCATCTGATTCAGCAATTCTGGAAGCCTACCGTCGCGGAGATCCGCTGGCAGTCATCGCTTCCGCACACGGCCTGGATGCGTCGGGCATCTTTGACCATATCGCCGAGCTCGAAGACGATCTTGCTCGGTCGCGGGCAGTTTGGCAGCGTGCCGCGCTGACTATGCGTAGCATCCGGGCCAACATCGACATGATTACCCGCTTGGACGACTCCGGCATCGCCCTCTCGGATACTCCCAAAGTGGTTGGTGCCCTTGGGAACGAGATCGATGTGGACGTTGCTGTGGCCATGATGCATTTCTTGGGAATTCCTGAAGAGGATCGTGAGTTGCCCGGCCTTAGGCTGACCGACAAACTAAGCCTGCTCTACGTGCTGGGAAAGCACCATGGCATAGAACCCGATTACCAACTTGCACTGGCAACGATGCCTTTGGACGCGATTGCCGCCTTCCGGCAGTTCGTAAAGCCCGACACAAGCTATACGCGGCTGTCCGAAATCCTCGCTGTCTCTGAGACCACTGCGTTGGCCATCCGCGCCAAAACAATCAAGAACCTCTCATACTCCGAATACGACGAAGTCGCAGGGCAAATTTCCCGCCGCTTTGGCCGGGTATCCCTTGATGAGAGCGACCCTTGGCCGGTCCCCACGGCGACCCTCGTCAATCGTTACGGAAGGGGCAGCTGGCGGGAAGCTATGGACATGGTGGGACTGAAAGTTTGTAGCTCAGAGGATCTCTTTAGCGTAACCGAACACCAAGACTCCCTCGATGCATTCATTGATGAGTGCGAGATGTGTGGTTACTCCATGAGCGTGGAAACCTACGATCTCTGGGTGTATGCGCAGGCAGGAATGAGGATTGAGCGACCGGCCGCGGTCGAGATCGTTCGTCATTTTGGTGTGTCCTGGGACGAACTTATCGAACTGTGCGTCGGCAGCGACGTGACCGAAGTGCAGATTCAGCCCGCTCAGTCGCGCCTGCTGGAGCAGGCTCGACGTGAGGAATGCGAACTGGACATCGACGGCGATCGGCAAGACGGAGATGATGACTGGCATCGAACGGGGAACCTTGTGAGCGAACTCCTGGCGCGGATGCCTTGGAACAGCTTCCTGCGCGTGGAGTACGACCTCGGCGACAACACCCCAAACAGCCCTTACGCCCAGGCAACCCCCAGCGCGGACGGTGTTTGGTGCGAGGTCGTTTCCGAGGAATACCTGCCTGCTGCGGACTGGCCAATAACTCGGCAGTTCCTGTCGGACGATGGCTGGTCCGAGCCAGATACCGACTTCCCCAACTGGTGGAAGTCCCAGGTCTCGCCTGACGCTGCCGGACATCAGATCATCGCCGCCCTGCGCCATGGACGGCAGTGCCCTGACGTCACCAAATTCCGGTGGTCAACCGGAGAATTCCCGCTTGGCAACGGACCTGACGGTGGCGTAACCCTAGACGATGCGCTGAACGGTGCGGTCCAGACTCTTAGGAATGCGAGTTGAGAGCTGGAATGAGTGACAAATCAGCTATTCCGAGCGTGCCATGAGACTACCTCTAAGGCCCACAGGCCCCACTCCCGAAGCCAAGGCTGCCAAAGCATATCGGGCCGGCAGACCACTGTCGGAGATAGCAAAAGAAGCAAATACAAGCGGTTACGAAATGCTGGCAAGCCTGGGCAGCAGAATCGCCGAACGCGGGGAACTGGCTCGCTCACGATCCCTCTTGGCGCGCAGCCGCGAGACCGCCAACCTTTTGGCGGATCAACAGGAAACCATCCAACAGCTCCTTACTGCTGGAGTACACCACTCCGAAATTCCCAAAGTCCTTGAGGCCTTGGGCAGTTCCGTAGATAAGGAAATCTCCGTGGAGCTGCTCTGCAATCACCGCTGGTTGGCAAACAGTTCGGAGTGGGTATCGCCCCCGAAGCCCATTGCCCTGCTGGACAGATTGAGCCTCCTCTACATGGCTGGTGTCCATCTGCGCATTGAGCCTGACTACATGGCCGCCTTGGCCAACATGCCTTCAGATGACGTTCGGGTAGCCAGGGACAACCTTGGCTCGTTTCTCAGCAACACCCGGGTTGCTGAAATACTGGCCGTCGTTCAAGCTACCAGCCACAAAGCCCAAGCCGACGAGCTCTATGGCCCGTCCATGACGGCTTATGGGGAAACGCTGGAAGGTCTGGAATCACCTACTGGAGGCAGCACGACGTGGCCTTATCAGGCCCAGGATCTTCGGCGCCGTGTGGGTAATGGCTCGTGGGAAGAAACCCTCAACGCGGTAGGCCTCAGCATGAACGGGGCGGCAGCAAGGTTTGAGGACTTGGACTTCGACGCGGCCGCGCGAGACTTCAATGATGCCTGCTCGGATCCTGAATCCCCGTTCTTCCATAAGGACGTATCCACTTACGACACCTGGGTCATCAACGAGGCAGCGGCGGGACGCGAGCGTCCCTCTCCCATCGAGATCAGAAGACATTTCAATACTTGGGAGGAAGTAATCTCAGCGGCGTACTTTACCGATGATGACGAGATAAGCGCGTTGTCAGAAGACTATCGCGCCCGGAATCGATTGGAACGGAAATGGGCGGCCGCCGGAGAAGATCTCAATGAGGCTTTGGCTGGCTTGTCCGATGATTGGACGCTGGTGATCGAGCACAGGAAAGAGACCTTGGCAGGTCCGCCTCTCCAGGCTCGTGCGCGGATTATCGATGGCGACCTAATGTGCGAGATCAGGCCGGCGTATTCTCTCGCAGGCGAGATAAGTTTCGACAAAGAAGATATGGTTCGGCGCGGTTGGCGATCCGCGGACTGCACGACGTCCGACCTGTTAAACAACCTCGGTAATCCAAGCGAAGCTGGCCATGAAATCCTCGAAGCCCTGCAGCATGCGTTCGGGCTCCGGACTCCCGCTGAACTCCATTGGCAGCCGGCCCGGCCCGACAACGAAAGACCCTACTAGGCGTCCGTCCTTACGGAAGCGAGTTCATCAGGTGGAAACGTAGGTCGGGACAACTAAAAGCGTGATACAACAACCAAACAAGCAAATTGGGGGCAACATTGATCGTCGAGTTCGGCTGGTTCTTGGACCGTGCGCCTTGGGCATTCAGCAATCCGGGCCTGAACCGCGTTCGAGTTGGGCGCAAGGGATTTACCAACCTTCTATTGACCAAGCTCGGACTCACACGGCCGGATACCCTGCACGCTCATCGTGTGGGGCAATACTTGCAACGTCTGCTGTCTATCGATAGCGAAGACAAATGGTTCCACAGCTCGCTTGCGGTTGACCCGTGGTCAACAGCCGCAGAACTTCTGGAGGCCCGCGACGACGCCGTTAGCAATGGGTGGTCCGGTGATCTCCCTGCTGCCCCTCTGGCCGCTGCCGAAGTTTCACCACTTCTGCGAACGCTGGCGGAAGTGGAGGCCGCAAATGGCAATCTCCCTCCAGCCTTGGCCGACGACATCCGGGACTTGCCGACGGCGCTGCTTTCGCCACTTCCTCTTGGAATCGACCAGGTGATCCTTCAACATGCCGAGACCACTTTTCCGCAAATCTGGCAGGACATCTTTTCGCTTCTCAAAGGCCGAGGAATTCTTGTCAGCGAGAAGGCTGTGGATGGCTCGCAACCACAGCTTCACGTTCTGACGACAGAAACGGAGTGGGACGCCGCGGAAAACGTCGCTCGCTGGTTGGCTGCTGGGAACAATGCGAACACTGCAATGGTGTGCTCAGACGACACATCCGTTCTCGACCACTATCTGGCTGACAGGGGGCTTCCGCGTTTGGGGGTGGGAGAATACTCCAGTTGGCGTGCAAATGATCAAATCATCCCTCTGTTTTTCGAGGTCGTTTGGGGACCCATCAACGTCCGCTTGCTCGCGGAATTCCTCGCCCTGCCTGGGACTCCCATCAAACGGCGGGCCGCAAGGTACCTGCTTCAAGCGCTACAGAAGGCTCCGGGCGTCGGCAGCGAGGTGTGGCACGAAGCCTTGAAGAAAATCGCAGATCACAAAGATTTGGGTCCTTCGTGGGCCAGTGATCTCGACAATATGTTCAATGAGCACCTCATCAACGGCGACACAGCACCCGGAACCGTTCTGGTGGAAAAGGCCACATGGCTACTCGGACGGCTTCGTCGCCTTTCAAGGAGTAGGCCAGCGCTGCAAGGGACCGTGGAGCAGCTCCAGCAGATCGCTGGACTTCTATCCCCTCTCCCGGAAGTATCTCAGCGTGATGTGAGACGAATTGTTAGTTCCGTCATCACACCGAAGTCCAGCTCGATAGTCGCCCCAGAAGCGAGTCCATGGCTGCGCTTGACTCACCTCACGGAGCTTTCTGACGACGTCGAGTATGCCGTGTGGTGGGGTTTCAAGAACGCCGCTCTCACGCCCGGACGGCGGTGGGAAGCCCACGATGTATCAACACTGAAGAAGGTCGGAGTCAGTCTGCCTGCTCCAGAGGACACAGCGGCTCTTGCCATCCAGCAAACCACGGCGTCGGCTGCTCACTGTAAGAACCTCATTCTTGTCGAAGTCGAGCAGGCCCACGGCGCACGTACGGAGGGAACGGGTTTGCTCGAAGCCCTTGTTTCCGCGCAGCCCACAACAAGTCCAGAAGATGCAGCCAAGCCGCTGACGGACCGCGCCCGTGAGCTAAGATCCACGCCGGACCAGCTAACTACCGGTGGTGGGCTCTGGGATTTTGCAGGCCGCTCGGCTCAGCTCTTGGCCGCTCCAGAGCTGTCGCCCACTCCCCCCGCTGCAATCTACGACGTCGGCGCAAACCCGTCGTTGAAGCCGGACCAGTTGTCCTTCTCACAGCTCGCGAAGCTGCTGGGTTGTTCTTTCGCTTGGGTGATGGAGCGGAAGTCAAACCTGCAATCGACTAACGCGGCTGCGATTCCCACGGACAACACTCTGCTCGGGACCTTTGCCCATAAAGTGGTCGAGATTCTCCACAGCCAGCTCCGGGACACCGACAGGGCAATTCCAGACGATGCAGAAATCCAACGCTGTATCAATTCACTCATGCCTCAATATGCAGCCGAGTTGTTGCTGCCCGGCCATCAGCGCCGACGCGAAGCTATTGCGGAGATCCTGGTTGAATCTGTTCGCACCTTCTTCCGCCAGCTGTCCAAGGGCGGAATCACCCTTCAAGGGGTTGAACTTGGCTTCGAGAAGGATCTTGAACTAGTTGGTTCACAGGGCGAGTACCGGCTCGCCGTTAGTGGCAGTGCCGACGCTGTCGGCCTCGACAGCGAAGGGCGGACGGTTGTCATCGACCTGAAGTGGTCCAACAAAGAGAAGTACCGGCGCGAAGAAATAGCCAGTGGCACCGCTCTTCAACTTGCGCTCTACCAGTGGGCGCTGCATGAGGGTCCAGACACCGTCGATGATCCCACCGCTTATTACATGCTCAAGCAGGGGTCATTTATCTCGGCGGACTCACTATTCGGCCCATCGATTCAGAGAGCAGTCCAGCCAAACGCTCTTTGGGACAGCGCCAAGAAGGCCGTTGAATTCAGCATCGATGAAGTAGCACAGGGCCGCATCACGGCGACTCAGGTAGCCGACGACAAGCGCTCCGAAGGCGAACCGAGTCGCGAAAGGGCGTGGCAGGACAACGGTCTTCACCACATCAAACCGCCCTGCCGGTTTTGCGAGTTGGGAGTCCTGTGCGGCCTGAAAGGAGACTTTTCATGACTGTCCTCGGCAATGTGACGATGGTTTCGGCAAGCGCCGGGACAGGAAAAACGTATCATTTGACCTCGGAGATCACGGATCGCATCCAGTCCGGATTGAACGCCACTCAAATCATGGCAACAACTTTCACTAAGAAGGCTGCTGCAGAACTCCAGGAACGAATCAACTCCCGCTTGTTGGAACAGGCCGCCGCTGCCGACGATTCGCTCGCCCATTCACTACAACTTGCCGCCCAACAACTTCCCGCAAGTCTCATCGGCACCGTTAATAGTGTGTGTGGTCAACTGCTGCAGGAGTACGCAATAGATGCTGGTTTGTCGCCTGCACTTGAGGTCATCCCGGAAGAACAACTCACAAGCATTTTCCACCTAGCCGTTGATTCTGTTCTCGCTGACCACGCGAGCGGAATTCTGCCGATTGCCCGCCGTATGGGGACCCACGAAGACTCACCCTATGACTCGCAAACCTGGCAGGATACTGTCCGATCCATCGTCGACGCGGCACGGACCAACCTCCTCAGGTCTGATGATCTGGCGTTGTGCGCAGACCGGTCGTGGTCCGGCATGCGTGGACTCCTCGATGAACCTACCGAGGATGAACGTCCAGCTTGGCTGAGAGAGATGCGAGCTGGACGTGGAGAGCTAGAGGAATTGGCCAAGACAGGAATCGACGCCGAAGGCAAGCCGGCAAAAATCGATTCCGGGGTGTTCATCGATCAATATCCCAAGGTCCTTCAGAAGATCGACTCAGCAGTAACTGCAGACGAGACTCCTTGGGAGATATGGCGGGGCTTCGTAGCATCGAAGCCGGCCGCGCCCATCGCTAAAATCTTCCGAGAACTTCAAACTCGGATACGCGAAGATCTGTTGTCAAACCCCGCATTCCATGCCGACATTGAGCAGTACATTCGTAGGATATTTTCCTGCGCTGCCGCCTGCCTGGACACGTACGCGGAATTTAAGCGTCTTCACGGTCTGATGGACTTCGTCGACCAGGAAACCCTCGTTCTCGATTTGGCACGAAGCAGCGTTGCTTTTCGTTCGTCCTTCTCTCAAAGAATCAGCTTTCTTGTGGTGGACGAGTTCCAAGACACGAGTCCCCTCCAGCTTGAGCTTTTCCTCCAACTGAGCAGCTTGGTCAAAGAAGCCGTATGGGTCGGCGATCCCAAACAAGCAATCTACGAGTTCCGCGGCACGGATCCTTCCCTCATGCAAGCTGTGGTCGACCAGGTGCCAAGCAAGCGCCAGCTTTCAGAATCTTGGCGGTCGCACTCAGCCGTCATCGAATTGTCCAACGCAGTCTTTGTGCCCGTCTTCGGAACCCAAGAGCTGTCCGCCGACTCAGTTCGACTGGATATGCCGGCTGCGCATAAGGACTGGTCCAAGGGGAGCTTGGAAGCCTGGGTCCGCACGCAGAAGAACGACGGCGAGCGTCTTCTGGCGACAGCTGCCGGTGTAGCCGACCTCCTCAACCGTCGTAACGACTTGAAGCCCGCTGACATCGCCGTTCTGACGCGCTCCAACAAAGATGTTGACGCAATCTCGGCCGCGTTGGACGACTTGGGCATACGCGCCACGCGCAATCCGCGCCGCCTCAACGATGCCCGGGAAGTTCAGCTCGCACGTGCGGGAATGGCTTTCGTGGCTGACGAAAGAGACACCATTGCACTCGCGGAGTTAGTGGCCTTGCATCCTGGCCACCCTTCCAACCGAACCTGGCAGCAGGAACTGCTATCCGCCGTCGAACCTGAACCCATCCATTCCGAGTGGGCCCAACAGCCCCAGGTCCGTGCTCTTGCCCCTATTCGAGACCTAGCCGCGACGGCAACACCACTTGAGATTTACGAGGCCGTCATTGGCGCGCTCGGGCTGACTAATCTCATAAAGTCCTGGACGTCTCCCGAAACCCGTTTGCGGAATCTCTACGCCATGAGAGGCGCCATCGAAGAATACTACGAGCATTGCCTGGCCCTCCGGGCGCCAGGGACCCTACGAGGCTTCCTGACGTTCTTCGCTTCTGACGATCACCAGTCGGCGGACAACGCCGGCTCGGATGTGGTCAATGTAATGACGTATCACAAGGCAAAGGGGTTGGAATGGCCAGTAGTCGTCATGGAGGCTCTGGATAAAGACCTACGCTTCGCCGCCTTCGGCACGGCAGTCGAGCAGGACGGAGAGCTGGACCTCGAACATCCGCTACGGGATCGATGGATAAGGTTTTGGCCGAGTCCGTTCCCGTACAAAGCTTCGCCCCTGGACACCGCCGGCCAAACAAGCCAGGTCGCTGTGGATGCCGAGCTGAGGGAACGCAACAACATGAGCCGACTCATGTACGTAGGCATGACCCGCGCTAAAGAAACCACCATCCTGACCGCCGCGTCGAATCAGCCCCAGCTTCTCAACCTGATGGGTGTTCCGTCGCTGATGTCCTGGTCAGGAGAGGCCGAAGGTGGATTGCTGAACATTGCGGGAAGCCCTCCGCTTTCTGCTCGGATCATGTCGCTTGACGTGCAAGAAGCCGTGACCGAACAAGCATTGGGTCGGCCCCAGTTCACTGATCCAGAGGACCCACAGCCGCTGCCGGTTTTCTTGGCGTCACGACTCACAGCAAGCTCCGAACTGTCTTCTGGATATGAAGCAAAAGTCCTGTTGGCTTCGGAGCTCGGTCCCAGGCTGGCTGAACACGGGTCTGAAGAGTGGGGGGCAGTGGGTAGCGCTGTCCACGCATACTTGGGCACACAGTATTCTTCCCTTGATAACGGTGCACAGGTGCAACTTGCTGAGACGATCGTTAATCGCTGGGGCGTCCATCAGATCGTTAGCGCAGACCTATTGGTTGAATCCGGACAACGCCTACAAGCCTACTTGGACGCAGAGTACGCCGGGTGGAAGGTTCATCGGGAGGCCGCGATCGGTTGGAGAACCGAGAACCGTGTCATGGAGGGGTGGATCGATCTCTTGATCGAAGGACCTGAGGGATGTGTCCTCGTTGATCACAAGACTTATCCCGGGCGAGAAGCCGAGGAGCACATTCGGGAGTCTTACCTTGGGCAAATGGCGGCCTACAGACAGGCATTGGCAGCTGCCGGGAAAACAGTGATCAAGACACTGATCCACCTGCCAGCGCTGGGGCAAATATATGAAGTAATTCCCAGTCCGAGCTCAATTCACTTTGGGAATGAGGGCTGAAGTAGGTGCGCTGCATACCAGAAGAACCCCTGTTCAACGACGGTCAAAGCGCCGAGCGTTCTGTTTGGGAGGCTCTGAAACGAAGTCTTCCCGACGACGTCGTACTCGCTCACTCAGTTCAGGTGCGGGACGGCCGCGCTGAACATGAAATAGACATCCTGGTCCTCTGGCCCGGCGTTGGTATGGCTGCGATCGAGGTGAAGGGCGGCCGGGTCTCCGTGCAGAACGGCCAGTGGTACCAGTCGGACAGGGGCGGCAACCGCAAGATCCAAAGCCCTGTGGCCCAATCGCAAGGCTCTACGCACGGGTTCAAGAATTGGCTGGGGCGCCAGCTGGGAACCCCGCTGACAAGCCGTTTCGCCTACATGGTCGCGTTTCCCTACACTGCAGTGCCCATGAATTGGGAAATGGCTGGATGCCCACGTGCGCTGGTCCTGGATGAAATCCAGTGTCAAGCGCCGGCGGAACTCATCCGCGACGCAATCGAAAAAGAAGGAAGCGGCGCCACGTCTTTGGCTGCAGCCTTCCTCGAACGCATCGTCCGGCAACTCAGCGGGGATCTCGGAGGTGATTCAGTTGAGGACCCCAACTTCAGGGAAGACGAAGATGCGCAGGACTACCTCACTGAGCGGCAGGCGACTCTCCTTCAGGCGACGCGCTCATTGACCCGTGTGAGATTTACCGGAGGCGCCGGCAGCGGCAAAACCTGGTTGGCGGTGGAGAAGGCAAAGACCCTTAGCAAGCAGGGCAAACGTGTTGGGCTCTTTTGCTACAACAAGGGACTTGGTCAATACCTTCAAGACCGCGTCTCCAGTTGGCGGCAGGCGAAGCCAGCTTTCACCGGCGAATTTCACGAATATGTTCGTGGACTCGGCGTGCCCGACGGCACCGGGCAAGACTATTTCGACGTCGAAATGCCTCGCCTTCTGAAGGCATTGGCGGCCGAGATGAATCCTGACGAGCGACTGGACGCAGTCATCGTCGACGAGGCCCAGGACTTCGCGCCGCTGTGGTGGGAGGCTCTGCTGGCATGCACGGTGGATCCGGACAACAGCGAGGTGTATGCCTTCATGGACGACCGGCAGGACGTCTACCGGAGGTGGGGCGGAGCGACGGCGGACGTCACAATTGGTCCCACTGCCACGTTCGTTCCCATCCACGTCGACGAGAACTTACGCAACACCCGGAAGATCGCGGAAACGTTCAAACCCTTCGCTGGTGAACACTTCACGCCACGAGGCAGTACCGGTCTGCCAGTCCGGAGGGTCCAGTGCACGAGCGACTCAGCCCTTGACGTGGCCGGTGACTGTGTGGATGCCCTCATTGAGGAAGGCTGGGCGAACAACCAGATCGCGCTCCTTACCACGAAGGACCGGCATCCAGTTCATCTGGATTACTTCGAGCGCGGTGCCACCGAGGAGTACTGGCGAGAGTTTCACTCTGGTGAAGGCGAGTTCTACGGGCACGTTCTCGGGTTCAAGGGGTTGGAACGGTCGGTCATCGTGCTTTGCGTCAACGGCTTCAAAGACATGGACCGAGCGGCCGAGCAACTCTATGTTGGCCTATCCAGGGCACGGAGCTTGCTGGTTGTAGTTGGCGATTCGGCCGTGCTTGAAGAAGGTGGTGGGCGGGAGCTAAAGCACTCGTTGGCGCGGGCCCAGGCATGGGATCCGATTTCTGTCGCAGTTCAATAGCACGCTTTCGGGCAGGGCAATACTTCACCAGAGACTCACGAGAGGACACACGATGACGCTTCCGGACATTCTCAAGGCAGATCACACTGGCGAGGCTGCGGCACTCGTCAAGAAGTACTACACGAAGCTCTACCGTCATGATCTCCCGCAAACGGGAAGCCGTTTCGACGACTGGGCAGACGGCGGTGACCGAGCCGACGTTGCAAATTCTCTCACTGCCGACGACGTTCTTGCTGTGTCATTCCTATCCGTTCAGGTCCCTGCCACGGCGGCCATCGGCCTTCTTGAAACGTCCGCCCTAAAGGTGCAGGGGCTTCTGGAGCAGATTCCAACGGATCTCGATCTGGCGTCAGTTTCCTCCGAGGAGTACGCAGCTCTGCTTGGTCCGAACAGCCCAGCTAATGATCTTTGGCGCCTGTTGCGTGGGAGCGAAAGCTACCGTTGTGGCATCGGACCCACTACGGCCAGCAAGATCATGGCCAGAAAACGCCCTCGGCTCATCCCGATATTCGATTCAGTGGTGGGTCCGCTCATGGGCCATCCAAAGGCCAAAGGCCAATGGAAGACATGGCATTCAGTCCTAACCGATGGCTCAGGTCTACCCGCCCGGCTCCGAGCGATCAAGGAAGAGTCAGGAATCGATCAGGCCATCAGCGACCTCCGAACCATGGACGTGGTCCTTTGGATGCATGGCAAAGAATTGGGCATGGAGCCAGCCGATGATTCCTTTTCCGATGATTAGCTTGATGAAATTTTTGACACAAACACGAAAACTTGGATTGGCTTCAGTGGCAACCCTTTAGGCTCAACACAGGACACCTTCACTTTCACAATGGGGAATGGAAAAGATTTGGATCTTCTTAGCGGCGTGGGCCGTGAGTATTTTTATGCCCTCATCTGGGCTGTCACTGCCGCATTCATGGTGGCCGCAACAATCGCTCGACCCGCACGCTTTCACTCCACCGCACTGGCTGGCTCGCTGGTATTTGCAACTCTCAGCGGAGGGGCCGGCCTGTACGTCCTGAACCATTATTCTGATCCCCGGTGGTCACCCGAAGCCGCACGGTTGAGTGCACCTTCCCTTGCCGAGACACCACTGGTTGGGCAGTTCATGGGTCCTTTGGATTCAGCACTCAGCTCCATGGTCAACGGGGTCAATGATTTTCTTGCTTTCAAGGATGCACTCCCAGTAGCTCTGGACTTCTTTGCTAGCGCCGGATGGGCTCTGCTGGTGTCTTTTCCCCTAGGAATCATGGCCGCCATCGTCAACGTTGTCCTGGCTAAGCGCAGGGCGGCAGCCGTGGAAAGGTACCGCATAACCGTGGACCAGCTGAAGGCCGACGTTGAGAGGCTCAAGCTTCAAGTTCAGGCTGGTTCCCCCGAGACCGCTATCCATTGAGCGGGAGCTTCAGCACTACCTCGATTCGAACCATGAATCTTCATCCCACTAACTCCCCTAGGTTGAATATGAAACAGAGCAAGGTTGCTCGCGAGCAACATATCGCCGTCTTCGGTGAGAGCGGCAGTGGAAAGACTGTGCTCCTGTCCTCCTTCTACGGACTGGCCCTGGAACAGGAACTCGCCGGAACAGAGCGGTTCGACATCCTTGCTGCTGATAGCACTCAAGGTCGTAGGCTGCATCAAAATTACCTCGGGATGAAGAAGTCAGCCATACTCCCGATTGGCACCCACTTTTCGTCGACTTCTTACTCATTCACCATCAAACGCAAACCCGGCGTCTCCGCAAAGACCAGGAAAGTCGTTGCCGAGGAGCTTCGGCTGGTGTGGCACGACTATCCTGGGGAGTGGTTTGAAGACGAACCCAGCGGGCCCGAAGAGGAGGAGCGCCGCGTCAGCACGTTTCAGGCGCTTTTGAGCTCCGACGTAGCCATGGTACTCGTGGACGGGCAAAAGCTCCTTGACCACGAGGGCGAGGAAGAGCGCTACCTAAAGTCGCTCCTGACCAATATCAGTACCCAGCTGCTGAAACTGCGTGATGACGTGCTGCAGGATAACCAGCCTCTTGCCCGCTTTCCCCGGATCTGGCTCTTGGCTCTGTCCAAGGCAGATCTGCTGCCCTGTATGGATGTGGCCGGCTTCCGTGACCTCCTCGTAGAAAAGGTGGGAAGGGAAGTGAACAAGCTTCAAGAAGTGGTAAGTACATTCGTCGAGGCACCTGAAGCATTGTCTGTCGGTGAGGATTTCGTTCTGCTCTCTTCAGCAAAATTTGAGCCAGAAAAGATTGAAGTAACCAAGCGCGTGGGGCTGGACTTGATCCTTCCCATTGCCGCCATGCTTCCCCTGTCACGCTTCTTGCCATGGGCACGGGTCATGACGAAGGGAACCGGTGCAGCCAAGCACCTTGTCAACGCGGTATTGCCGCTGGTTGATGGGCTTGGCGGTCCTAAACTAAACGCTCTTATGTCCCGCCTGCCGGCTCCCGTCGCCGCAGCCGCGGCACTACTAAGTCCGGTTCTCTCACAACCTGCCTACGACCTTGCCGGTGGCAAGCTCGAAGACCTCCACATCCGGGCTAAGGAAAAACACGACTTCCTCGCGGAAACCTTGACTGGATTCCAAATGGAACTGGACCGTGGCGACGAGGAGAAGGTCCTGCTCCGAGGTCGCGTATGAAATCGGGAAGCAGCAACCAAGCCACAGAGCTGGCCTTCATCTGGGCTACTCGCGGTAAAACATGGGGCTTTCGATTCCTCCGCACTGCGGGTCAACCAAATCCGTTGGAACTGTATGAGAAGGCGTTCCAAGGCGAGATGGATGCTCCAGAGACCTTCCAAACCAACGCCGATACGATCGCTATCCGAGTCCCAGATCCTGAGGGACGCCGTGACGCAGCCGGTCGCGTGATCCCCCACGAGTTCGTCTTGTTCAAGCCACTTCCTCGTGAAGTCATTTCGGCAGAAGAAGCTTTTCAATTGGTCTGGCCTGAGGTTAAGGAAGATTTTGCACGCGACTGGGACCAGCCAAAACCTAAGCGCTAATCGCTCGCGAACACGAGCGACGCGTCGCCATAACTCTCGCCGGAAAAGTGGTTTGGGTCGTCGAACGGGCCCAGCAACATATGTGTGGGCCGGTACCACGGCTGCCCAGCCTAAATTGTCCGTGCGGAGACCTAGCATGCGGAACAACAAGGTCAACCGAAATCGAATGGGGAAATATGCCTGTCTATCTTGAAGAGCTTGCTCTGAGCGTTGCCAGATGCAATGAAGTGGCTGCGGCAAACGATCCACACTTCGGTGAAAAGCACCCCTGCCACAAGATCGTCAGGTCCCAGGATCGGCATCCTGGCCCCTTTCAGGTGCCCGAAGCCTGGGCAGGAAATTTGGCACAGGCTCGCGTCGTCTTCCTGTCCTCAAACCCTGCCATCAGCGCAGGAGACCCTACAGCGAAACTGCCTGCGAAAAGATTCGCAGAGAAATACCCCACCACGGAATGGCCTGACGCCGAGATCGCCAACTTCATGATCAACCGCTTCAGCCCGGAGCACGTCTGGGTCAGCGACAGACGGCATCGCAAAGTAGATGAGGCGCAGTTGGCCGGTGGACCGGTTTGGGGATCAAAGGAGCGCTACTGGGGCTGGATTGAAAAGCAAACGAATGCCCTCCTGGGTAGCGACGTTCCTTGGTTCGAGGGCGCGGTTATGACCGAGGTTGTGCATTGCAAATCAGGAAACGAGCAAGGCGTCCACGAAGCCGCTGCGCTCTGTTCCACCAAGCACATGGGACGGATCCTGGAAGCGACTCCGGCCAAGCTCGTTGTCGTCGTAGGCGGAAAGGCCGCAAGTGCGCTTCGTGCTGCCTATCCATCGGCCCTTGAGGACAAGCCGCTGTTCGGAAAGCAAGGCGCGAATGGTCTTCCGGATCCTCAGCAGAACATCTTCGAACTCCACATCGGCGGGCAACGCAGGCTCGTGTGCTTCATCAAGCATCCAAGTGCTTTCGGCGGATCAGCCCATCTCACGAGTACCTACCCCACCGACTTTGACCGACTCCAGGCGGCAGCCGCTGCCCGGAGCTGATTGCTACAGGGAATCCAGCGTTCAGGGCGCCTCCGCAAAAAGGGGCCTGAGCCTCACGGAAGTCAAGTCACATCCGTCGACTTCGAAGGGGTGTGGGACCCGCCACCAGCGTGGTCCCACACTCCTCACCGACACGCCTCCCCAACCCCACCGGCATGATCCCCGCTACGACCACCGAAGAATCCGACACCACCCAAGCTGGACACGCCGATGGGCCGTCATGCCCTCGAGGGCATGGGCAATGGCTGGCCTGGCCTGATCGCGCTAATCGATCATTTGCTGGCCAGCGCCAACTAAGTCACTACGTAAAGGAGCCGGATCTTCTCGAGATAGACGCACAATCCGAAGCCCACTGGTATTTCCCCCGCCCTAGGCGTACAACAACGCTATGGGCCATTGGTCGAAGACACCGGCTCGGGTGGTTCCCCTCATCCTCGCGCTCCTGCTCACGGGCTGCACAGGAGACCTTTCCGCACCTGCGCCCACCGCGGTTGCGTCCAGTGCACCGACCGACTCGCTGGAAACCACGCTCAAAGGGTTCATCCAGAGTGGCGTTAGCGCCGTCGTCGTGCAGGCACGGTGGCCGGGCGGTGAGTGGTCCAAGGCCTTCGGGCGGAGGGACCCTAACGAGGGTGAGCCGGCACAGCCAGGCGACCGCTTCTCCATAGGCAGCGTGACCAAGTCGATCGTCGCCGTTGCCGTGCTGCAGCTTGTTGACGAAGGTTCCATAGGCCTCGATGACCCGGTCAACGGCCTTCTGATTAGCTTTCAGCAAACGCTGAGGCCGCCGTCGGACATTACTGTGCGCCAGTTACTGAACCATACTTCGGGAATGCCCGATTTTGTGGCGGCTTTGGAACGCGGAGCGTCACACCGGGACGTGGTGCGCACCAGAGTCAGCATGCAGCGGGCACTCGAACTGGCCGCCACCGAGCCTTGGGACTTGAGGAGCGTGGGCCTCTTCGCGTACTCCAACAGCAACTACATCGCGCTGGGCCAACTGGTCGAGAAGCTTCGTGCCCGGCCTCTCGGGGAGGTTCTGGATGAGAAAATCTTCCAGCCGCTGGGACTGGAACAGACAAGCCTGGGCGAGCCTGACCGGAATGTCCCGGACAACTTGAGAGCCTACATCACGGTCGACACAGAGCAGATCGAGGTGACCCAACCAGAAGTAGTTGTTGGGTCACCAGCGGGCGGCGTGGTGTCTACAACCGAGGACGTCAACGATTTCTACCGTGGCCTGCTGACCGGCAAGTTGCTCTCTTCAGCGTCGCTCGAACGTATGAAAACCGAACTGTCTGGAGACTATGGCCTGGGGATAGTCCGGTTCCCGGACGCGTGCGGTTCTTCGACCTACCGGTATGGTCACCCCGGCTCGATCTACGGCTACCTGACAGTGGCGCTCGCGAGCGATGACGGCAGCCGCCAAGTCACGCTCGGGATGGCCCTGCCTACCATGTCGGCACAAAATCCGGACCCGGTTACGAACCGGCGTACTGACCAATATCGATCCCAGTTGGAATTGGCTGCCCAGAGAGCCCTCGACCAGATGTGTGGCTGACAGAGCTGGGCCTATAAGTCTCTCGCTGCTACCCAGCTTGTCGGGCTTTCTTCAGCAGACCACCGCTGGTCCACGCCCGGAGTTTCGCGACTTCACCCTTATCCAGTTGGAGTCCGGCCACACGGCACATGCCTTCGACGTGCCCGGTCCACGCCTCTGCCAGCTGCGTTTCAGTCAGTTCAGCACTCAGCGCACCCTTGGCATAGGTTAAACCCTGGATCACGTAATTAACTGAGGATCGCGCCACCGGAACATCCGCTGCCAGACATTCATCGCGAACCAATTTCGCCAGCTCGCTGCGAACCGTGGTCTCGTTCAACTTAGCGGCGAGGGAGACCAAGACTTGCCTGTACTGGGCCGACGACAACGCTGGAATGTCCGTGACCCGAGCAATTTGTTTCTCGAATGCTTCCGTAGATTCTGTTTCCGAGGGCAAATCCGTCTGGGAGAAGCGCTCCGAATCCCACACCCATCCCGGGGCTGGAACAGGTGCGAATTCAATTCGGTCGTCTACACGGGTTATCCACGCACCAAACTTGCCGTGTCCGTCCCAGTCAGTGGACAACGACGAGTCGGCCGTCAGCGCACGCTGCGCCACCACGGCAGCCTTGATCGGTCCCGCTGCGGTAGTGACGTAGTCACGGACGACAGCAGCGGCAGTGGAAATCGCCGGGGATTTCTTGGCAGCCGTGCTTGCTTTCTTTGCCGGCAAGCGATTCTGGGCGACAGCGATTGCGGAGTTGTCAGCCCCGCTCAGGAGAGCTAGGAAGTCGTGCGACTGGATGATCGTGTCAGCCATTTGCCGGTAGGCCGCCGCGACGGGACCCGCTACGATTACAGTCGTCCGGCGGTCAGCCGCCCGGAACCGTTGGACCAGGGAAGTGAAGTCAGCATCATCCGAAGCGATGAAGAACTCCTCGATGTGGGCGACCCCGGCGAGCACATCCACCGCATCCAGGACCAAGTTGATGTCGGTGCTGCTCTTGCCTTGTTGCGTCAGGGATGGGCAGTCAATGACCCTAAAGCCCGCGCGGGTCCAGAATGTCCGATATTTGGCATAAACAGTCGGATTGAGATAGCAGTTGCGAATAAGGAACCGGACGTTTTTCCCACCTGATTCATCGGCCTCAGTGATGGCATCAAGCCATTGCCCTGGATCCGTGGCGAAACGCTCCGCAGCACCGGGATCCAACGCTTTGAGACCGATATAGACGTTGTCGAAATCAACGAATATTGCAGCACGAACCCTGCCTCCCTGGTTGGCGGAACCCTGTGAAGATGCGGTCATTGATCCAGTATGCGGTCCACTTTGCTCCGTGGTCAGCAACGACGGAATGGCGTCGCTGACTTTCATAGCAGGCCTTGGAGGTGCGCTGCTGGGTGGTGCCCATTATTGGGCGGCAACTTGAACCCCCGTGTCGGAGCTCTCTGGACAACAGTGACCAGTATCGTGGGGGCAATTTCGCTGTCGTCCGCGTTCTGGGGACGCATAGTCGGGAGGATTGGCGGCTTGAGCATGTGGTCGTCGCGGGAGTAGTGGGCGTCAGCGCGGGGCTGCAGTTGCAGTGATGGGGTTGTTTGTTCAGGCCATTATCCCGGCCCGACCGGGCTCCGATCCGACAGCGGGCCACCCAACCCGGTAAGTTGGTGGAAAGAGTTTTGACCCTCGGTGAGTAACACGCCCCGGCCTCACGAAAGCAGGATCACATGACCGTCTCCCCCCTTATTTGGGGTATCACCATCGTCGTTATTCTTGGGCTGCTGGCCTTCGACTACTTCTTCCACATCCGCAAGGCGCACGTTCCGTCGCTGAAGGAAGCCGCCATTTGGTCCTCCATCTACGTGGGGTTGGCCGTGGTGTTCGGCATCCTGGTGCTGGTTTTCGGCGGGGCCCAGATGGGCTCGGAGTACTTCGCCGGCTACATCACGGAGAAGGCCCTGTCCGTGGACAACCTCTTCGTGTTCCTGATCATCATGGCGAGCTTCCGGGTGCCGCGTGAAGACCAGCAGAAGGTGCTGCTGTTCGGCATCGTGTTCTCCCTGATTGCCCGGACCGGCTTCATCTTCCTGGGTGCTGCGCTGATCAACTCGTTCGCGTGGGTGTTCTACATCTTCGGCCTGATTCTGCTGCTCACGGCAGGCAACCTGCTCAAGCCCGACGGCCATGGTGACGATCAAGCGAACAACTTCATGATCCGGCTCGCCAAAAGGCTCTTCCACACTACGGATAAGTACGACGGCGACAAGCTCTTCACCGTGGTCAACGGCAAGCGTGCCCTGACTCCCATGCTCCTGGTGATGGTGGCTATCGGTGGCACGGACATCCTGTTCGCCCTCGACTCCATCCCGGCGATCTTCGGCCTCACGCAGAACGTATTCATCGTGTTCACTGCAACGGCGTTTTCGCTCATGGGCCTGCGCCAGCTGTACTTCCTGATCGACGGCCTGCTGGACCGCCTCATCTACCTCTCCTACGGCCTGGCCGCGATCCTGGCGTTCATCGGCGTCAAGCTCATCCTCCACGCCCTGCACGAGAACAACCTGCCGTTCGTCAACGGTGGCGAGCACGTCAACGTCATCGAGATCTCCACCGGACTCTCACTCAGCGTGATCTGCGGAACCCTGATCATCACCGTGGTGCTGTCCCTGCTCAGCCCCGCCGGCAAGGCCCAGACCGCCATCAACAACGCACGCCGGCACGCCGTCAACTACCTCGACCTGGACTACACGGCCGATGCCGCAGAACGCGAGCGCATCTACCGTGCCCTGACAGCCGAAGAAGCACAGATCGTCCAGATGCCTCTGAAGTACCGGAACAAGGCCAAGGACGTGGACCTGATCCGCGAGCAGGTGGCGGAGGCCCACCGCCAGCACGAGGAGTTCCTGCGGCGGTAGTCACCTCCCCGGAAAAGGCGGGCGGCGTCCTGTTCCCAGTGGACAGGACGCCGCCCTTCTTTCTGGAAGTTCTCAATGGGCATGCTGCCGGGCTAGGCTGACGATCGTGACTGCTGATGTGGGGGCTCAAATCAATCACCGCCGCGGCCGCTTCTGGCTGCCGCACCTCATAGCGCTCGTGATCATGGCGTTCTGCTTTGTCTTTGGAGCCCTGACCTTTGAGTCGCTCCCCGATACTGTCGCCACCCATTGGGGACCAAGCGGACGCCCCGATGCCTGGGCCCCGAAATCCTTCGAGGCTGTGTTCTCTGCGTTGATGATGGGCGCGGGTCTTTGCGTCCTCCTGTCTCTGGTCACGGCCTTGGTGCCAAAGATGGTCCACGTGGACGACGACGCCAGCGTGTGGGAGCGATATCGCAGAGAAGGAACGATCCGCGGCACTGTGGCGGTTCTGGGCGGCACCTCCGTTCTGATCGCCGCCATCATCGGATTTCTTTCCGTTGCCGGGTGGACGACTCCGGACCATGTTCCCTGGTGGCCTGCGGCTGTAGTCACCGGGCTGTTCCTTGTGGTGATTCCGGTTTCCTATGCGGCGGCTGCACGTTGGGCCCGGCGGACGGCCTCGGCTCACGGAATTCATCCCACAGCAGCAGAGGAGCAGGAAGAAAAGCTGTGGATCGCGGGCGTCCTTTACAACGATCCAAACGACCCACATCTACTGGTCGCCAAACGCGCCGGAACAGGGGTTGGCTTGACGGTGAACGTGGGCAACACCAGAGGACGCGTCGCTGTCGCCGTTTTCCTGGGCCTTTTTGTGGTCCTTCCCGTCATTCTCGGCGTCGTCGCCGCGCTTTAGGGCCAGACCCAAAACCCCGCGTCACGATCCCCACCCTCACCCCACTCATCTGACAAGACCCAGGCAGATAGAGGGATGACTCATGACCGGAACACAAGAAACCGCGGACCCATCGGTGGGGTGGGTGCTGGCCAGTGACTGGACCAAGATCAAGGGCAGGAACGTAGAGGTTTACGATCACGGCGAGCTGATTGACCAAGGCACAGTGGAAAGCGTCGCCCCGGATGGGAACCTGCTGTGGCTCGGGTTCCACGGGAATACGCCGCGGCGGATCGTGGAGCGGCTCCGGGAGACGTGCGTGCGGATCCTGCCGGACTAGTACGTCCGCGCCCGGAGCTATCCCAGCAGGCTGCCGTGGTGCCCTGGCAACGCGGCCACGCTCATCACGGTCTTCCCGCGGCCCTTTCCCCGGATCGCATCAACGCGCCGCACACAGCGTTCCACGGCGGCACGGCCTGCCGCGCTCCCGTCCAGGAGAATGTAGATCCGTGACTCGTGGAGGGTTGCTTTCCCCCGCACGGGTGTCAGCTCCGTTTTCAGGATCTGGCCAATGTCGGCGAGCACGTCCCAGCCGAGAGGGTACGAGTCCCACTCCAGGGCAAGCGTCGCCAACTCCGCGCCGCCCTGCTGGGTCAGCCCATACAGGGACAGGTCCAAGAGCAACTGTTCAAAGTGCGCCAGCGTGGGCAGGCCGGTCCTGGGGTCTACGCAGGCAATCGGCTGGATGCGTTCGCTTTCGAAGGTCCACCCTTCCACGAGGTCGCGCATGGTTTCTTCACAGACGGGCAGCTCGGCAGCGCTGAAGAAGGCGCTCATGTCCACCATGGTTTCCTTGACGCCAACGCCATGGTACGCCCGGGCCGCACCCAAAAGGCGTGCGGCTTCGGGGAGCGCGCGTGCCGCCTGACAGGCCCGGATCACGCCGTCAACTTCGGGGACAAGCCAGTCGCCGGGGTACCGCCAACCAGCTTGCTTGCTGTGTTCCTGCCACCGGTCGCGCAAGAGCACGGGATTACCGCTGCCGCCGCCGGAGATGTGAAGAGGGTTACTCATACCGATACAGTGCCTGACCTCAGGAATCGTGACGCGTTTTTCGAGGAAACTCCCAGCGAGGTTTCTACGCCTCCGCAGGCTTGCGCCAGAGAACGGACAAGACAATCACCAACGCACTCAAACCCAGCATAACCAGCACCATGAGACCCCAGTTGGCCTGGTTCACCCCGGGCCCATAGAACACCCCGATCAGCACGGTGGCCGTGATGGCTCCCAAGTACCGGCAGGTCTGGAAAATACCGGCGGCCACACCCCGTTCCTCGGGACGGGCGGAGACATACAAGCCCTGGTTCGACGCCGTGCTCACCGCCCCGTACGGAACACCCATGACTGCAGTGAGCACCAGCACCAGCGGAGGCCACAGCGAGAGTGTCAGCAACCCCAGCGCCGCCGAAGCACCAGCCAGCACCAGCACCCCGGTGATGAGGACGGACCGCACGCCGAACCGCTCAATCAGGCGAACCGTCAGCGGCGTCACCAAAACCGACATGGATGCAAGGGGCAGCATGAGCAGGCCTACCAGACCGGCGTCGTAATTCCCTGCTTCCTGGAGCAACTGCGGAAGGCCGAAGAACGCAAAATAGTAGACACCGCTAAACACCACAAACACCAGGTACACCAGCAGCAGCGGCCGGTTGCGGCCCAGCAGGCGGAGGTCCAGGAACGGCGGCTTGAAGCGGAGCTCCCGCCACGCGAAAAGAGCACCGACCACCAATGCGGCGCCCAACAGGTACCAGCGATACCCCGGCAGCACGTTGAGCAGCGCCATCATGGCGAGCATCAGTGACACCACAAAGGCGAGGATGCCGGGGATGTCCGAATCGCGGATGAGGGTGCCCAGTGAGCCGGTCTCCCGTCCGACGTCGGCGGGTGCGGTCCGCTGCACGATCAGCAGGGCGAGCAGCGCCAGCGGCACATTGATGACGAACAACGCCTGCCAGTCGAACAAGCTCACCAGCAACCCGCCCACCACAGGGCCGACAGCGGCCGCAGATGTGTTGGCCATCTGGATCCGGCCCAGCGGCCGCGTGGACGGAACCTTGGCCAGCCGGCTCAGTTCGGTGACCATGACGACGGCGGACGGGTACGCCGTCGCGGTTCCCACCGCCATGAGGGCCCGGGCCACGCAGACCAGCGCAAAGTTGTCCAGGAATGGCGCGACCGCACATGTCACCGCCACGAGCGCCATACCGAAAGTGAACAACCGGCGCGGGCCGAAGCGGTCGGCGAGCCTCCCCATCAACGGCTGCCCGGCGGCGGACGCAAGGTAGAAGGCCGTAATGACCCACGTAACCGTGGCGACGTCGAGCGAGAAGTCCTCCCGCAGCACCACCAAAGCCACGGCAATCATGGACGAATTCAGTGGATTCAGCGCGGTGCCGATGCTGAGGGCAGCGATGGCCAGGCCGGGGCGGGATGTGTTGCTCACCTACCCAAGTCTGCTCCATGGTTGCCTCGGGTCACGAACGCGAGCCACCACGACCCGCCCCAACTCTTAACCTTCCGGCAATTTGGAGGACGGGAGTCTCGTAATTCGGATTCAGATACCGGTGGTTTCGTAATTCCTGTCACCCCCAACCCATGACGGAAGGCACCACCATGCACGCACGTGCAGGCATCATCCCCACTTCACTCCTCGGCCTCGTGGCCCTCACCGGCGCACTGGCAGGCTGCTCCGGCGACGCCAACGCGGCCGGCAGCCAGGACAAGAACGAGCTTGTCTTCGCCACTCCCCCGGGCACCGACGACCCCAAAGAACAGGCCATCTTCACCGACCTCGCCGCCATGGTGGGCGAGGCCTCCGGCCGCGAAGTCACCAACCTGCAGCCGGCCGACTACCTCGGCGTGGTGGAAGCAGTCCGCAACGGCTCCGTGGACGTAGCCATCCTCAGCCAGTTCTCCGCGGCACTGGCCTACAAGACCGAGAGCGTCGACCCCCTCCTGGTGTGGGGCGCGAGCACGGAGCCGGCCAGCTTCTGCCTGGCCCGCAAGGACAGCGGCATCCAGTCGCCTGCCGATGTGAAGGGCAAACAGGTTGCCTTCATCGACCCGGGCTCCACCACCGGCTACTTCATGCCCAAGTCCGTGTTCGCCAAGGCCGGACTGGTGGACGGCACCGATTACAAGAGCACCTTCGCCGGTTCCCACGACTCCGCCGTCCTGGCCATGGCCAACGGAAACGTGGACGTCGCCTGCACGGCCCGCCAGCTGTACCCCACCTTCGTGGAGAAGGGCGTCATCAAGGAGGACCAGGTCAGCATCATCGCCAAGTCCGACCCCATTCCCGTGGGCATCTCCGTGGTAGTCCGCAAGGACCTGGACAACGAAGCCCGTGAAGCCCTCAAAGCCAAGCTCCCCGAACTGATGGCAGGCAACGCGGCCATCGCCAAAACCCTTGGACTTTCCGGTGAACCGGTCAAGGACCCGGAGTTCAGCACCTACGCTCCGCTGGTTGACGTCGCCGAGTCCATCGGCGTGGACCTCGAGGACCTCCGATGAGCGTCGCTGCCCTGGTGGAAACCACGACGCCGGCACCCGGCTTGGGCGCGACGCCCACCATCCGTGCGCGGAAGTTGCGGGTCCAATACGGAGAGCAGGTGGCGCTCTCCAGCGTCGACTTGGACGTGTACCCGGGCGAAGTGGTGGCCCTGCTGGGTCACTCCGGCTCGGGAAAGTCCACCTTCATGAAAACCCTCACGGGAATCGCGCCCTTCACCGCGGACACCCTGGAGGTGGCCGGTCGAGCAGTAGCCGGACTCCCGGCGAGCGGCCTTCGGGAGCTGCGGTCCGACGTCGGGTATGTCTTCCAGCACTTCAACCTGGTACCGCGGTTGAGCGCCCTGACCAATGTATTGACCGGTGGCCTGCACTCGGCCGGTCCCCTCAACATCCTGGGCACATTCACCAGGGAACAGCGGGAACGCGCACTGGAACTGCTGGACCGGGTGGGCCTGGCGCACAAGGCCAAGCAACCGTGCCGGAGCCTCAGCGGCGGTGAGCAGCAGCGCGTGGCCATCGCCCGGGCGCTGATGCAGCAACCCCGCCTCATCCTGGCCGACGAGCCAGTGGCTTCACTCGACCCCCGCCTGGCAGGAAACATCCTGGGCCTCCTGCGCGACATCGCCCGCGAAGGGCAGATTCCGGTAGTGGTCAGCCTGCACGTGGTGGGTCTTGCCCGCCGTTATGCCGACCGCGTGATCGGCCTCCACTCGGGTGAACTCGTCTTCGCCGGCCCCGCTACCCACATCACCGAAAAGGAGGTGCACCAGATTTATGGAACAGACACTGAGCTCCTCGAAAACTGAGGCCAAGTCCATCAACACCACCCTTCCCGAGGCCGACCGCCTCTGTCTCTCCCGCCCGTTCAGCCTCCCTACAGCCCGCGGCGCCACGCTGTGGGTGGTCGTCGCCGTCGTGCTTGTGTGGGCAGGCATGGGCGCCGGGTTCAACCCGGACAAGCTGCTCACCGGCGTGCCCAACATGGGCAACTTCCTGGGCCGGCTGTTCCCGCCCACGTTCGACAAGTTCGATGTCATCATCAAGCTCCTGGTGGAGACGCTCCAGATGGCGCTGATCGGTACGGTCCTTGGGGCGCTGGCTTCGCTGCTGCTGAGCTTCGGTGCGGCCAGCAACATCGCCCCGCGCTGGGTGTACACGTCATGCCGGGCGGTCCTGAACGTGCTGAGGTCCATCCCCGAGCTCATCTTCGCCCTGATGTTTGTCTCTGCTGTGGGACTGGGGCCGTTCGCGGGCATCCTCGCGATTGTCCTCGGATCGGTGGGTTCCATCGGTAAGGTGTACGCCGAGGCCATGGAGTCCGTACAGCCCGGTCCGGTGGAGGCACTGACCGCGGTGGGCGCCAACAAGCGCCAGATCATCAGCTACGCGGTGCTCCCCCAGGCCGCTCCCCTGCTGGTCAGTTACACACTGCTGCTTTTCGAAGGAAACGTCCGCGGCGCCACCATCCTGGGGCTTGTGGGCGCCGGAGGCATCGGCCTGGAACTCACCACCGCCATGCGCATGTACGACTATGGACACCTGTGCGCCATCATCATCAGCATCGTCGTCCTGGTCACCATCATCGACCGCGTCAGCGCCTTCATCCGCGCCAAACTCAGCTAGGAACTCCACTGTGAAAACCCTTGACCTTGCCCCTGTCAACCTGCGCGACCTCGGCGGACTGCCGGTGGCCGGCGGTGTGACCCGCCCCGGCGTGCTGCTGCGCAGCGACGACGTCTCCGTGATGCCCGCCGATTTCGCCCGGCAAATGATCGACGACGGCGTGACCTCAGTGATCGACCTCCGCTCCCCTGAGGAGGCGCTGCTGACCGGACGCGGACCGCTGACCGTGCCCGGCGTGAACTACCACCACCTTGCCCTCACGGCCTCCGTCTCCACCCCGGAGGACGTCAGTGCCGAGCTCATGTCGGCCAACACCACACCGTCCCAGGTGGGCACGTGGTACGCCAATCTCGTGGAGTCCCAGGCCAAGCAGCTGGTTGTGGGGCTGACGCTCGTGGCCATGGCCGACGGCGCCACCGTCTTCCACTGCGCAGCCGGCAAGGATCGTACGGGAGTATTCGCCGCCGTCGTGCTTTCCGCCCTGGGCGCGGACGCCGAAACGATCTCGGCCGACTACGCCGTTACGGCCACCCGGCTGCCGCAGCTGTTCCCTCGGCTCCGGGCCATCATGGGCGGTCTCATGCCCGAACGCGCACTGGATGAAGCTGCCGTCGCGGGCATGGGAGCCATGATGGGGGCACACGCAGAATCCATGGAAGCCATGCAGCAGGTGCTGGTCGCGCGGCATGGAAGCGTGCTGGAGCCGGTGCTCCGTGCGGGCCTGTCCGATGCCGTAATCGATCGGCTTCGGGAACGATTGGTGGTGGCCGGTGACTGATACGGTCGCTGTCGCCGAGCGCCGTCCGGGCCGGCCGCGGGATACGTCCCTGGAGTCGACTGTCCTGTCCGCCACCGTCGAGCTGCTTCTGGAAAGGGACACCCGGGACGTCACCATCTCGGCCATCACGGAGCGATCCGGGGTCAGCCGCGCCGCCCTGTACCGGAGGTGGAGCAGCCGCGAGGAACTCCTGGCCGCGGCCCTGGACAGTGTCCGGACCGCTGTGGGCTTGAAGCGCGGAGATACCAGCCTGGACACCATCCTGGCGTCCTACGAGGAAGCATCGCTGGAGGTGGACAGCCGGGTAGGCGCCCTGGTGAAGAAGCGCGTTGCCATGGGCCTGGAATACGACCAGCTCCGCGCCTTGTCCTGGGACCGGCACGTGTCCCGCCGCCGCGAGCCTGTTGCCGAAGAGATCCGGCGCGGCATCCAATCCGGCGAACTGTCCCCGGACGTTGACGTGGAGGCCATGATCGACCTCATCAACGGCGTGTACTACTACCAGATGGTGGTGCGTGGTCCCGAACCGTCCCCTGAGGCTACCCGCGAACGCTTGCGCAACGCCGTGAAGCTCGTGTGGGAGGGTGCGCTGCGACGGAGCTAGGTTTCTGCTGGACCATCGCTAGAGCACTGTGCGGTTCTACCAAGTTGCCAGGGTTCCGCTGCATGTGGCCTCATATGATCCAGCAGGATTAGCTACCTACTGGAGTGCCCAGTAGGTTCGCCGCTGATCCCGAAAAGACCAGTCGTTCTCTAGAAAGATTTTTCCACCTTCAATAGCTCCAGGCGGTACATCCATGCACACCTGATAGGTTGCAGAACCCCCAGCTTCCAAAGTAGGTACATCCATCTCGCCGTTTGTGAGGGAGGCACCGCAGTCGTTGCCGTCATATTGGCGGGCATCAGATCCCACAAAGGTTGGCGACAGGTCAAGCCAGGGGGTGCCCTCCCTCGCCCCCACATATGTGACCGCTATATCCACAAGAACGTACTGCCCTTCCGGAGGGTCGTTATACCTGTTATTCGCCAAGACATCGGCATTGGCATTCAGCTTCACCCCGGTAACTGCGGCTCTGTACTCCCTGCCAAGGAGCGCGACAGTCCCGATTGGATGAGGATGAGATGCAGACCCAGCAGAGACGGATGGTGTGGGAGTCACGCTCGGGGTGGGGCTCGCAGATACGGAGCCAGAGGGGGAAGGCGCAGGGCTTAGAGATGCTGAGCCCCCGGGTTCATTTGCCTTCGCGCTGTCGCTGGGGCTTGAGCCGTAGGAGGAGAAGGTGACAATTGACCCAATAAAGGCACCCCCTCCAATCACGACGGCAGCAATAGCAAGACTCTTCAACGACTGTTCAAGGCGTTTTCCGTTACCCAGGGCGATCACGCCAAGAACAGGGGCCGCCAAGCCCATGAGCAGGGCCAAAATATTGAGAATCGGGATCCAGCAGATCACAAGTGCCACGGCCGCCAGCACAATTGCTGTGACTACCAAAGCTCTGCCGTGTTCGGAAGACCCATGAACCCTACTTGGAACATCAATCCAAAACTGATGGCCGGGGGGCGCCGGACCCCATGCTGGATCGGGGTGCCATCCATCGTGGGGCTGCCAGCCCGGAGGTGGAGTTGGCCAATTCTCGGGTGAGTTGTAGATCTTCAATTTGCCCCTTTAACCTGACTATCAGAGCCCCCCATTCAGGCCCTGCCAAGAGCATATCGGCCTTTAACCGCAAGTCCCCAAAGTTTCACCAGGTAACTACTCCGAGGACTATTGAGTGCTCACTATCACTCCGGCTCCGGGAACTCAACATTTTGATAACTGATGCGGATAAGCCTGCTCTTGGCACGAATCTTTGCTTACACTGAGATCGCCGTTGTTTATGGGGGAAACGAGCTTGACTTTTCCTCTTGAACGCCAGAAAACGGCTACATGACTCGCATCGCATCAGCAAGAGGTAAAACATGAGCGAACCGTATTCCCCTCCCATTGCCCCTGGTCCTGCAGACCACAACTACACCCAGCAATTGAAAGCCAACGGTTTTGGTGTCACTGCACTCGTTCTGGGCATTGTTGCTGCCGTTTTTTCCATCATCCCGATTCTGGGCTTCGTTGCCTTCATCCTGGGGCCCTTGGCCATCATCTTTGGCATCATCGGCCTGACTCGAAAGTTCACCAAGAAGGGAACGTCAATCACTGGGCTCATTTTGGGTGCGATAGCCGTGATTGTTGCGATCATCGTAACTGCCATCGTTGCCGCCGCAGCCAACAGTGTCAGCGAATCCTTGAATGAGGAACACAAGGTCGAATACGTCGTGACCACGACCGGGCCGGCACAGGTGACCTACTGGAATGGGTCCGGCTCTTCAAACGAGGACATCACCGCGGAATGGAAAAAGGAACTTGTGACCACGGGCTATGACTTCACAACGCTCTCGGTGAGTGGCGACTACACCGCCGAGGCTTCCGTCTCGTGTGAAATTCTTATAGATGGCGTTAGCGTATCCAAGAACACAGGTTCGGGCACGGGCGCCCGGGCTTCTTGCTCTGGCTCCAGTGCCAGCAAATAATTCCGACAGGAAACAAACAAGAGCGCCCCGGCAAATTGCCGGGGCGCTCTTGTTTCATTTTACCGGCCTATCATCCCTGTATCGGGAACCGCCTACTCCTCGAAGTGCGTGGTCACTTTCCCGGAGGACACAGCCGCAATGATCGACTGGGCCAGGTGGCGCAGCTTGATGTTGCGGTTGCTGGAGGCGGTCCGGAGGATGGTGAACGCTTCCTCCTGGCTGCAATGGTTCTGCGCCATGATGGCCCCCACTGCCAGGTCAATGACCGTGCGGGACTGCATGGCAGCTGTGAGGTCGTTCTTGGCGTCGCTGAGCTGGGCGATCTTGAGGGCGAGGCGCAGGGACTTGGAAGCGTGCGAGGCAAAGACCTCTGCACGTTCCACGTCCGTGGGGCTGAACGCGTTGGGCCGCTCTGAGTAGAGGTTCAGCGCGGCACGGGTGTCGCCCTCCACCATCAGGGGGACCGTGAGGACCGACCGCAGCCCCTGGTCGGCGGCTGCCTCCACGTACTCAGGCCAGCGGTCTTCGCGGAGGAGGTCCGGCACCATCATGGACGATAGCTCATCCATGGCGGTGAGGCACGGGCCATCGAGGGTGTTCTGGAGTTCATCCAGCACCCGGGCCCGATCGTCACTGCTGGCTGCCGTGGCCGACTTCTTCCGGCGCTGGACGGTGATGCCACAGTAGACGGGAGACTTGGGGTTGGAGAGGCTCTCTGCGGAGAACTGGGCGAGGTCGCTGAGAAAGGCCTCGACGTCTTCGCTGCCCAGGACGAGATCCAGAAAATATCCGTTCTGGAGAGCTTCCTGCTCAGGGCGGGGGTTGACCATGTGTGACGTTCCTACTGACTGAAAAGCGTCCCCAGCAGACAGCAAAGGAGCGAATTTGCCGCCCTCTGCAAAACGGTCTGAAAACACCTTATCGCCCAACGTTCACCGGTACAAAGTGCGGCACGACCTGCGGTTTCATGAACCTCACACGCTGCGATCTGTCAACTCACCGAGGGTGTCACTCCGGACAGAAAGTAAGTAGGCTTACTTTAACAGGCGGGTCCGACACGCGGACCGGTTCTCGGAAAGGAGACATCTGATGGGCGTAGGAGACAGCATCCGCAATGCAGCCGAAAACGCAATGGAAGATCTGGCAGGAACCTCCGACCCGGTGAACAAGGGACGGGTGCCGGAACCGAACGAGAAAGAGGACGATATCCACGTCCATTCCTCCCTCAGCGAAGGGTCCAACGCCAACGACTCCGACACCCCGGAGGAACAGGCCCGGCGGACATCCGGCCACGCCGCATCGGCAGGACCTTCCACCGGCGGCACGGATACCGGAGACACCTTCGCGGGCGACGGCGGCGTGCACACCGACAGCGACGTGAACCAGGACCGAGAAGGGGATGCGAACGTGCCGGCAGCTTCCGGTGACGTCCCCGGCCCGGCAGGCCTTCCCGACGGCGACCCGGACGCCTTGCGCGCGGACCCCTCAGAGGGCGGCGAAGACCCCTCCACCAGCATGGGCCGCGGGTAGCACTCCCGGGCGAGGCTGGATATCGGCTGAGCGGGGGCCGCGACGGACCTGAAGCGCGACGGACCCTAAGAAGGCACCGCCGCCGTGGACCCCCGCTCCACCAATTCCGTGCCAAGTTCGATCCGCTTCGGTAGCTCTTCATCCCCCTCCAAATGCCGGAGCAGCGCACGCATGGCCGTCTCAGCCATCTGGACCACGGGCTGGCGGATGGTGGTCAGTCCGGGCTCGATCCACTCCGCGGCGGGGATGTCGTCGAAGCCGATGATGGACAGGTCCTCCGGGATCCGCAGGCCGGCCGAGCGCGCGGCCCGATAGGCACCCAGGGCCTGGGCGTCGTTGCCGGTGAAGATCGCGGTGGGCCTGTTCTTCAGCGCCAGGAGGGCGCGGGTCCCCTTCTCCCCCGACTCGATGGAGAAGTCACCGGGCACCATCAGGCTCGAATCCACATCCACCCGGGCCCGACGAAGCGCAGCCAAATACCCGTCCTCGCGGGCACCACTGCACTGCAGGTCCTCACGTCCGCCGATCATGCCGATGCGCGTGTGTCCCTGCTTGAGCAAATGCTCCGTGGCTGAAAAGGCTCCATCCCAGTTGGCCGCCCCCACGGTCATCAACTCCGGACCGGGCTGCCCCACGGGATCGATCAGGATAACGGGGATGCCCAGCGACTTGATGCGCTGGATCTGCTTGGGGTCCAGTTCATAAACCGCCAGCAGCACGCCGTCGGACTTCCGCTCTGCAAGGTTCGCCAACCAGGGCCGGATGCGCGAGCCATCCAGGGACAGGCTGCTCACCACGGTGCCGTAGCCGGCTTCCTGGGCAACGCGCTCCACGCCCTCGATGATCTCGCAGGCCCACTCGGACCCCATGCCCGGGAAGACCAGGTCGATCAGCCCGGCCCGTTTCCTGCGCTTGGCCGGCCGCCGGGCGTAGTCGCGCTTGGCAATAATGTCTTCCACTTTGGCACGCGTTGCTGCCGCTACATGGGCATGGCCGTTGAGGACCTTGGACACCGTGGGCACGGACACCCCGGCCTCGCGCGCAATCTCGCCGATGGTTGCCCGTCCCGCGTCCTGCTTGGTTGCCATGAAGCCCCTTTCAGCCGGGGAATCACCTCCCGGCAACAACAGTTTCGGAAAGTTCCCATGCCTGAATCCGACCGCACATGCCGTAAATTCTGCGGGTTTTCCGTTCGCCCATCGTAGTCCTCGCCTCCTGCATGTAGAAAGTTTCCGCTGCGTCCAAGGCTGCCAACTGCTCGGCAGTGGCGCCTGCCTGCCTCGACGCACCGCCAGCCAGGTATCCACGCCAAGCGTCCGTTCGCCCACGCACCAGCCGCGCGGCCGCGGCATGGAAGTCGGCGAGCTCCGCGACTCCGGCCTCCAGCACGGCGGCTTTGAGGTCGAAATACCCTTCCAACGCCAGATCACGACGACGGCGCGCGGCCGCCTCAGCGGTGACGTCACCGCCGTCGGCGTTCTGTGACGGAAGCTGCGCCGCGCGGGCGTAAGCGTCGGAGTCCATCAGATACTCAGGCGGAAATGTCATGACAGCATCGCCGTTTTCGGGCAGGCCGGCGTTCTGCATGACCACCAGGACGCGCAGGTCACCGGAGTCGTTGATGGCGCGGTGAACCGTCCCGGGCGTAAACCACACCACCGCTCCGGGTTCCAACGGCGTGGAGGTGAACCCCCGTGAGTCCAGCGTCTCCAAGCGGCCGTTCCCCTGCTGCACCACGTAAGCCTCCGTTGATGCGGTGTGGAGGTGCGGCGATCCTCCCGCGGCTCCGTCGGCTCCCGGCCAGTCATAGATGCTCACCTCGGAAACTGCGGTGGCGCCCGGAAAGGTGCTGCACACTAGGCCCACGCCTCCAAAGCAACCCGCCCGGCTTCGGCGAGCGCCGCAGCCGAGTCGGCGTCCACGCTGCCGTCCGCAATCACGACGGCGTACCTGTACCTGAGCGGCTCGCCCACCTTGAGCGGGACTTCTTCGCTGAAGAACGGCGCCGAGCCGAGGCAGGCGAACATGGACGAGCGTGCGAACCATTGGTTGGAGGCGCCGGGGTTGGCTTGGTCCTCGACGAAGAGGATGGAGGACTTCCGGCAGGTGTCGTCGTGCTGGCCTGTGAATGCGATCCACGGTGACCGGGTACCCATGAATTCGTCCGCTCCGGAGCCTGTCTCCGAGCGGAATTCGCCGCCCGTGAAGGAACGGGGACCGCGCCAGAACAGCCCGCCGTAACCTGCGTTGTCGCGGCCTTCGGTGGTGGGGCTGCCGATGGTGATTTCAGTACCGGAAACATTCTCCATGGTGGTGTCGAAGAGCAGCACCCATTCCTCGCCTGAGGGCAGGAGCTGGATGGCGAAGCTCCGTTGTTCTGAAATGAGGGGCTTTCCGGGCGGAGCGGGTTCGAAGGATGTGCCGGGTTCCGCAGGCTGTGCCGTCCACACCAGGGATTCAGTGGCGGTGATCCCTTGCGGCGTTTCCTGGATGCGGGCGAACGCTTCGTGGTTCATGGCACCGTTGTTGTCCAGGTTCGCGTAGCCGGTGCTGCGGGTGTAGGTGGCGCCGCCCCAGAAGTTGTGCTCGCCCACGTTGGGAAGTGCCCACGACAAGCCTTTGTGCCAAACGTGGTCCCACGGTCGGTAAATGGTGACTTCGTCTCCCCCCAGGGTGGTGAGCGGATGGAAGAAGGGCCGGGGGCTTTCGTACTGGTCGTCCGCGGGCCGGTAGACATACGTGGCGAGATGCCGTCCGTCGAAACCGAAGGTCAACGAACGTCCGTCATCGAAGTAGCCGATGGTAGTTGTCGGGTCGGTCTGGGCTGCAGTTG
This sequence comes from Paenarthrobacter sp. NCHU4564, assembly GCF_052156435.1. NCBI lineage: Bacteria > Bacillati > Actinomycetota > Actinomycetes > Micrococcales > Micrococcaceae > Paenarthrobacter > Paenarthrobacter sp. NCHU4564. The sequence continues at coordinate 144,227 of NZ_JBQLIS010000010.1, forward strand.
TCATGGGAAGGTTCTCCTGATGATGGATTAGACGCGTGCTGTGGCGGCGAGGACGCTGGTGCCGAGTCCCTCGCCGTCCATGCCGCCATAGAAGGGATGTCCGGGAACGATGTCGCCGCGCCTGACGGGCTGGCCGGTGAAGGCTGAGGCGTAAATGGCGGCAGCGAACTCCAGTGTTTGCCGCGCTGAGGCCGCTCCGGCCGGGAGCGGCAATCCGGCGTCGAGCGCGTCATACATGGCCAGGAACTGGGCGGAGTGGCCGCTGCCCCGGTCGAGCGGTTGGGCGTTCCATGCCGTGGAGACGGGTTCCTCGTGGCCGGGCGCGGCGGTGATGGTCCAGTTGTCGGGGCTGTAGCCATAGAGGTGGCTGAGTTCAACGGTGGCGAATTCGCAGTCGATGCGGATATCGGACGTCTCCCGCGGGGACAGCAGTGAGTTGATCACGGTGGCCACTGCTCCGTTCCCAAAGCGGACCAGGGCTGCCGAGACGTCTTCGGTGGATGTTGCCCGTGCCTGCCGGGACGCGAGGGCTGTCACCTCTTCCCATGGGCCCAGGAGATGCAGCAGGAGGTCGAACTGGTGGATGCCGTGGCCCATGGTGGGTCCGCCTCCTTCGGCTTTCCACGTTCCGCGCCAGGGAAGATCGAAGTACTCGTCCGGCCTGTACCAGAGCGTGTCGCAGCGGGCCACCAAGGGACGCCCGAAGTCAGCTCCGCCAATCAGCGTGCGGGCCGCGGCAGAAGCGTCGCCAAAGCGGTGCTGGAACACACAGGAGAACTGGGCGCCACCGCGCGCTTGGGCCGTGGTCAGGCGGTCGAAGTCGGCCAGGCTGAGGGCCGGTGGCTTTTCCGACAGGACATGGGCGCCGGCTTCGAGGCACTCGATGGCCTGGTCGATGTGCAGCATCGGCGGAGTGCAGAGGTGGACGATGTCCGGCTTGGCCTCAGCAAGCAGCTCGCCCAATTGTGTGTAGCGACCGGGGATACCGTGCTCGTCGGCAAAGGACTGGAGCCGGTGGTCGTCCACGTCGCATGCTGCAACCACGTGGGCGCGCCCTTCGGCGCGGGCCAGGTTGGCGGCATGGACGGCAGCGATACCGCCCGTTCCGACGATGGCAACTCTGTAGGTGTTCATGGGAATCTTTCTGCTGAGAGGTCGGAAAGTTTCTGGTTTGGGGACGCGCCCGGAAAGCTCACGCACACAACAGCGGTGACCCCAGGGGCGCGGAGGATCGCTGGCATGTCGGTTGATGCATCTGTAGCCAGTCAACACTTTTGGCTCTGGAAAGTAAACACAACTTTCTGATAGTTTCTAAAAACTTCCTCCCAACCCAAGGAGCACCCAGTGACCAGCGGCGCCGCCGAAAAGCAAGCACTTGCCCGCATCCCCGCCCAGGACGTGGTGGAACATCTCATCCGTGAAATGACGCTCGAAGAAAAGCTCGCCCAATTGGTCGGCGTCTGGGTCAATGCTTCAACGGACGGTGACTCTGTGGCCCCGCTGCAGAACCACATGGCCGGTGACTCAAGAACGTGGGACGAGGTGATCGCCAAGGGCCTGGGCCAGATCACCCGGATGTACGGCACTGTTCCTCTGGAACCCTCCGAGGGCGCGCGACGACTTGCCGCCGCCCAGGAGCAGATCGTTGCTGCGTCCCGGTTCGGCATTCCGGCACAGGTCCACGAAGAATGCCTTGCCGGCTTGGCGGCTTGGAAGGCGACAGCGTTCCCGGTGCCCCTTGCCTGGGGTGCCACATTCAACCCCGAACTGGTGCGGCTTATGGCGTCCCGGATTGGACGGTCCATGCGCTCCCTCGGTGTCCACCAGGGCCTGGCTCCCGTGCTGGATGTGGTCCGTGACCTCCGGTGGGGCCGCGTGGAGGAGACCATCGGCGAGGACCCCTACCTGGTAGGCACCGTGGCCACTGCCTACGTTCAGGGCCTTGAGTCCACGGGCATCGTGGCGACACTCAAGCACTTTGTCGGCTACTCCGCTTCCCGGGCAGGCCGGAACCACGCGCCGGTCTCCATGGGACCGCGCGAGCTCGCCGACGTGATGCTCCCGCCGTTCGAGATGGCCATCCGGCATGGCGCGCCCCGTTCGGTGATGCACGCTTATACCGACGTCGACGGCGTACCTGCCGCCGCGAACCGCGCACTTCTGACGGGGCTGCTTCGTGAGGAGTGGGGCTTCACCGGGACTGTCGTTGCCGACTACTTCGGGGTCGCCTTCCTGGACGTCACCCATGGTGTGGCCGCAGACTCCGGCGACGCTGCCGCGCTGGCCTTGACGGCCGGCGTCGACGTTGAACTTCCAACCGTGAACTGTTTCGGTGGGCCTCTGCTGGCCAAGGTGCGTGAGGGAGTTGTGGACCAAACCACCGTGGACGAAGCCCTGCGAAGGGTGCTGCGGCAGAAAGCCGAGCTGGGGCTTTTGTCCCCGGACTTCCGTGCAGAACCACCCGCCCTGTCCGGACCCGTTGACCTGGATCCTGCAGAAGACCGGGAACTGGCGCGGGAGTTGGCGGCGCAGTCGTTGGTCCTGCTGAGCAACCGGTCCTTCAAGGGACAGCCAGCATTGCCGCTAACCCCCTCCGGCCCGGTGGCCGTTGTTGGCCCCTTGGCTGATGACCCCTTCGCCATGCTCGGGTGCTACTCGTTCGATGCCCACGTGGGTGCATCGCACCCCGACGTACCCATGGGAATCTCCGTCCCCTCGGTGGCAGCTGTGGCAGCCGGCCGGTATGACTCTGTTGCGGTGTCGGTAACCGGAAACTGCGAGTCGGCCACCGGGGAACAGATCGCGGACGCCTGTGCCGCCGCGGCTTCTGCGGACACGTGCGTGATCGTGGTCGGCGACAACGCCGGTTTGTTCGGCCGGGGCACGTCAGGCGAAGGCAACGACGCCGCCGGCCTGCAGCTTCCCGGCGACCAGCACGAGATGCTGGACCGCATTCTGGCGGTGTGCGGCGAAACGGGAACCCGGTCAGTGATCGTGGTCCTCAGCGGCCGGCCCTATGCCTTGGGCGACTTCGTGGATCGCGCCGACGCAATCGTTCAGGGCTTTTTTCCTGGCGAAGAAGGTGCCGCCGCCGTCTGGGACGTGCTGACCGGCGTCGTGAATCCGTCCGGCAAGCTGCCCGTCTCCGTGCCACGCTCCCCCGGCGGCCAGCCCGGCACTTACCTGCATTCGAAGTTGGCCGGCGCCACAGAAGTCAGTGCCTTGGATCCGTCCCCGCTGTTCGTTTTTGGTCACGGCCTCTCCTACACGACCTTTGACCTCTCGGACCATGGTTGCAGCGCCCCCACCATGTCCACGGAGGGAACGCTCACGCTGTCCTGCCGCGTGACCAACACGGGGTCCCTGCCAGGAGCGGAAATCGTGCAGCTCTACCTGGAAGATCCGGTGGGCGAGGTCGTCCGTCCGGTGCGCGAGTTGATCGGTTATGCCCGCATCGAACTGGACGCCGGAGCCTCCGCCATCGTCGAATTCGAGGTACACGCAGACCGTACGTCCTTCACGGGCCTGGATCTGGACCGCGTGGTGACCCCGGGGTTTGTGAAGCTGCACGTCGGGACATCCAGCAGCCACTACGCCGCCACCCACGAGGTCATCCTGGACGGCGCGCGCCGGGTGGTTGGCTTTGACCGTCAGATGCTGACGCCGGCCAGGGTCCGGATGGACTGACTCCGGCTCAGGCCATCCGGGCGTCAGCTTCCGGGTCGCGGCGGGAACTGAGCATGCCGGCGATCTTCTCCTCCAGCGCTGCCACGGTCGCTTCCGGGAGGACGATCAATCCGTCGAGTTCCTTGCGGGCCCGTTTGTAGGCCGTCTGCCGCTCCGCCGGGGTAGCGGCAACGTCCTCGGCGATCCGCAGCAGCTTCCTTGCCGTTGCCAGCCGTTGGCGTTCGGGCCCGGTGAAGTTGCCGTCCTTGATCCGCCGTGCTTCGCGCTCGGCTATGTCAAAGGCAATCTCGTAGCTGTGGACGGCCGCCCGGTATTCCGCCAGCCTGGCCGCCGTGGTGATGTCCGCGGCAGCGGAAGGCCGGACTCCGTCGGCTTCCTTCTTCGCCCGGAGGAACGCTACGGTCAGGGGTTCGCGGACATCCGTCATCAGCGGGAAATCGATGAGCTTTCCGACGTCGAGTTCGTAGTCCAGCCACTTGTGGTTGACGGCATCATGGGCCGCCATAAGCGCTGCGACTTCCGACTGGTTGGCCTGCTCCGCGATGGCCTGCTGGTTCTTGAGCTTGTACAACTCCACCTTGCGGCGGTGGCGCCGTTCGCTGGCCCTTGACCATGACTTGGCCCAGCCGCCGGCCACCCCGCCAAAGACGAACACGAGCCACCAGTAATTACCGACAAAGTCGAAGAAGGGTTCCACAGAGCCATCCTCCCACCGCCGCGGACCGGGCCTCAACGGTGGACCGGTGAAGGTTCGGCGTTCATGGGCTCCGAAGCTCGGCCCCAGCATGACGAATCCTTAGCCTCGGCATATTTTGCCATTAGCGATCCTTTTGACTGGGTATGCTCGTCCGGACCGTTAGTGCTATCCGGAAGGACCTGCCGTGACCACCACGAATGACCACAACGACGTGGCCTCCACCCGCCCCCTGAACATCGTCGTCGCGGGATCCACCAGCGCCGCCGGCCAGGCCGTGGTGACCGCGCTGCTCAAGGCCGGCGCCAAGGTCGCCGCCGTGGATCTCGATGCTGCGAGGCTTGAGGTCCTGGCCGCGTCCCACCCCGGCGTTGCCACCTACACCTGCAACCTGGCGAACCCGGAATCAGTGGCGAAGCTTGCCGCCTCGGTACACAACGACCTCGGCCCCGTGGACGGACTGATTCACCTCGTGGGCGGCTGGAGGGGTGGCGATGGCATCACGGGCCAGAAGGACGAGGACTGGGACGTCCTGCACACCAGCATCATGACCACCCTCCGGAACACCTCGCGCACCTTTTACCCCGACCTTGAAGCCTCACCGCGCGGCAGGTTGGCGATCGTATCGGCCACTACGGCAGCCAAACCCACGGCTTCCGGCGCCGGCTACTCGGCCATCAAGGCTGCATCCGAGGCATGGGTCCTCGGCGTGGCCGACGGCTTCAATGCCGCACAGTCCGGCCACAAAACCGAGCCCAGGGAGCAGACCTCCGCGGCAGTGGTGTTCGTAGTCAAGGCCCTGCTGGATGACGCCATGAAAGACGCTGCACCGCACCGCAAGTTCCCGGGCTACACGCACGTCAACGAACTCGCCGAACACATAGCAGCCCTCTTCACCGCCCCGGCCGCGGACCTGAACGGGACCCGGCAGCACCTGGGCTAGCTGCGCTGTCGCACCCTGTAGCTAGCATGGCTGTCATGGACCAGCGACTGCACTTCATCACCTTTGCCACGCCTGATCTGGACCGGGCCCGCGCCTTCTATCAGGACGGGCTCGGTTGGGATCCACTGATGGACGTTCCGGGCGAGATCATCTTCTTCCAGGTGGCCCCCGGACAAGTACTCGGGCTCTTCGATGCCGACAAGTTCAATCAGGACCTGGGCGGCTCGGCGGCAACCACCGGCGTCAGCGGCGTGACGCTTTCACACAACGTTGGCAGCGAGGCAGCGGTGGCCAGCACCATCGAGCAATTGAAAGCCGCTGGCGGCACCGTCCTCAAACCGGCCCAGGCGGGCGACTTCGGAGGCATCTTCCACGGCCACGTCAAGGACCCCAACGGCATCGTCTGGGAAATTGCGTTCAACCCGGGCTGGCGGATCGACGACGCCGGCACGGTGGTTTTCGGATAAGCACTGCCTTGAGATAAGTCGGGCTTGTGGCATACCAAGAGCATTCTGAGGCTGGCTTAGTGGCTCTATCCTTGCGCAATACCCTGCTGCTAGGGCATTCTGGAATACCAAAAGTTGACGTCTGCCCTGCGGCAGCGCGTCGGCATCCCCTTGCCCAGGAGTACAACGATGTGCCTTCACGACCACACCTCAGCACCTACGCCGAAGGGCGAACTGCCTCGCCGCGGAATCCTCGCCGGAGCCGCCGCGCTGGCCGGAATCTCGGTAGCAGGAATCGCCAGCCAACTCGCAACAGCCCCTGCAGCCAAGGCTGACAACCCCAATTCCGGCCCCAACTACCCCGGCCAGCCGCTCACTGTTCAGGCGGTCATCATCGAGGGCGGAACGGTTGTCGACCCCAAGACCGGCGACGCCGTGGCCGACGGTGTCGTGGTTCTCGACGGCGGTAAGGTGACCGCAGTCGGAAGCCGGGATGAGACGCGCAAGGCTGTTGCCGCCGTCGTGAACCGCGCCCGCGTGCTGAACGCCTCCGGCCGGTGGGTCCTGCCGGGGTTGGTGGATGCCCACGTCCATGCAAATGCGCTGGCAGACGCCCGCCTCCTCCTCCAAGGTGGTGCCACCAGCGTCCGCAGCGGTTCGAGCACGTTCTACCAGGACATTGCCCTGGCCGCCCTGCCGTCGTGGGCACCGGGCGTTTCACCCCGCATGACCCCCGCCGGCCTCTTCATTTCACCGGATCAAGGCGACTCGCTTCTGGCCGATCCGGACCTATCTCCCCTGGCCACCATCAGCGGCGGCATCACCGAAACGCAGGATCTGGCCTACCTCACCCGGGTCAACATCAAGCGCGGGGCAAAGGTCATCAAGACCCGGGCCAATCCGCGCGCAGGCCTGCCCGAACAGGACCCCCGCGAGCTGGTCTATGACGTGGAGCAGATCGGCGCGATCGTGAAGGCCGCCAAGGGCGCCGGCGTCCTGTGCCATGCCTACAGTGCGGAGGGTATCGACGGCGCTGTCCGGGCCGGGGTGAAAAGCATCGAGCACGGCGTTTTCGTATCGGAGCAAACCATCCAGGAGATGGCCCGGCGGGGCACCTTCTTCACCCCCACTATGGATGCCATCACCAGCATGGCCGGGTCCAGCAACCCCGTCCTGGCTGCCCGCGGCAAGGAATACACCCCGATCCTCCAGGCCGCCGTGCGCGCTGCGAAAGATGCCGGCGTCACGATCGTTGCCGGTACCGACTCCTTTGGCACCGACGTCACCCCGATCGGCACAGAGGCGCGGCTCCTGGCCGAAGCAGGCCTGTCACCCCTTGAGGCACTGCAGGCGGCCACAACCAACGCGGCCCGCTTGCTTGGCCGCGGTGACGAGGTGGGCAGGCTGGTTCGCGGCTCAGTTGCCGACGTTGTAGTGGTGGACGCGGACCCGTTGACGGACGGCACCGCCCTGGAGAAGGTCAGCACTGTCATCGCGCAGGGAGCCGTGGTCAGGACGAACCTCTAACTGGCCGGTTGGGGCTCCCGTGCGGTGGTAAACCGGCTCTCAACGAGCCTGAGCAATGGGCGCGAGTTCAAGCACAGGAGATACACCACCAAGCCAACAACAAACAGCATCAGCCAGGCTGTGGTGGACAGCAGCACAAAACCGGTGACGAAGAGTATGCCTGCGTTCCCCAGGGACACGCGTTTGTGGGCACCGAGGCTGTAGACGGCAAGCCGGTGGATGTCCACGGTCCGGAAGGTGAAACGGGACAGCAGCAGGAAGGCATGGGCTGCCGCCGTGCCCACCAGGATGCCGAGTCCCAGGAGGCCCGCCCGGGCAGCAACCGTTTCAGGGTTGCTGCCCGGCAGGCTGAGGAGGTTGGCACAGATGACAGCAAGGACGCCCAGGTAAGGCAACCCCACCACCAGCGCCTGTCCGAAATTGTTCCGGTAAGACCCCAGGAAGTCCCGGAACACCCCTGTGTCCTCTCCGGCAATAAGGCGGTTGAAGGCGTAGCAGGCAGCAACAACCGACGGCCCGGTCAGGAGCAGCGGCAGCAGGGCGAAGGGCCCGATCACGCCGACGAGCAACGGCGACACAACCAGGAGGATGTTGGTGGCCACCAACAGGCCGCCGACGATCATCACGCCCTGGACGGTACCGGCGGCCTTGAACAGGGCACCGGTTCCGAACTCTGCTTTCCTTGCTGTCATCAGCTGCTCCTGTCTGGAAACTACTTCTTGTCCGCGTAGGCCTTGTACGCCTTGTTGGCGAGATCTACGTATTTGGCCATGCCCTTGCTGTCCAGTTCCTTGACGTAAGCATCGAACTCGCCCATGCCCCGCTGACCAGTGATGAACTTGAGTGCGTTCTGCTTGACGTGGTCCTTGAGCGGGGTGAGTGCCAGCGTCGCTTGTTCGCGGTCCACATCATTGAACGGAACCGGCGGCGCAACGGGACGGGGAGTCTTGGCCTTCATGGCGTCCTGGAAGGCGAGTTCTTCGTCATTGAACGTCGAATGCAGCAGTTCCGTAGGCCCGCCGTAGGCGAAGTTACCGCCGGAGAAGCCGTAGTCCACCCGCAGGTCCTTGGTCCCGGCGGGGTTGAGGCCCTGGAAGTTGATGTCGGCTGCCAGCTTCCGCTTGCCACCTTCCTTGGTGAAGGTGGTGCCCTCCACGCCCCATTTGCTGAACTCCTGCCCGGCATCGCTGTAGAACAACCAGTCGATGTACTGGATCAGCGCAACAAACGACTCCTTGTCCTTCACGGACGAATTCAGCATGATGCCGTTCTCCAGGCGTGTTCCGCCAATGATGTCCCCCTCCGGTCCCCCCGGAACCGTGATCTTTCCAATCTCGAAGTTGCCCTTGCCCAGAGACTGTTCCATGGACGTGCGGTAGGTGATGACGTTCTGCGAATTGGCGCTGATGACGAACGACTTTCCGGAGACGAACTTCTGAATGGCGGCGTCGTCGGTCTGCGTAAAGCTCTCCGGATCCATCAGACCTTCAGACACCAGGGAGTTGAAGTACGCGACCAGGTCTTTGAACTTCTCCGATCCGGCGGCGAAGCCGAATTCCTTCTTGTCCTGGTCGAACAGGAGCCCGTCAACCAGGCCCCATCCCGCGACCGTTCCAAAGGTCGGTGCTGCGAAATTCAGGACGCTGTCACCTTTGAAACGATCGGAGAACGGGATGACGTCCGGGTAGGCCTTCTTGAGTGAGCGGAGTACTTCGCGGAACTCATCCCAGGTCTTGGGCTCGGACAGGCCTTCCTTTTTCAGGATGTCCTTGCGGAAACACAGCGAGTAGTCAGGCCACAGCTCCTCGTGCAGGCCGGGAAGCACGTAGTACTTGCCGTCTTCCTGGGTAAGGGCCTCGATTTCCGGTTCGAGCTTCCACTTCTTGACCTTGTCCTGGAAGTGCGGCATCAGGTCCACGTAATCACTGACGGGCAGCACGGCACCGGCGGACACGAAGGCCGATTCCTGTCCCGGGTAGGTCTTGGCGATGATTTCCGGCGCGCTGCCGGAGCTGATGAGGAGGCTGCGCTTCTGTTCGTAATCGCTGTTGGGAACGATGGTGGGTTCAAGAGTGACGTTGTTGTCCTTGGCCATCTTGGTGAAGAGCAGCCAGTCCTTCTTGTAGGGGTAGGTCGGCTGGTCCGAGAACAGGAACGTGAACGTCAAAGGCTGCGTCGCCTTGAACGTGTCTCCGACGCCGAAGCTGTCCATGGCGCCCGTCCGGTTCTTCGAGGTATCCACTTTTTCCGTGGTGTCCGCATCGCATGCGGTCATGACCAGACCGATCGTGACCACGGACGCCAGGCCCAGGAAGTCCCTCCTGCGGAACTCTCGTTTGGTGATCATTGGGTGTCCTTTCATAAGGGTTATTCCTTGACGGAGCCGAGCATCACGCCCGAGAAGAAGTACTTCTGGACGAAGGGATAGACACAAAGGATGGGGATGACGGTCAGCACGATCGTGACCGACTGGATGTTGGCCGCGATCTGCCCAACGTTCTCTGCCGTGCCGCCTGCCGATCCGGCCGTGGTGACCCCGGCAATCATGTTGCGGAGGTAGATGGTGACCGGGAACAGGTCCGGGTTGTCAAGGTAAAGGAACGCCTGGAACCAGGAGTTCCAGTTGGCCACCGCATAGAAGAGGACCATGGTGGCAACAATCGCCTTGCTCAGCGGAAGGACCACCCGGAACAGGATCCCGTACTGGGTCAAGCCATCAATGGAAGCCGCCTCTTCCAGTTCGCGGGGCATGTTCTCGAAGAAGGACTTCATGATGAGCAGGTTGAAGACGCTGATGGCATTCGGCAGCACGACGGCCCACAGGGTGTCCCTCATTCCCAGGGAACTGATGAGCACATAGTTGGGAATGAGGCCGCCGTTGAAGAACATGGTGAACACCGCCAGCCCGATGAACAGGCTTCGGCCCTTCAAGTCCTTCTTGGCGATCGCATAGGCAAATGAGGTGGTCAGGACCATGGAGATGGCGGTGGCCACCACGGTGTACAGCACGGTGTTGCCGTAGTTGGTCCAGAAGGCGGAGTCCGCCAGGATCAGCTTGTAGGTCTCGGTGTTGAAGCCCAGGGGGAACAGGTTGACCTGCCCGGCATTGATGAAGCCTTCACTCGAGAAGGACTGGGCAATGATGTTAAGGAAGGGATAGACGGTCAGAAAGACCACCAGCAGCAGGAACACCAGGTTGAAAGCCCGGAACACCCGCATGCCGGTGGACACTTTCATGTCCGAAAGGAGCACACCGCGTTCGGCTCGTGAAGTTTTGCTCACCAGAGGCTCGTTCCTGCGACGCGCTTGGAGATCGCGTTCGCTGAGAGGATCAGCGTGAGGCCGATGACGGATTCAAACATTCCGATCGCAGCCGCGTAGCTGAAGTTGCTGGATTCCAGGCCCACCCGGTACAGGTAGGTGGAGATGACGTCGGAGGTCGCGTAGTTCAGCGGGTTGTAGATCAGGAGGATCTTTTCGAAGCCCACCGCCATGAACGTGCCGATGTTGAGGATCAGCAGGGTAATGATCGTCGGGCGAATCGCCGGCAAGGTGACGTGCCAGGTCTGTTGCCATCGGTTGGCCCCATCGATTCTGGCGGCCTCGTATAAGGACTCATCCACCCGGGTCAGTGCGGCCAGGTACAGAATGGCGCCCCATCCCATGGTCTGCCACACCTCGGAACTGATGTACATGGGCCTGAACCAGGTGGGGTCCTGCGTGAAGTTCACGGTGTTGCCGAACAACGCCTCCGAAATCTGGTTGACGGTTCCCGTCAATGAGAAGTTCTGGAGGATCATGCCGGCGATGATCACCACGGACATGAAATGCGGCAAGTACGCCACGGTCTGGACGAACTTCTTGAACTTCTGCGAGCGCAGCTCGTTGAGCATCAGGGCAAAGATGATCGGCATCGGGAAGCAGAACACCAATGTAAGGACGCCCAGGATGATGGTGTTCTGGAACGCCTGCCAGAAGCTGGGATCGTTGATGAAGAGGGTGATGTATTTGAAGCCCACCCACTTCTCGCCGAAGATGTTGCCGCCGGGCTGGAACTGGCGGAATGCGATCACGTTCCCGGCCATTGGCAGGTACCGGAAAACCAGGAAGTAGGCCAGTGGTAGCGCTAACAGTGTGTACAAACGCCAATCGCGTTTGAACGCCAGCTTCCAGCTTCCGGGTTTGTCACGCCGCTTCTGCTGCGGCTTGTCCTCTACGGCCCCGGAAGGAGGAGCGTCCATTCTCAGTGCCATGCTCCCACTCCTTCCGCCAGCACCAGGACGCCGTTGGCTTCCAGCTCAACCGGGCCCTTAACCGCGCGTCCGCTGAGGAGGTCCGTACCGCCGTCGAGCACGTCCACCCGGGCCGGCGCGTCATTGTGGTTGAGCACCATAAGGAAGCTGCGGCGGGTGCCCTCAGCGTTGATAGCGTCACGACGGCGGGCCTGGACTCCGGCGGGTGCGTCCAGTACCGGTTCCACGCCTGAGGCCTGGAGTTCCTCATCGAGCAACTGCCGGAGCAGGTCGTCGTCCACGCGTGCTGACAGATACAGGGCAGTCCCCCGGCCAAAGGAGTTGCGCGTGACGGCCGGAGACCCCGCGAGCCGGCCCGAGGCGTAGCTGGCCACGACGTCCGCTGTTACGGCATGCAAGTGTTCGGTCCAGTAGCCTGCGGATGACGTTCCACGGTCGGCCGTCACGAGCTTTACGCGTTCATCCTCGCCGGCAAGGGGATGCATCTCCTCGCTCCATGCACCCAGGACGTTCCGTAGCGCGCCGGGATACCCACCCAAGCGGATCGTGTTGTTTTCGTCCACGATGCCGGACAGGTAGGAGACCACCAGCCGGCCACCGCCCGTGACATAGTCCTCGACCCCAGCGGCCGCCTCATCGGTGAGGAGGTACGACGCCGGCATGATGACCAGGCCGTACTGGGAAAGGTCGCTGGTGGCGTTGACGAAATCAACGGTCACGTTTGATTCGAAGAGCGGACGGTAGAAGCGAAGAACTTCGGTGGCGTAGTTCAAATCGGAGCGGGGTGAGTTCCCCAACTCAAGGGCCCACCAGCAGTCCCAATCGAAGACGATTGCCACCCTTGCCGCGGACCGGGTGCCCGTAAGGCCGGCCAGTGACTTCAGTTCCTGGCCCAGTTGGCACACCTCGCGGAAGATCCGGGTGTTGGGACCGGCGTGGTTGACCATGGCCGAGTGGTAGCGTTCCGTGCCACCCCGGGCCTGGCGCCACTGGAAGAAGAGGATCGAATCAGCGCCCTGGGCTATGGCCTGATAGGAGCCCAGCCGCATCTTTCCCGGAAGCTTGGATACGTTGATGGACCACTGGCTCACCGCGCCCGTAGCCTGTTCCATGACCAACCACGGCTGGCCGTGGCGCAGTGAACGCATGAGGTCGAAGTTGAGCGCAGCTGCGATATGTGCGTCGTCTTCGCGGGGATCGGGGTAGATGTCCAGCGCGGCGGCGTCTTCTTCCGCTGCCCATGCCCAGTAGTCATTGGTTTTGTAGAACCGCATGAAGTTGGTGACGATCGGCAGGTCCGGGCTGTGCTTGCGGAGGATGTCGCGTTCAGCCTTGAAGTGCTCCAGCATGCTGTCCGAGGTGAAGCGGTGGAAGTCCAGGCGCCGCGAGGGATTGGACCATGTTCGCGGCTGGGCGGGCACCCGGACCTGTTCCCAGGCGGTGTAGAGCTGCCCCCACACCGCGGTGCTCCAGGCCTCGTTTAGCGCCTCCAAGGACTCGTATTTACGCTGCAGCCATTCACGGAACGCTTTCTCCGCCCAGGGGCCGTAGGACGCCGGACCGTATTCATTGCCGACATGCCACATCCGGAGCGCAGGGTGGCCGGAATAGCGCTCGCCCATCTTGTCCGCCAAGGTCAGGGACTTCTCCCGGTAAACGGGGTGGGAGACATCAAAGTGCTGGCGTGACCCGAAACCGAAGATACTGCCGTCCGCGCGTTCGGGCATGATGTCCGGGTGCTGTTCAACGAGCCAGGCGGGCGGGACGGCGTCCGGGGTGGCGAGGTCCACGCCGATTCCGTGCTCATGCATCAGGTCCATGACCTCGTCGAGCCATTCGAAATCGAACACGCCGTGGCTGGTCTCCAACCGGCTCCATGAAAAGACCGCGAGGGTCACGAGGTTTACGCCGGCTTCCTGCATGAGCCTGGCATCTTCCTGCCAGACCTCGCGGGGCCATTGTTCGGGGTTGTAGTCGCCGCCGTAGGCAATGCCGCCGAGGCGTTCGTGCAGGCGTTTCAAGCGCTCTTCCGCGCTCTGTAATTCCGCTGGGTGGATGGTCATCTTTGTCCTTCGCTCGGCCTTCGTCGCCCCAAAAGCTTCAGTGCGACGCGCATCACAGGGAGAAACTATCGTAAAGTTTTGGCAATAACAACAGTTCAATATCGGAAACTTGCGAGTAACTTAGCGGCCCTTAATCGGCGCTGGCGTAGGACTTTCCGGCGATGGGTTGGCGTTGGGGCCGGGATGAATCGCAAAATTCCCACAGAATGTGGCTGTTTCTTTCTGCGATAATTCAGAAACTTTCCGGCTGCCGGGCCGTACTCGCGAGTTCGCGGGAAGCCTTCGAATGGGCCCGGAAAGGAACAGCGACCTCGGCGCATTCCCGCGATTGTGCGGAGAAGCTCAGGATAATCCGTTGACACGTGACTAAATGGTCACCTATTCTGAACCCATGGACGCCGTGTTTAAAGCACTGGCAGACCCCACCCGGAGGGAACTGCTCGATGAGTTGTTCCGCGAGGACGGGCAGACCCTCAGTGCCCTCGGAGCCCGGTTCGAGATGACCCGTTTCGGCATCGCAAAGCACCTCAAGCTGCTGGAAGATGCAGGCCTGGTGGTCACCCGCCGTCGGGGGCGTGAAAAGCTGCACTTCCTGAACCCGGTCCCCATCCGGCTCATCCACGATCGCTGGGTGAGCAAATATGCAGAACCATGGGCCGCTGCCCTCAGCGACCTGAAATCCAGATTGGAAAGTCCCATGGAAAAGATCTTCGAAATCTACATCAAGACCACGCCGGAGCGGCTCTGGGAAGCCATCACCACCAGTGAGATCCGGAGCAAGTACCAGTTCGGGAACACGTTCACCTCGGACTGGACGCCCGGTGGGAAGTTTGAGATGCGGAACGTCAAGGCTGATGAACCGCTCGGCGAAGGCGAGAACATCGAGGTCGATCCGCCCCGCCGGCTTGTCCAGACCATGCGCGCGTTGTGGGGCGAGGACGTCAAGGCCGAGGGAACCTCGCGGATCACGTGGGAGATTGAACCCGTGGGCGATTCGTGCCACCTCACCGTGACGCACGACCAGCTGCGCGAGGGCGCCAATGACCAACTCTACGGCGGCTGGCCCATGATCCTCTCCGGCCTGAAGACGTGGCTGGAGACCGGCGAAACGCTCACCACGCCGGGCTCGCTCATGTACGCCTAGGGGAACCCAACTAGTACGAAAGTAGTGGTGGGTTAGGCTGCGGTGACCGGGGTGATGGTGACGTTGTAGCCGAGGTTGTTGAGTTGTTTGATGGCGTTGTTCTTGGCTCTGGTTGGGTTGATC